>CAZGLZ010000046.1:0-1988 GCA_964526245.1 uncultured Chloracidobacterium sp. | reverse complement strand
ATCGTTTACGGCGGCAACGAGCTGACGCTTACATTCAGCGGCAAGGTCGATGGCGACGCGATGGCGGGCAGTGTCTCATTCAGCGGCCGTGCTGAAGAGCCCTGGAGCGCAAAGCGGGCCGCGAAATGACGCCCGAGTTTCAGATGATGCTCCGCGACCCCGACCTTCAAACGGAACGCGGTCCGGGCGGCACGCTGATCTTTCAGGATGGCGGACAGTATTGCGTTATCGGGCCGGAGTTCGTGAGCATGGAAGAAAGCGACTGCTACGCCTTTGGCGCAACGCGGGCCGAGGCACTCGCCAACTACGCCGCAAAGATGAACGCGGACTAATTTTCAGAAAACCTAGGGGAGATCAAAATGGAACGCAAGACCGCAAACGAATATCCGCAAGAGTTACTCGACCTTTTTCACGAATATCAGCACGGTGAGATCGACCGCCGGGCTTTCCTTCGCGGGGCGGCACGCTTTGCGGTCGGCGGCGTTACGGCTGCGGCGATACTCGAAAGCCTTCGGCCGAACTACGCCTGGGCACAGACCGTTGACCCGAAGGACGAGGACATCAAGGTTGGCTACGAGACGGTCGCTTCGCCCGAGGGCAACGGCTCGATCAAGGGCTATCTCGCACGGCCGGCGAAGGGCAGGAAGTTTCCGGCCGTGCTGGTGATCCACGAAAACCGCGGACTGAATCCCTACATTGAGGACGTCACTCGCCGCCTGGCGAAGGCGGGCTATGTTGCCTTTGCTCCGGACGGACTGACCTCGGTCGGCGGCTATCCGGGCGACGAACAGAAAGGTGCCGCGGCGTTCAGGACCGTGGACGGAAAGAAAATGACCGAGGACTTTGTCGCCTCGGCGATGTGGCTTAAAAAGCGTTCCGATTCGACCGGAATGCTCGGTGCCGTCGGGTTCTGCTTCGGCGGCGGAATGGTCAATCAGCTAGCCGTCCGGCTTGGCAAGGACCTCAACGCCGGGGTCGCGTTTTACGGCAGGCAGGGGTTGCGGACGTGCCGAAGATCACTGCCCCGATCCAGTTTCACTACGCCGGTAACGACCAACGGATCAATGAAGGCATCGCCGCCTACGAGGCCGCACTGACCGAAAACAAGAAGAAGTTCGAATCCTACATGTACGCCGAGAAGCAGCACGGCTTTCACAACGACACTACGCCCCGCTACGACGCCGACTCAGCCAAACTAGCCTGGGAACGGACTCTCGCCTTCTTTAAGAAACATTTGAAATAAGCTGTAAACGGCTGGATCGTATGCGGCTCAACGGGCCGACGCCGCTTTGCGGCGTGGCACGCGGGGACGCGTGCGGTCCAGTCGTAATAAGGCCTCATTTCATTAATTCCGGAAACTCGCCAAGGCCGCCACTCCCAAACTCTGCAACTCTGAAACTCCGTAACTTCGCATGTCCGAAACTTTCGCAACTTTCCCATCTCGCTCGTGATAGTTTTCTTGATCTTCGAACGCATTCAATTGTGGCCGGTGAATGCGGCTGAAGAATTTAAGAGGGAGAAATTATGAAGAACATATTGGCATTTTTGGTTTTGGGGATCGCGTTGGCGGGCGTTTCGTTTGCACAGGCGCCGGCGAGGGGGCAGGGAGTTAAGACGGCGGTGGTCGAGTTCACGCCCGGGCCGGGAGCTTCGGCGATGAACGACCAGGCGAAGCGGGGATTGCAGTCGATGCTTTCGGCAAGGCTAAACCACACCCGCAAGTTCAATGTTTACGACACGCGGCACACGCGGAACGCCTCAGACGCAAGTCTTGAAGCGATCAACGGCGGAAGTTCAACAGCGGCGGCTGTAAAGTTAGGGAAGCAGCTTGGCGTTGCTTACGTCGTGACCGGCCGCGTGACCGAATACAACACCGCCGGCTCGGCAGCGGTCACCTATCGCTTGATCGAAGTGGCGACCGGCAAGGTCCGCCACTCTGGGGAGATCTCACAGACGGCAACAATGAAAATGAACGGCAACGGCTCCGC
>CAZGLZ010000045.1:0-27195 GCA_964526245.1 uncultured Chloracidobacterium sp. | reverse complement strand
GATATAAAGATAGTTCCGTTCGTGAACTATTTGTTTATCGGAATGAACGTACTCGTCTTTGTGCTGCTCCAACAGCTAGGTACAAGTGAGTCGTTCACCTATGCGTGGTCGCTTGTTCCGCAGGAAGTGACGACCGGCGTTGACCTCAGCGGAGTTCAGGTCGTTCGCGATTCGATGGGTAACTCGGCTGAGATACGGCATTATTCGACGCCGCTGTCGGTCTATTTCAACTTCATCAGCTCGATGTTCATGCACGGCAGCATCGGACACATCGTCGGAAACATGCTGTTCCTTTTCGTCTTTGGCGATAATCTCGAAAACCTGATGGGCCACATCCGGTTTGCCGCTTTTTATATCGTTTGCGGCATCGCTGCGGCTCTTGCCCAGGTCGCGATGGATACCTCGTCAGTAATACCGATGCTCGGCGCTTCGGGGGCGATCTCCGGCGTGCTCGGCGGCTACATACTCCTTTTTCCGCAACGGCAGGTGCGAGCCGTTATCTTCAACTTCCTCACGACGGTGCCGGCCTTTGTCGCTCTCGGAATCTGGATCGTCTATCAGATCGTTCTTGGAGCATTGACGCCGGCGGGAACTGGCGGCGTCGCCTATGCGGCACACATCGGCGGCTTCATCGCCGGGCTCGCACTTGTCAAGGTCTTCACCATTGGCCGCAGGGTCTGAGCGGCCGCAATCGTTATGAGCTTCGAATGCCGGGTTTGCGGCAACGCATCGGAAAACGCCGAACACACTGCTCGCGAGATGATGTTTGGCACTCGGGACGAATTCGTTTACGTCGAATGCGCGAAATGCGGAACTCTTCAGATCAAGGAAATACCCGAGCTCGCGAAATACTATCCCGATAATTACCTGTCGTTTAACTCTGAAACGCCGGTCGGCCGGTCGGCGATCCATCGCTTTGCTGCGCGGGCCATCGGACAATATTTTGTAGAAGGACACGGGTTTGCTGGCAAGCTTTTGTCCCGAATGCGGCCCGGTTTTGCCGGGAACTTCCCTGCGGCCCTGAGCGATCCTGAGCTCGGCCTCACCTTTGATTCGCGGATACTCGATTTCGGCTGCGGCAAGGGGCAACTGCTTCAAACGCTGCATTATTTCGGCTTTCGCGACTTAACCGGTGCCGATGCATTCATCGAAGGCGATATCGAGTTGCCCCCCGGTGTCCGCATTCTGAAGCGGCCGCTTAGCGAACTGGAACCCGCTTTCGATCTGATCATAATGAGCCATTCGTTCGAGCATCTGCCCGATCCGAAGGCGGCATTGCTTAATGCGTTTCGGCTGCTCCGACCGGGCGGCCACCTTCTGATTGCGATGCCGGTGATCAACTTCGCTTGGGAGAAATACGGAACGGACTGGGTCCAGCTCGACGCTCCGCGGCATTTGTATCTCTTTACTGAACGGGCTTTCGTTGATCTTGCGGAGGACGGCGGATTCTCTGTCGGTTCCGTCCGCTATGAATCGACGGCGTTTCAGTTCTGGGGCAGCGAGATGTATCGGCAGGACATTCAGCTCATACCGGAAGGAGCACCGGGCGTGATCCATCCACCGGATATCTTCACGGAAGCTCAGATGGCCGAGTGGGAACGCGAAGCGGCCAGGCTGAATGCAGAAGGCCGCGGAGATACCGCGACCTTCATACTCAAGCGGCCCGAATAGAAACAGCGATCGTCACTTTTTTCCAAGCAGCAGCTGCAAAAATTCGCCATCGTCAAAGCGTCCCTGCCTTGCCTGCCGAACGACGACCATCTTTTCCGAAGGGATGATGTAGAGCCGCTGATTGCCGGCTCCGGCGGCAACGTAAATGTCCCGTGGCAGATCGTCGCCGAACCCACGCTTGCTTATTGCGGTCGTGTTTGCCTCGCGGTCGCCGAGCAATCGCCCAAGACGGCCGCGATTTTCGGCGACGTTCGCATTGCTTTCGCCGGACCGATTGAGCCAAAACGTAATACCGTAGTTCGGATTGGCCTTCGAGCCTTTGGTCAGTTCGTCAAGCAGGCTTTTCTTGATGATCTGTTTGCCGTTCCACTTGCCGCCATCGAGAAGCAACCTACCAAACTTGAGCCATTCTCCGGCGGTCAGGTACGCCCCCGAAGGCAAGTTCGGCTGGCCTGCCTGCATCGTCCAGCGGGCATATTTCAGCCCGATCGGATCGAAGATCCGGCGTTCCATGTAGCCCATTACGCTTTCCTTTTTCGGTTCGAGCTTTCGGCGGAGATCCTCGCCAAAGACCTGAAACGGCACCGGGCCATACTCGAACGTCGTGCCGGGCTCGAACTTGGAGCCAAAGCCTGCGGCCTCGGAATATGAGGGCGGACGGCCGATCGGGCCCGAGTCCAGCCCGCCGGTCAGCGTAAGCAATTCGCGATAGGTCACCCGCGACTTTCGAGGATCTGAACGCCATTCCGTAAGCACCTCTGAAACGCGTTCGTCGAAGCTTTTTATCAGGCCGTCCTCTATCGCAGCAGCGAGCATGACACCGACGAAAGACTTCGTGCCGCTAGCCAGAAGGTGCGGAGAATCGGCCGAATGGCCGTTGTGATACTCCTCGAACATGACCTTCCCGTCCTTGTAAACAATGAGCGAGAGCCCGCGGGCATCGCTCGAGTAATCAGCAGCCTTCCGATAAGGCGAATCCGCTTTCGAAGGCCGTGATTGGGCCGCAACGCCGCACGCCGTAAGCGATAGCAGAGAAAGTAATGCAACAACAAGAACTCTTCGCATAATTACCTCCGGAGACAAAAATAGCCGGCAGCCAAAGTAGTGCGTCGGCCGCCGGCTTACGGACAATTTTATTGCCGCTGAAATTCAGGTGTGCCGAGAACGAGGCTTACTGCTTTGAAAACCTCAGGCTCGCCCGAGGGCTGCATCAGCCTCACACGTCGGTTCATTCCGCCGCCGGGCATTCCTGCCGGCCGCATATTTATATCGCCAAGATCGAGATCGTCCGCTTCGTTGCCTGCCGCTACTTCGGGCAACGGCTGTGCGGCCTGCTTCTCGAGCGATGCCCGGGTCGCCGGTGAGACCTCGTCGTACAAGATCTTGCCGATGGCGTTCTCAAGTATCTCGCCTCGGCTCGCGGCGTAATAACCTCGCAGATCGACTCGAGTTCCGGGAATGCGGTTGCTTGAGACGGCGACAGCAAAGTTCAGCCGCTCAAGGAGAGCACCGGTGTTGACCCAATCTTCGGCGGTGTCCGGATATCCGGTCGGAGCTTGATACCCATAGGGCACCTCGCCGAGTTTATTGAGCATTCCGATCAATGCCGGGTTCGCGTTCGTTTCGGCACCGAGTGCACGCAAGGTGCTGACGGCAAGCTCGAATGGCGTCTTGATCTTCGCACGGTAGTTCTCAGGAGCGAAGAATTCTTTATCGGTAAACAAGGCCCGAAGCGTTGCTTTGATATCACCGTTAGACTTGCTGAACGCTGCGGCAACGCGTTCGATCATCGCCTCGCTCGGGTCATCGCGAACGAACTTAACAGCGAGCTTGCGGGCAATGAACTTTGCGGTCGAAGGATGCTTCACCAGAATATCGAGCACCTTTAGCCCGTCCTTCATTCCGCCCTCGTCGATCTTCTGACCGAGCACGGTCTTCTGACCTTTCTCGTGCCAGCGTTCGTTGAAATAGAACTCGCCGCTTTCGATGTCGTCCGGGATGCCCGCCATCCGCTGGAGCCGCTCGATCTGGCGGTTCTCTTCGCCGCGGATCATG
The DNA here is from genome assembly GCA_964526245.1 of uncultured Chloracidobacterium sp. Taxonomy (GTDB): domain Bacteria; phylum Acidobacteriota; class Blastocatellia; order Pyrinomonadales; family Pyrinomonadaceae; genus OLB17. The sequence goes on along the minus strand of CAZGLZ010000045.1, from coordinate 23,469 downwards.
TTTGCGGCGACCCGGCGATAGCCACGCGGATCGGCGATGGTCCAACCCGTGAACGCTTTTGCTACCTCGACGATGTCCTGCTGCGTATATCCGCCGCCGACGCCGAGCGTGTGAAGCTCGAGCAACTCGCGGGCATAGTTCTCATTGAGCCCGCGACGCTGCTGATTGCCGGCATTGCGTGCCTGCGCGATGCGGCGGTCAAGTTCCGCATCCGTGATGCCCTGACGCTGCTTGATCTGTTCGCGAAGCTGCGGCGAAACGTTGCCGCTGCGGATCGCTCGCTGGAGCGGCCCATTGCCACCCGCACGCTGCTGTGAGTTCGGAGAGACCGATTCGAAATTATCAAGATAGAAGAGCATTGCCGGATGCTGTGCAGTGCCGGCGAGCAGATCGCGGAAATTCCCAAGTGCATGCTTGCGGAGCACGTCGCGCTCATAACTTGGAATGTACCAGCGGACGGCGGCCTTGCCGGCAAAAACGTTGAAGTGGTTCTGCCAGAAATCGACCATCACTTCCTGAAGCTGGCGTTCGGAATAGGCGGCCCGAACAACGCGGTTGCCGACGATCTGCGGCAAAAGCTGTCCCGCCGGCCGAAGGCCATATTCGGCGTAGATCTCGCGTAGCTGACGTTGGCGCTCCTCCCTTTCGGCGGCGGTCGGTTCCTCGTTCATCGCGGGGGCACCATTGGCCGGCTGCTGACGACGATTGCGGCCTTCGAGCTGTTGGAGAAGTGCACCGGGGTTTGGGTACTTACCGAAGACCTCTGCCGTAGACATCCCGAAAACGTCAAAACGAGAAATGCGTGCCTCGAGCTTTGTGTCCTCGATCGCCGAGGCATTAAGCTGCTGTTCGATAAACTTTTCGATGCCGATCGCCTTGACGCGTTCAAGATCGCCCGGGCGAGGCCCGTAGGTCAGCCGGTTAAGGACGTGAAGTATCTTCTGCTCCTCCGTAAGCTTTTTCACCTTTGTAGGCCGATCCGCCAGCAGCGTACCCGGCAGGACGAGAATTGCAAGCATCGCAAGAGCAACAGCCCGGCGTAGTGTCGTGTATTGAAGAAACCGCATAACTTTCACAAATATCTCAAAAAACTAATGCCGGGGATTTAGACGCAGGGAACGGGAAAAAGGACGAATCAAGGTGATCCAATACGGGTATTGGCTCGACATAAATACGAATGAAACGATACAACACCGCCGGACGCGTGAACATCTAACCCTTCGGTTTATCGGGAGTTTTCGGTTAAAATTGCGTTATGTTTATCAAAATGCTCAAGAAGATCGGTGTGGCCGCATTTGCAGCAATGTTCTTGGTGGCTTTCGCGTCCGCCGTCTCTGCGCAGAACAACACGGTCTTTTCCGACCCAAACGTCGAGTATAGCTTCGACGTTCCGGATGCACGTTGGAAAATGACGGTAAAGCCCACGGTGACCAACCCGAACGTCGAGTTCGTCTTCGTCGATCGCCTGGACGGGCACCTCGAAGTGCGAAAGCTCAGCGTTGCCCAGAACGTGTTGATCTCGGATGTGATAAAGGAAGAAGAGCAGAAACTGCAGTTCCTTCCCGGCTACGTTGCAGGCCGCGAGGAGAACTTCGGCGGCAAGCTGAACGGGGCTATCCTCAATTACGAATATGTCCGTGCAGGAAGGCCGATGGCCGGCCGGTTCTATTTTCTTCGTTCCGGCAGTTCGGTTTACGTACTGCGGTTCACAGGGTTCCGCGATAAACTCCGTTCGATCCGGACGCAGACAGATATAATTGCCCGGACGTTCGGTGTTAGCAGTTAGTTCCTGGATCGACAAAAAATTACTTGGCCGCGGTGAACGAAAGCCGCGGCCTTTCTTTTTTGTTCCCGCCGCGTGCCTGTCCAAAAAGCACCACGATGGTCCGCCGGAATATGCCCACAATGCCCCGTAACCGACCTTAAGGATCCGCGAAATTCTGCTAAGTGTTGCATAAACACAGCTTGCCGCCTGCGCTCGGAGGTTGGCACATTAATTGCCGAAGAATTTGCGATCCTCCCGCGGAGCATGAGCTATGAAACCGACTTTGCTGATTATCGACGACGAACCCGCGATCCGGACTCTCCTCGAGAGCTTTCTGGAGGAGCGTTACGACTGCGTGACCGCAGGAAATGCCGCGGAGGCACGTGCGGCGATCGTCGAACAATACTTTAACGTGGTCCTGAGCGACATCGACCTCGGTGGCGAGACCGGCACGGAGCTCGTACCGAGCATCATTGAGGCTTCGCCGGAGACCGCTGTAGTTATGATCAGCGGCAACCGCGACCTGGACGACGCGATCGCATCAATACGGGCTGGTGCCTTCGACTATGTGAAGAAGCCGTTCGAACTCGATTTTCTCGAGATGGCAGTTGATCGTGCGCTTCAGCACAACCAGCTTCTCCGGAGCAAACGTCAGTATGAGACCGAACTTGAGCATCTGCTCAAGAAGCGTACGGACCAGGTGACCTATCTCTCGCTCCATGACTCGGTGACCGGCCTTCCGAACAGCGTTCGCTTCAGGGAGACTCTTGCCCGCGAACTCGAGACCGGACGCTCGGAAGCGATGATCGGCGTGATGCTGATCACCATTGAAGGCTACCGGAAACTGCAGGAAACCTTTGGCCACGCGACGGCAAGCGATGCGCTCAAGGAGATCGGCCGGCGGTTGGTCGAATGCGTCAATCCGCGGTCGACCGTTGCCCGCATCGACGGCGAGGAATTTGCCGTTCTCATACCCGGCATCCGCGACCGCGACGAACTCGCCGAAATGGCAGATTGCGCTCTCTGCCACATCCGCGAGCCGCTTTTCATTGAGGAGGACGAGGTCTTCCTGTCAGCAAGCATAGGAATGAGCATCGCGCCAACGGATTCGAACGACGCGGCCAAGCTCATCGAGAATGCAAGCTCTGCACTGCTTAATGCACGCGAGCAGGGCGGCGACCGCTCGCAATTCTACATGAACGGAATGAACCGTGCCGCCCGGCGACGGCTCTCGATCGAGAACGGCCTTCGGCGAGCTCTCGACCGCAACGAGATGCGTGTTGTATACCAGCCAAAGGCCGAATGCCAGACCGGCAAGATCGTCGGGATGGAAGCACTCGTACGCTGGGAAAACGATGAATTTGGGCCAATATCACCGGCCGAGTTCGTACCGATCGCAGAATCGACCGGAGCGATAGTGCAGATCGGTGAATGGGTACTCGACCAAGCGGCCGAATTCGGCGGAGATCTGACAGATCTTGGCTATGACCTGCTCGTAAGCGTGAACCTCTCAGAGCGGCAGCTCCGCGAAGCGGGATTTCAGCAGATGGTGATCGACATCCTTGCCGAAAATGAACTCCCGGCCGAAAGGCTTGACCTTGAGATCACCGAAAGCCTTTTGATGACCGACCGCGAGGTAGCTGTACAGGCACTCTCAGAGCTAAGGATGCAGGGCATCAATATCTCGATCGATGATTTCGGAACGGGCTATTCATCGCTCGGGCGGCTGAAATCGCTCCCGCTCGATACGCTCAAGATCGATCGATCGTTCATTACAGACGTTACTACTGATCCTAATAGCGCGAGTCTCGTACTTGCCCTTGTCACTCTCGCACATAACCTTGGGCTAAAGGTCATCGCTGAGGGCGTCGAAACGGAAGAGCAGCTCAAGTTCCTGAAGCTCATTCGGTGTGACGAGTATCAAGGTTATCTGCTGTCGAAGCCGGTCCCGCGAAGCGACTTTCTCGAACTCGTTAAGCGATGTTCGAGCGGTTCGGCCGGCAATTCAACGGCGGTCCATTTATGCCTTGCTGCCTGATCCGCATAGTGGGTAGAAATACCCCACCGGCACTCGGGCGAATGGGTTCAAGTTCCCTGCGGACCGGATCGAAGGCCTTGGCAGCAACAGTATCAACAATAGGCCTTGTGCCCTAACCCATTGCAAAAACGTGATTTATCGGCTCACTTACGATGGTTCTGCGAGGAAAAGTTTTGATCAGACGTTTGGCACGCCGATTGATTATAGGAATAGCGGGCGGCGAGGTAAGAGCCGCAAGCGACTAAACCGCCGGCCCGATTGAAAAGAATTGAAAACGAGCCCTCCTTCGTTTTCTATAACCGGGGAGGAAGATTTGGCCGAGACTCCCAGCCCGCATCCCTGTGGTCCGGTCTCCCACCAACGGCCAAGTACTTGCTCCGCAAGTGCGAGCAGATTGCCGGTCGAACTCCCACCGCCGGCAATAGCCGCAAAACGCAGAATTTAGATACTCCTAGCGATCTCCTTTTGTCCGGGACCCACTCCCACGGGTCCCGGACGATCCACCAAAAGCCTTCAGTTTCTCCTTATGCTTCTGCCTTTATGCCGTCCAAACCGGGCGGCATTTTTTTTGGATCGACAGCGAAAGGCCCCTGTGTTCGGATAGGTGAACACAGAGGCCATTTCTTAGTTGAGATTTATCCTTCTACGCCCGATGATCACATGGCAAATTCGATGACCGAGTGATCGTAGGTTTGAGGAACGGGTGCAGGTTCGCAGGACCTCTTTGATGGCCGTGCGGTGCCTCGGCTGTCGGAAAGCAATGCAGCGATCGATTCAAGCACTTCGCGAAGCAGCGGATTCGCCTCCCGGACGCTCGGTTCCGCTGCCGCTTGCGAGGCGAGATGCTCGACTATCTCTGAAAGCACCTGCGACCGGCGTTCGACGGCCTCAGCGGCCTCACGACGTTCGACCTCAATTTCGAGGCGGTGCAGTTCCCAAAGCGATTTCGCGAACAGATATTCGACCTCCGCCTCGTGCGGAAGGCAGTCATCGGCCCCGGCCGCCAGAGCTTCAGTTATGTTCTGCCGGTTATGGTAACGGCGCGAAAGCATCAGGAAAGCCGTTCCCGAAACGACCGCGTCGTTACGAACCTCGCGGCAAAGCTCGATAGCGGAAAACTCGGGCAGCCCGAGATCACAAAGGATAAGGTCCGGACGCTCGACACGGGCGGCTCGCAGTCCTTCGCTGCCGCTGTTGGCAAAAAGGACCTCGAAGTCGTTGCGGTCAAAGGTGCGGACAAGCTCGGCAAATCGCTCGAATTGCCCGCCAACGATCAGCATCTTGCGTCGAAAGGAGAGAAGATAGGGAGTTTTATTTCGATTCATGGGAAATTTGCTTTCTTCGTATTATTTCCGTTGCGGCTCTTACTGAGTGCAACCAATGTGCCGCAAGCGAATACCGGAAAACCCAATAAAAATGGACAGTTAGGACGAGATCTTCGTATTGGACGTGCATTTTTTCCCATTCGTGCGAGGGCGAAAGGGTAAATTTGGAACACTGCTTTTGCACGTCCGGCAAGGCCTATTCGCCTTTGCGGGCGAGGATCCGGGTCAGCGTTTTTCGGTCGATCTGAAGTATTCGTGCAGCGGCCTGCTTATTGCCGCCGGTATGGGCAAGGACCTTCGCAACATAGGCTGCCTCGATGTCCGCGAGAGGGGCAAGCGGGCCGTTAGAGTTCGACGAGCTTGACGGATCGCCGTTGGACTCGGCAGAAAACATTTCACGGTCGAATTCGCGGATGCGTTCCGGAAGGTGGTCCGGGTAAACGACATCGTCCGTCATCGAAGCGGCGTGCAAAACGGCATTTTCAAGTTCGCGGACATTTCCGGGCCAAGAGTACCGCTTCATCAATTCGAGAGCTGCGGCCGAGAACCGGATCGCCGGAGCACCGGACCGGCCGGCAGCCGAGGCAAAGTGCTCGGCGAGCAACTGGATATCCTCAACCCGTTCGCGAAGCGGTGGCAGGCAGATGGTCACGGCGTTGAGCCGGTACATCAGGTCCTGCCGAAAACGTCCATCGGCGACCTCCGCTTCGATGTTTCGGTTGGTCGCCGCTATAACGCGAGCGTCGATCTTTATCGTCCGGTTCGAACCGACCCGGCGGATCTCACCGAGCTGGAGTGTGCGCAAGAGTTTCACCTGAAAAAGCGGACTTGTCTCGGTCACTTCGTCCAGAAATATCGTGCCGCCGTCCGCTTGCTCCCAAAGCCCGATGCGGTCGCCGCTGGCTCCGGTGAAAGAGCCTTTAACGTGGCCGAAAAGCTCCGATTCGATCAGTTCGACCGGTATGGCACCGCAATTGACCACAACGAACGGCCCGCCGCGACGCTTTGACCTCTGGTGAATGGCGGAAGCAACGATCTCCTTTCCGGTGCCGGATTCACCTGTAACCAGAACCGGAAGGTCGCTTGCGGCGACGCGGCCGACCATCTTTAAGCACTCTACGAACTTCGGGCTCCGGCCAATGAGCGGGATCTCGCTGGTGTAAAGCTGTTCACCTGCCTCAGCCGGCGAGCCGCTTTCCTGATCGCGCAGCTTGATCTGAGAACAAGCAAGGTCGGCGAGGCGATTGATATCCTCGACCGAAAATGGTTTGAGCAGGTAATCAAATGCACCGATGGACGTCGCTTCGAGAGCTCCGGCAGCCGACCCGCGGCCGGTCATCAGAACAACTTTGGCAAGCGGTTGAACTTCGGTAAAACGACGGAGCACATCGTAACCGTCGGCGGCGCCGAGCATGACATCGCAAAAGACCAGATCGAAGTTCTTTTCGCCGATCAGTTCAATGGCTTCCTCGCCGGTCGAAGCCTTCTCGATCGACCAGCCTTTTTCGTCCAGCACCTCTGCGATAAGCTCAAGGAGTTGGGGTTCATCATCGACGACTAGTGCTGAGAGATGGCGGGACATACCGGCGGATTATAGCGCAACTTCGGTATATCAGGGGAATTCATTTCAGGCATTATTAAAAACTATTGACTAAATCCTTAAATCGGCTAAGAATATGAGAACTCGGTCTTTGTTGGCATAGGCCGCTCATTTCCGAAGTATCGGTTTTCAGACATTTGAAGTTGGAAGACCTGTTGATGATCGACACCAAGGCATTCTAACGAACCTGCATCAAATGAGATTAACTCCCCGAAACACGGCCTCGGTCTCGACGATTCCTGCGTTTGAGTTTCAGGATAGGGTGTATTCTCCCGACTGCCCCGCTGCTCGCACAAATCGAACCGAGGAGCCGTTCGCATGATCAAACGGCTGGAAGATCAGTATTTCCGATTCAATCGCTGGCTCTCGCCCGTCGGAGCCGGTATTGCGATCCTCTTTGGGATCTCGGTACTGGTCGGCTGGGGATTCGACATCGACATCCTTCGCTCTTTCCCTCAAGAAACATATCAGGCAAAGCCTCTTACGGCCATTGGGTTGATCCTGGCAGGGGTCGGGCTGATGCTTATCGTGTTGGCCCGAGAAAGCCGACCGATGTTGTTTTTGGGATATGCTCTCGGAGTCGCGTTCGCCGGTATCGGGGTTTACATCGTTGCGGATCATCTGATCACGGATGTCGACCTCGGTTCGGGCAGCCTTCTGTTCGGCGACCGCCTGCATTTCGACCCGCTGGTGCCCTCGGGTCGCCCGGCGATCGAGACCGGTATCGTCTTCATACTTGCTGCAGTCGGCATTTTAGGCATCGAAGCTCGCTCACGCTGGGTCGTGCTCGGAGCCAATATTGCAGGTGTTGTTGCCTTGTTCACGGTTCTCGTTGCCGCGATCCTCTACGTTTTCGACTTCCGCGGTTTTGCTAACGTCCCGGGCTTTACAAGTATCGCTTTGAATACTGCGGTCGCCGTCCTGGTTCTAACGTTCGCTATCCTGCTTGCCTATCGCGAACGTGGGCTGCTTTCGATCCTTTGGTCCCGCACCGGCGGCGGAATATTGGCCCGCAGATTGTTTCCGTTCATTTTTGTTGTCCCGATCATTTTTGGCTGGTTAAGGCATCAGGGGGAAAAAGCGGGGCTCTACGGCACGGAATTTGGCATTGCACTTTTCACGGCGGGCACGGTCATCGGCTTTGGGCTTATTGTCTTTTTTACGGCAAGAACGATCGAGAGCTTCGACCTCCGAAGGCAGATCGCCGAGAATGCCGTCGTTCGGAAGGCTCTGATGATCGGCAGTTCGCTCGAACCGATGATGATCTGGTCGCCCGAGCGTGGGATACTTGAGTGGAATACCGGATGTGAAAAGCTCTACGGATTCAGTGCGGAAGAAGCTCTTGGGCGGACGAGCATCGATCTGCTGAAAACCCGGATGAAGCCGGGCCCGGCCGAGTTTCGAAAGGTTCTTGAGGAATCAGGCAAATGGTCCGGCGAAGTCGAGCAAACTACACGCTCCGGCGAAATGGTCATAACGGAATCGGCCTATCAGCTTATCGAATCAGACGGCGAACTGCTCATTATTCAGCACGACCGCGACATTACCGAGCGAAAACGGTACGAACAGGCGATAATTCAGGCAAAGGAACTCAACGACTACACGATCAACTCACTACCGGCGATCTTTTTCCTCTTTGATTCGGCCGGCAGGATGAAAAAGTGGAATCAGAACTTCCTCCGAATTACCGGGTACACAGCCGAAGAAATGCGGCAACTGCAGCCGCTTGATTTCATTGTCCCCGATGACCACACACTCGTCGCCGAAAAGATCCAGGAAGTAATGACGACGGGAAAGGCCGAGGCCGAGGCCAGGCTTATGACTGCGGATGCCCGCGTCATTCCGTTCTACTTCCTCGGCAGCCGTATAACCGTCGAAGGGCAGATCTGCGTTGTCGGGTCGGGCACGGACATAACCGCGCAAAAACGTGCGATCGAGGCCGCAAAGGAATCGGAGGAACGATACAGGCTGCTTTTCGACAGCAATCCGTGTCCGATGTGGGTCTATGATCGCGAGACACTTCAGTTCCTCGCCGTGAATGAGGCGGCCGTCAGATCTTACGGCTACACGCGTCGTGAATTCCTCTCGATGGATATGACGCAGATACGTCCCGAAGAGGAACTGCCCAGACTCTATCAGCGACTTGCCGGTGAGATCAAGACCCTGACCCATCCGACGCCGTGGGTCCATAAGCGAAAAGACGGCAGTACATTCGAGGTCGAGATCACTTCGCATGCCCTCGAATTCAACGGCCGCCCGGCGCGCCTTGTGATGGCGATCGACGTAACTGAACGGGAACGGGCCGTTGAACAGCTTCGCGAAAGCGAGCAGAGGTTCCGGCGAATGTTCGATATAGTCTCGATCGGGATCGCGCAGGCCGATGCTCAGACCGGACGGTTCATATTATTCAACAGACGATTTGCCGAGATCGCCGGCTATCCGGCCGAAGAACTTCGGCACATGACCTTCAAGGAATTGACCCACCCTGAGGATGCAGAAGCGGACGCGCAAAAGTTCTTTGAGGCACGCGACGGAAAGGTGCCGCAATACATCAACGAGAAACGGTATCTTCGGCCCGATGGAAGCATCGTCTGGGTTAGGGTCAACGCTTCCTTTGTGCGTGATGCGGACGGCACGGCGCTTCAGTCCATTGGGGTGATCGAAGACATCACCGAACAGAGACGGGCGCGGGACGAGCTGCTCAAACTGAACGCTACGCTCGAAGAACGAGTCGAGGAAAGAACCCGTAAGCTCGAAACGCTCAACCGCGAGCTTGAGGCCTTTTCATACTCGGTCTCGCACGACCTGCGGGCACCGCTTCGGGCGATGGACGGCTTCTCGCAAGCAGTGCTTGAGGATTACGCGGACAAACTTGATGAGAACGGCGTCGATTATCTCAATCGCATCCGCAGTGCAAGCCAGCGAATGGCTTCGATGATCGATAGCCTGCTCGGCCTTTCGCGGGTGAGCCGCTCGGCATTGTCGATCGGCACGACGGATCTGACCTCGATGGCACGTGAGATCGCCTCCGACCTCGCGGCCGCTTCGCCGGATAGGATCGTCGCGGTCTCGATAGAGGATGGGCTCACCGCCAAATGTGACGCCCGGCTTGCCCGCATCGCGCTCGAGAATATGCTCGGAAATGCATGGAAGTTCACATCGAAAACGGAGAATCCATTGATCAGTTTCTCGCTAGGTCCCGAGTCAGGTGAGTTCGTCATCCGAGACAACGGCGCAGGTTTTGAGGCAACATATGCCGATACGATCTTTGGGGCTTTCTCGCGGCTGCACAGGTCGGACGAATTCGAAGGGACCGGCATTGGGCTGGCAACCGTTTATCGTATAATCCAAATGCACGGCGGCACGATAAGGGCCGAAAGCGAGCCCGGGCAGGGTGCCGCTTTCTTTTTCAAGTTCACAAAATAGATGAGCACTTCCAGCGAATCAAAACGATCCATCCTTCTGGTCGAGGACGATGCGAACGATATTGAACTGACCAAGCGGGCGTTCGAACGCAACCGCCTGGCAAATGTGTTTCTGGTCGCACGTGATGGTGCCGAGGCTCTCGAGATGCTGTTTGGAAGCTCCGTGGAAAGACCGCACCCAGACCTCAGCGAGCTTCAGCTCATTTTGCTCGATTTGAAGTTGCCCAAGGTCAGCGGTCTTGAAGTGCTCAGGAAAATACGGGCGGACGAGCGGACGAGGATGATACCGGTCGTTGTCCTTACGTCATCGGACGAGGAACGCGACGTGGTCGAAAGCTACGGACTCGGGGCAAACAGCTACGTCAGAAAGCCTATTGATTTCGAGCAGTTCGTCGAGGCAGTTCGCGAACTCGGGCTCTATTGGCTCGTCCTGAACAAGACAGTTAAACGTGACTGAAGAAAGGCTTAGGGTCTTGATAGTTGAGGACGTCGATGACGACGCCGCACTGCTCGTCCGCCATCTCAACAAGGCAGGCTACGCGATCGATTTCAGGCGTGTAGACCGTGCCGGTGATTTTAGCGACTCGCTTCAGGACGCCGATTGGGACGTTATAATTTCCGATTTCAGCCTTCCGGGTTTCACGGGCCTGGATGCACTTGAGATCCTCAAGGCCCACGGGCGCGACATCCCGTTCATCATCATTTCTGGAACTATCGGCGAAGAGACGGCCGTCGCGGCAATGAAGGCCGGTGCAGCCGATTACTTGATGAAGGATAATCTGACGCGTCTTGTGCCCGCCGTCGTTCGGGAGATCGCCGACGCCCGGGAACGACACGCTCGTCGGGAGGCCGAACGTTCGCTCGCACTTTCTGAAGAGCGCTACCGCATAGTCGCCGAAACCGCCTCCGACGCGATAATCACCATCGACCGGGAGAACATCATCCGCTTTGCTAATTCGGCTACCGAGCGCATTTTCGGATACACGAGCGACGAGCTCATCGGAAATTCGGTGACGATAATAATGCCGGATCGGCACCGGACGAGACATGAGAATGCGGTCGTAAACTATCTACGCACTGGTCAAAGGACCGTCGACTGGGCAAATGTTGAGACCGAAGCACGGCGCAAGGATGGTAAAGAGATCTTTGTTCAGATCTCATATGGCGAGTATGCAGAGGACGAGGAGCATTATTTCACCGCTATTATCCGCGACGTTACCCAGCGAAAGGTCAATGAGGACAAACTGCGTCAGTCGGAGGAAGATTTCCGCGGCTTGGTTGAGGCAACGACTCAGTTCGTCTGGCAGCTCGACGATCGAGGCAATCTAACGGAGTTTCCGCAATGGTGGGTTGACCTGACCGGACAGCCGTACGAGGTGAGCCTCAATTACGGCTGGACCGAATACGTTCACCCAGACGACCGCGATGAGGTCTATAAGACATACACTGCAGCTCTTGAGTCACGCGAGCCCGTAGTGCTGACCTTGCGGCTGCTCGATCGCCAAGGCGATTACGGCCATTACGCCGCACGTGCGGTCCCGATCTTCAACGATGACGGAACCTTCCGAAAATGGATCTGTTCGCTTTCCGACATTACCGAACGAATGAACGCCGAGGAAGCCCTCCGCGAAAGCGAGGCACGCTACCGCGAGCTTTTCGACTCGGCAAACGACATCATTTACACGCAGGGCCTAGATGAGAAGTTCACCTCGATCAACGCCGCCGCGTTCGCCGTGACCGGTTACCGGCCGGACGAGATAGTCGGCAAGGATCTCTCGCAGCTCGTTGCGCCGGGTTCGGTAGAAAAAGCCCGCGAGATGACAAAGCAGAAGCTCTCCTCGGGCGGCTCGACCAATTACGAACTTGAGATCATTCGTAAGGACGGAGCGACGGCGGTTCTCGAGGTGAGCAGCAAGCTTATTGTTGAGAACAGCAAACCGGCCGGTATTCAGGGCATTGCTCGTGACATCACGGCGAGAAAACAGGCCGAGGAACTTGTACGCGAACGCGACCGGCAGCTCGCAACCCTCATCGAAAATCTGCCGGGTGTCGTTTATCGCTGCCGGATCGATCAGAATTACCGAATGGAATTCATCAATGAGGCCGTGTTCGACCTTACGGGTTACCCGCAAGAGGATTTCCTTGAAGGTGACCGGATATTTGGTGAGCTTATCCCGGAGAAGGACCGGCTCGAGATGCGCGAGTTTGTCTTAAGCGAACTCAAACAGGTCCATAGATACGAGGTCTCGTACCCTGTAATTGCAAGGAACGGCAACGAACGCTGGGTGTATGACCGAGGGCAGGGGATTTTCGACGCTGACGGGAATCCCTTCGCTCTGGAAGGCTTCATAACCGATGTAACGGAACGAAGACAATCGCAGGAAGCCGTAAGAAGAAGCGAACAGCAGCTCCGCCTGGTCACGGACACAGTGCCGGCCCTTATCACGTATTTCGATCGTGACCTGATCTGCCGGTTTGAAAACAAATACTACTTGGAATGGTTGGGCCGGCCGAACGCCTCGATAATCGGCCTGCATCTCCGTGAGGTCGTCGGGCCGGTAGCATACGAGGGCATCGAGAAGGAGTTCATGATCGCACTCGCCGGAAACGAGTTTACGGTCGAACGCGAAGCCCTTCTTGAGCGGGTCGGTTCCGGCGGGCGGTCGAGTTATCTGCGGGTGAGTTACGTGCCGGATCTCGACAAGGAAGGTAACGTGATCGGAGCATTTGCCTTTGCGATCGACCTGACGGAAACCAAGCGGGCAGAAGAAGCGTTGCAGAAAAGCCGCGAGCAGCTTGTTCAATCGCAGAAGCTCGAATCGGTCGGCCGGCTTGCCGGCGGCATTGCACACGACTTCAATAACATGCTTACGGCGATCACCGGCTATAGCGAATTGGCCCTCAGAAAGCTTCCGGCAGATGACCCCGTCCGAAAGCATATCGAAGAAATAAAGAAGGCCGGAGAGCGCTCCGCCCAGCTAACGAATCAACTGCTCGCCTTTAGCCGCCGGCAGATACTTCAAGCACAGGTCGTAAATATCAACGATGTGATCCAGGACACGTCCCGAATGCTGAAGCGGTTGATCGGCGAGGACATCTCACTCGAAGCGGAACTCGCCGAAGACCTGTTGAAAGTTAAATGCGATCCGGGCCAGCTTTCGCAGATCATCGTTAACCTTGTAGTTAACGCACGCGACGCGATGCCGGACGGCGGCACGATTCTTATCGAGACTAACAATACGCTTCTCGATGCAAAGTATGCTGCAGAACACGTTGGCGTAACGCCAGGCGATTACGTGATAATGACCGTCAGCGATACCGGCGTCGGTATGGACGAAGAAACAAAGAAGCACGTTTTTGAGCCGTTCTTTACAACAAAGGACGTAGGCAAAGGAACCGGGCTCGGGCTCTCGACCGTCTACGGTATCGTCAAACAAAGCGAGGGAAATGTCTGGATCTACAGCGAGCCGGGCAAAGGTACAACGGTTAAAGTTTATTTGCCGGTCGCCGACGTTGACTCGCCGATCCACCGAACGCCGCAGCAGACGAATGATTTCAGGTTCGGAACGGAACGCATTCTCCTAGTCGAGGATGAGGAATCCGTCAGGAGGCTGACAAGCGAGATGCTGCGATCATGCGGCTACACAGTCATCGAGGCGGATGATGGAGCGGAGGCGCTTGCGATCTATAGAAGATCGAAGGAAAAGTTCGACCTGATCTTTACTGACGTCGTAATGCCCCAGATGAGCGGCCGCGAGCTTGCCGACCGTGTTCTTGAGATCGACCCAGAGGCCAAGATACTTTTCACTTCGGGCTACACGGACAATGTCGCTTTGCGGCAGGGCGTTCTCGATGAGACCACGAACTTCATATCGAAGCCGTTCTCATTCCTTGCTCTTGCAACCAAGATCCGCGAAGCTCTCGAAAACTAGCGATCATACCGGCGGCTTTATCAGTATGCCTGTACCGGCTGAAACGACGCAGGCCTCTGAGAGGTCACGAACCTCCGACTGAAAAGTCTCGACCGGTATCTTTCGTAGCCGCATTTTGCCAACCACGTCATCCGGTAGGCTAGTGACCATCCGTACATCAAATCGCTCGGCGATCGAAAGCAAGCTCCAAGCAGTCTGGCCGTTGACCTGATAGCCATTGGCGAGGTTATCTGCGAGTTCTCGGCTGTCCGAGGCCTCGAACCACTTCAAGAGATCAGGCCGGCCAAGGCCGTCGCCGCACTCTGCAACAAAGTAGATTCTTCCGCCCGGCTTGCAGGCACGCGATGCAGCCTCGAGCGATTTATGGGCTTGGATAAGGTTGATGTCGAACGGGCTCCCGCCGCAGCTCACGACAACATTTTCGTATTGATGTGCGGTCGCGACTGTGTGCGTCGCTGCATAATCTTCGCAGGCGGCGAGGTGAGCGCCGAAAAGATCACCGCAGAAAAGTCCGGTGACCTCGCCGCGGCCGTTGACGATAGTTGAGACCGAAAGATCGACCTTTACCTTTGACGCCGCCTCGGCAAAAGCTTGGTGGACCGGATTGCCCTCAAGGTTGCCGGAAGCAACGCCTTCAGCTCGCGTTTGCCGTTCGAAATCGAATGCAAGCCGGTGCGTGGCAGTGATGGTGCGATTGGAGGCAAGGCCCGGACAGATGAGTTTTCGCCCGCCCGTGAACCCGGCGAAGTAGTGAAATCCGACGCTTCCAATAGTAACTACGCGATCAAATTCCACGAGTGCCCGGTTCAATTCGACGGGCGTTCCATCACTCAACTCGCCGACATTGACGATCCGCATAAGATCGCGGGAACCGTGTTCAAGCGTCTTTATGCGCTGTGCGATGAACGGCGTCAGGATCTCGGCCTTTTCACTTTCCGTGACCGGCCTGTGGATGCCCGTAGCAAAGATCGCGGCGATGTCATAGGGCATCGTTCCGTTGGCGATCAGCCGACGTACGAGAAGATTGATGATCTGACCCGCACCCGAAGCCCGGGTCGCGTCCGGCACAACAAAGAGTACCGTCTCGCCCGGAGAAACGATCTCCTCCAATCTTGCAGTGCCGATCGGCTTGTCAATTAGTTCGCCGATGCGATGGTCGGACAAAGGTTCACTTTCAGGCCCTGCCTCGATCACTTCGAATGCGTCGGGTATTTCGAGGCTGATGCGCTCGCGGCCGTAGCGTATGTCGATCATCTTCATGGTCTCGTCGTCGGGTCAATGGTCGGCCGCAGCGGTCGATTCGAAGCAGTTCATCCCCATCGCACAAACAAAGACTTTGTCGGTGGTGTGATCTGCCGTTTCGAGTTGGATGGTGAGATGCGAAATGTGGAACCGTTCCTGAAGCATATCGCGAATCTCGAGCAGCAGTTCCGTCTCGGGCATCGAGCGGTCGTGGGCAACGTGGGCTGAAAGTGCCTCCATCCCGGACGAGATCGTCCAGACATGAAGATCGTGGACATTGAGCACAGCCGGGTGGCCGGTCAAAGCAGCTTCGAGTTCCGCAACGTCGATGTGCTTCGGTGTGCTTTCAAGCAGAACGTCGGCCGAGTCCTTAACGAGCCGGGCGGCGTTGAAGAGGATGATGCAGCTGATGATCACGCTCGTTAACGCATCTGCCCAAAGAAAGCCGAATGCGATGATCAGCACACCGGCAGCGATCGCGGCTATCGATCCGAGCATGTCGCCCATGACGTGAAGCCATGCCCCGCGGAGATTGAGGTTGTGTTGATGGTCGGCGTGGAGCAGATACGCGGCAATGATATTGACCACGAGGCCGCCGGCAGCGATGAGCGTCATCTCAAGTCCGGCAACCTCGGCCGGCGAGCGGAAACGCTCGATCGCTTCCCAAATGATGTAGAGGGCGAGAAGAACGAGAACGATCCCGTTAACTAGGGCGGCGATCACCTCAAGGCGATAGTAGCCGAAGGTCTTTTGCGGGGTGGCAGGCCGTGTAGCAAAGCTGAACGCTGCAAGCGAGAGCGCGAGTGCGCCGACGTCAGTCAGCATGTGGCCTGCATCGGCGAGGAGAGCAAGCGAATTGGTCAGCCAGCCGCCAATCGCCTCCGCGACCATATACGCCGCGGTGATTATGAGAGCGATCCAGAGACGCGAAAGCGCCTTCGGGCTGATGCGGCCGCGGCCATGTGAATGGTCGTGCTTTCCGGACATCTGAACTGCTAGTACCTCCGGAGCACTCGGGAATTGCGGAGCGAGATGACAAAGCCTGCACGATTGCCGCGATCGTCGTTGAACTCGACGTTGACCTCGCTCGAACCAGATGAGATCTGCAGGCGGAAACTGCCGTCGCTGCCGGCATAGACCTCGCGGCCCTGCGAACGGACCAGAAGCCCCGGCAATGCACGGCCCGAGATGATATACACATTTCCGCCAACGCGCTCGACGTTCCAGTTCTGCACATCGATAGCGGCGCTAGATTGTCCGCGAACGACACTGAACCGGCTCGGCTCCGACCACTCGCTCGTCTGGCCGGAACGGGCGGTCGAACGGATCCGCCAATAATAGGTTCCCGGCGGAACTGCCGCGAGCCGGAAATCCCGAGCGTTAAGACCGGAGCGGTCAACGAGCATGGAATCCGGGGCAAAATAGGGCGACCGGGCGACCTGAATGTAATAGGAAACACCGCCTGAATCGTCTTGCCACTGAAAGGTGGGCTGAGCACCGGAACCGCCATCAACGATCTGGCTGCCGTTCTCAGGTGCGACGAGACGCGGCGGCTTTATAAGCTTTTCGCGATCGGAGATCTTACCGCCGCGGACCGATGCGAACTGGTCTTCTGTGATCGTCGTACTCGTGCCGCCAACGGTCGTTTCGACAGTACCTCGGCTGATGCGGATCTCACCGCCGCCTGCGTTACGGTCTGCGTTGAAGCTCGCTTCGGTTTGTGACCGCAATCGAGTTTCAGAATCCATCATCTCGACGACGTTCTGAGCGTCGGCGGGTTGTTCCTCGGTTCGAACGTTGAGTTGCCCGTCATCAAGAGCAACGCGGACGTTGCGCCCGCCGAAAAGTGACGAGTTATCGCGGATGACCACCGTACTGTTTGGCCGGACCGTAAAGGTCGATCCGTCGATCATCTTGACCACCGCACGACCATCGGCCTGGGTTTGAATGGTATCGCCCGGGGCCGCGTAAGTTTGGCGGGTGACCACGAGGGTCTCTCGCGTTGCGGCACGAATGACCCGAACATCGCCTTCGAACGAAACTATCTGTGCCGAATCTCGCGGAGCCTCGCCTGTCTCTATCTGTGAAAGCCAGTCCGTCCGAAGTGCCCACCAGGTAAGCCCGATCAGGATCGCACCGATCACCGAAAGCGCTATGATCCCTCGGACGGTGCTCTTCCGCACCCACCACCAATCCAGATAGAACTTTTTGAACCTATCGGACATTAGTTCTGTTCATTATCGGCCTCATCGGCTTGGAGGTCCTCATCTTTTGCTTTCGATGGAAAAAGAAGCGACGCGATGATCGAAATGACGATCGCGGAGACGACCACTCCAAGTGAGATATTTATCATCTCATCCTTGAATTCACCATCTACCATTCGCCCGGCAAAAGCACCGACGGCTGTTGTCCGGTCGGCTAGGGCCAAGGTGACCTCGGCGACCAGCGGCAACATCATTTTAACGCCGATGAACGTAAGTATGAAGGCCAGCCCGATCTTGAGATAGTGAAACCGGTCGGCAACATCGGCCAGAAGGAAGAAAAACGTCCTGAGGCCGAGGATCGCAAAAATGTTTGACGTATAGACGATGTAACGATCCGTCGTGATGCCGAAGATCGCCGGGATCGAATCGACCGCGAAGATCAGGTCGGTAAACTCGACAACGATCAGGACGAGCAGCAACAGCGTTCCGACACGGGCACCGTCCTTTAATATAAAGAACTTATCCCCGTGGTATTCCTTCGTGATCCGGATATATCGTGTAGCAAAGCGAACAATGCCGCTCTCGGTCGGGTCAAAGTCCTCATCGTCGCCCTTGAACATCTTGAGCCCGGTATAAATGAGGAACGCGCCGAAGACATATATGATCCAATGGAACCGCTCGACTAGCTCGGCTCCGGCAAAGATCATGATCATTCGCATTATCAGCGCTCCCATAATGCCCCAAAAGAGCACTCGGTGCTGAAATTCTTTCGGAACACGGAAATAGCTGAAAATGAGCAAAAAGACGAAGAGATTATCGACCGAAAGCGAGAGTTCGATCAGGTAGCCCGTAAAGAATGTTTGGGCGTGCTTGAGCCCGAACTGCGTCCAGAGAAAAATATTAAAACCGAGGGCAAGCGAGACCCAAACAGTGGCCCAGGCGAAGGTCTCCTTACGCGTCGGGACGTGGGACTTGCGGTTGACGATTCCGATATCGACAAAGAGTGCTGTGAGGACGATTCCGAAGAAAAGCACCCAATGCCAGGTTTGATACTCGATAGGATCCATACGGTTCGCCAGCGATCGCGGCCGAAGCCGAACGCCGAAACGGAATTCTCGATTCTAACCGAATTTTGCTCAGCGGGCTATTAGAGGGCAACTAGGCAAATGCTCAGTCAAAACTGCAGTACCGCTCGATCAGACGGATGACCGCATTCAGGCCGGCCGAATCAGCCTCGGAGAAATCCGCGAGCCGGTCGCTGTCAACATCGAGCACGGCGAGGACATTTTCTCCAGAGAAGATGGGCACCACGATCTCAGACCTCGCGGCTGAGCTGCAGGCGATGTGGCCGGGAAATGCATCGACATCCGGCACGATGACCGTCTCGCGGGTCGAATAGGCGTGGCCGCAAACGCCCTTGTCGAAGGCAATACGTGTGCAGGCAAGCGGCCCCTGAAACGGGCCGAGAACAAGCTCGCCGTCCTTTGCGATGTAAAACCCGACCCAGAAAAAGCCGAATGCTTCTTTGAGAACGGCGGCGACATTGGCGAGATTTGCGATCGTATCCGTTTCGCCGGAGAGAAGCGCCTCGACCTGCGGGACAAGCTCAGCATAAACGGTCGCCCGGACGGCGGATTTTGAAAATGCAATGCTTTCAGCCATTATCGAGTAGTTTAAGCGGGTGGGCGGCCGAGCACAAAGCCAACTGAAGACGGCAATTAATGATGGAAACGGCAACCAAGATATTATTTATTGGAGCAGGTGGAGCACTCGGAGCTGTCGCGCGTTACCTGATCAACATCTCGCCTCTCGCCGGACTCTTCGAAAAGTTTCCCTTTCCGACATTCTTCATCAATGTTTCAGGCTCATTCTTGATCGGGTTTTTCTTGATCTTGCTCACCGATAAATGGGAGGTCAGCGATCACCTCCGGATGGCGGTCATTGTCGGCTTTCTCGGAGCATTTACTACGTTCTCAACGTTCGAGATGGAGATCTATGGGCTCATCAAAGAAAGGCAGCTCGTCACTGCCTTTCTTTACCTCTTCCTAAGCGTCGCCATCGGCTTCATCGGCCTCGTCGGCGGTATCTTCTTGGGGCGTCGTATCTGAACAAGAGCCCTGGATTTGCGATCAGTTGACGTCCTCCTCTTCAACCGCTTCGTCAGGGTCGGGCGTATAAAGCTTTCCGGCTTCCTCAGCGGAAATTGAGCCGCCAAGCTCTTTAACCGCAAGAGCCATGACCGGATCACGTTTTGCTCTGATGTCTGCAGGGGTCGGAATCGCCATCTTGTCCGGTATCACTCCAACCTTTTCCAGGCTCTTGCCATCCGTCATGATCAAGTCGGCGATGGTGATACTGGCGCCGTATGGGATGTAGTTGTAAATCGGGAATCCTGTACGATTGACTAACTCTCTTGTCCGCGAGATCGAGGTCATAACAGAACCCGAACTCCGGTCGCCGATGACGATGCCCCGCTTCTCGAGTTGGATCACGCGGGCAAACACCTCAGATGCCGAACCGGAACTACTGTCAACAAGGACGATAAGTTCGCCAGCAAAGCCGTCTTTCTTTCTCGGAACGGCCACTTCATCTTTCTGCTTCGTCCGCATCTTTTCGGTGCCGATCTTGATCTCCCGGTCAAAAAAGTAACCTACGAGATGAGCGAGCGTCTTTACGTATCCGCCCCCGTTTCCGCGTAGATCAAGAACAAGCGACTTCGAACCCGCAACAGCGTCCATCATCTTGTTGATGACACTTTCCTCGACCAAGAATGTACGCAGGCGGCATACAGAAATATCGTCCAGCTTGTGACATTCGGAGACGTTCCTTTTCGGTCGCTTCTTTCGCTCGCTGAGTTCCTTTTCATACTGTTCCCAGGAAACATATCTGGCCTCGATCTGCTTTTCTGTGAGCTTTCCGTCATCACCTTGAAACACAAGCCGAAGCACGGATTGTGGACTCAGCGTATTGTAGAAATATCTTATCTTCCACAGACTATCTCTGGTTGGTTCAAACGTCTCGATCGCATACACCACATCGCCGACCCTTACGCCCTTTTTATCTGCATCACTTCCCTTTTTCACAGAGCGGATGACACAACGGTCGCCAATCATACGAAAAGAAACACCATACTCAACAAAACCGGCACGGTCAGCCGGAAGAAAATACGTGTGCGAGTCGTCAAGGTCCAGCAGGAACTGCGCGATGATCGCGTTGATCTGACCGCTTCGCTGGGCCTGCTTTATCGCAGCACGTGCCGCTCGAAAACTCTTTTCAATATCGATGCCGCGAAATGAGGGGTCGTAATACTCTTTCTTAAGATCTCTGTGGACCGCTTCCAGCATCTCGATCCCGCGCGCCCGTTTGAGGTCAAGCGGGATGTCGTCCTGTGCAAGTGCAGTAGGCGGAAAATTGAAGATGAAAAACGAGAGTGCGAGAAAAGCAAATGGGAAAAACTTCATAAGTCAAAAAAGCTCCGTAAATCTAGAACACTACAAGAAGGACCTGGCCCTGATCACCTTCGCGACCGCCTCGGCCGCCGTTTCTGCGACGGCGGTCAGGTGGCCCATTTTTCTTCCCGGGCGAGGCTCGGCCTTACCGTAGAGGTGAAGCGAGACACCCGGAACCGCGAACGCTGCCGCCCAATTCGGCTCGCCCGCCGACCACACATCGCCGAGCAGATTGGCCATTGCCGCCGGCCGAAGGAACTCGCTTGAGCCCAACGGTAGCCCGCAGACCGCCCGCACCTGCTGCTCAAATTGCGACGTGACACATGGGCCAAAGGTCAGGTGCCCCGAGTTGTGGGGCCGCGGAGCGATCTCGTTGACCAATAGTTTACCACTGCCTGTCAAGAAGAATTCGACACACATCGTGCCGACATAGCCGAACTGCTCGGCGATGCTGCGCGTTATCTCGACCGCCTCAACAAAAACAGCTTCCGAAACATCGGCCGGTGCAAACGAAACATCGAGGATGTGGTTGCGGTGCTCGTTCTCGATCACTCCGTAATGGGCAAAGCTTCCATCTTGCCCGCGGGCACAAACGACCGAGACCTCTTTTTCAAAGTCGATGAAACCTTCAAGGATCGCGTCCCTGCCATCGAGCCCGGCAAACGCCTCATCGACCTCGCCCACAGCGTTGATCTTCCGCTGGCCCTTGCCGTCATACCCAAAGCCGGCGGTCTTGAGCACGGCCGGCGTCCCTATTTCGAGTACGCCGCGGTGAAGGTCGTCAAGTGTCTTGATGTGCCGGAACGGTGCCACCGGAAAGCCATTTGCCGATAGGAATGTCTTCTCGCGGAGCCGATTCTGCGTTGTATGGAGCACCTCGCCTTTTGGGTGAACCGGCACGAACTCTGCCGCCGCTTCGACGGTCGCGGCCGGAACGTTCTCAAACTCAAAGGTGACGACATCGACCGAGCGGGCAAACTCGCGGACCGCGTCGAGGTCGTCATATGATGCCGTCGTCTCGACATCCGAAATGTGGCCCGTCGGCGTGTCTGCATCCGGCGAGAAAGTATGCACCCGGTAGCCCATCTTCCGGGCCTCGATGGCAAACATCCGGCCAAGTTGGCCGCTGCCGAAAACGCCGATGGTAGAGTTTGGAAGTATCGTAGCTGGCATCGGGAAGACTAACTCAACTTAGATCGCAGCACGTTCTTTGTTTGCTTTGACCGAAAGGCGTGAAGCTTCTTTCGGAGATCAGGGCGTGAATTTGCCAGTATCGCGACCGCCATCAGAGCGGCGTTCTTCGCACCGGCCTGGCCGATGGCAAGTGTGCCGACGGGGACGCCAGCGGGCATTTGGGCGATCGAGAGAAGCGAATCAAGGCCCTTTAACGCTTTGCTTTCGACCGGCACGCCGAGCACCGGCAAAACCGTTTGAGAGGCGCACATTCCCGGCAAATGTGCCGCGCCGCCCGCACCGGCTATGATGACCTCGATCCCGCGTTCCTCCGCCGACTTGGCAAATTCGAAAAGCAGATCCGGCGTCCGGTGCGCCGAGACAACCTTCGATTCGTGCGGCACGCCAAACTCATCTAGCACCTGCGAAGCAGCCTCCATCGTCGGCCAGTCGCTCTTGCTGCCCATGATTATCGAAACGATCGGATTATTACTCTTTGCCGCCATAGACCCTGATAACGATACCGCCCAATCGGGCTTCGTCAGCCCAACACTTTATGCCGTTTATATAACAGATGTGGCTGTCGCGTCTCTCGTTCGTATCCTCGCACCAAGCGACGAACCCGCCTGAAAATGACTCGTTTCGAAATCGAAGCTTACGTCCAAATTCATCAACTGCCCGTGCAGAACAATCAATGCAAATGTAGTCCCAATATCGTGCGCTGGGCTCTACGGCCGCAGAACAAATCGGGCACTTCTGCACGCTCATTTCCGAAGCTCCGAACTAATAACAGACTCGAACTTGCCCCAGGCGGCGATGGTCGAGCGCCAGTAAACGACCTCGCCGGTTTTGCCGATCACGATGTTCTTCGGGTAACCGCTGAACACGAATTTCTTGAGGGCCGTATCGGCATCGACGGCCTGCAAATAATCGAACCGCTCCTTTGCGAGAAATTTACGCACATCGGCGGCCGTGTCAGCGGTTGCAGCAAGAAAAACGACGCTGTCATTATCTGCAAATTTTGACCTCAGTTCGTTCAACTTCGGTTTATGGGCGAGGCAGACGGGACAGCCGATGAACCAAAAATTTAGTACAACAACCTTGCCGCGGAGTTCGCTCATCGTGATCCGGCGCCTGTCAACGGTTTGAAAACTGACATCCGGCACCTGAATCCCCTCCTGCGGGACCTTTTGCAGGCGAAATTCTGTCGTGCCGTCCTCAAGCGTGCGTATCAGCGTGCGGTCCGGATAATGAAAATTCGCCATTCGAATATCAACGAACTCGTCATTTGTTATCTCGCGGCCTTCGTGGTCGAG
>CAZGLZ010000044.1:20350-27244 GCA_964526245.1 uncultured Chloracidobacterium sp. | reverse complement strand
CCGGCCGCAATTCCTCTCGGCCGCTCTCAAACCAAACGCCTATGAACGCCCAAACGAACCCGCAAACGAACCCGTTTCGCAAGATGGTCCTTGCAACTGCCGTTCTTTTCCTTATCGCTGTGACTGCGATTAACGGACTTGCCCAGACTCCGCAGCTCAGCCTCGCGGACCTGATGATCGGCCTGCGGTCACAGAAGGTCTCGCTTGAAGATCGGAACCGCATCCTTGCCGCAGCCGTTGCCGAGCGAGGCATCACTTTCGTTTATACCGAACAGATCGCGAACGAACTGAAAGCGACCGGTGCGAGCCCTGCCTTGATAGAGGCCATCCGTGCCAAAAGCGAAGAGCAACTGAAGCCGAAACCGGTGCCGACGCCGACCCCGCCCGACTATACCTTTTACCAGCGAAGGGCGATCGAAAGCTCGGCCAAAGGCGAATACACTGTGGCACTCGCTGATTTCGACAAGGCCGCCGAGATGAAGTCGGACGACCCGACGGTCTTTCTCGGCCGCGGTCGGACGCACTTTAACCTAAAGAACTTTGACCGATCGGTCGCTGACTTCAACCGGGTGATCGAACTCAGCCCGAGCGATTCATCGGCCTTTTTCAATCGGGCAAGTGCCTACGAAAAACTTGGCGATCTGCCAAAAGCTATTCTTGATTATTCAAAGGCGCTCGAACTCGATCCTGAGAACGCCGCAGCTAGGGCCGGACTGACGCGGTCCGTCGCTTCACTCGCCGCGAACGATAAAAAGCCGGAAGAATCAAAGCCGGTCGCGGAGACACAAAAGCCGAACGACCAGCCGAAGCAGGCCGAAACGGCAGCCGAGGTGAAGCCGGAGCCGCCGGTCGTCCAACCTCCGGTTGAGGAGCCAAAAGTTCGGCCGGAATTCATTAGCGTCGGCGTTCTTTCGAATACGTACGCAACGCGGATGGTGATGCCGATATACTCGCAGATCGCCCGCCGTTCTAATATCGAAGGCCGCGTTGCCGTCGAGGTCGAGATAGATGAAGAAGGCAATGTGACCTCGGCAAAAGCCGTCTCCGGCCATCAGATGCTGCGGGACTCGGCTGAGGACGCCGCGAGAAAGACGAAGTTCCGCCCCTTCGAGCTCGACGGAACGCCGATAAAGGCAAAGGGCACGATCAACTACAATTTCAGTCTGAAAGGCAGCGAGTAACGGGTAGAAGACTCAAGCGAAGCTCCGTTCGCGCCTCCCGATACCTCTTCTCAGCGATCTCTGCGTAACCTCAGCGTCCTCTGCGTTAAGACAAGTTCTAACGCAGGGGACGCTGAGTCTTTTCGCAGAGGATGCGGAGCGAAGTGCAGCAGCAACGAACAATGCCGTGCTAATACGCCGAGGCCGTAAGGGTCGAGCTTTTCACGCCTTCGGCCTCCTGGGCTATCTTGACGCCGACGCTTGCACCGATCCGTGTCGCACCGGCGGCGACCATCGCCTTTGCGTCCTCGATTCCTTTTACACCGCCCGAGGCCTTGACGCCGAGTGCCTTCCCGACCGTCCGCCTCATGAGGGCGACGTCATCAACGGTCGCTCCGCCTTTGGCAAAACCGGTCGAGGTCTTCACAAAATCCGCACCGGCATTACGCGCGGCCAGGCATGCCCGCACCTTCTCTTCATCGCTGAGCAACGCCGTCTCGATGATCACCTTGCATAGCACGCCGTTCTCATGTGCGGCCGAGGCTACGGCACGAATATCGTCCTCGACCGCGCAGTCGTCACCGGACTTGAGCGCTCCGATGTTGATGACCATATCGACCTCGCGGGCTCCGTTGAAGATAACGCGGCGAGCCTCGAAGGCCTTTACGTCCGGCAGCGTTGCCCCGAGCGGAAAACCGATAACGGTGCAGACCGGAATGCCCGTGCCCTTTAGAATTTCGGCGGAGGTTTTGACCCACGCCGGGTTGACGCAAACCGAGGCAAAGCCATACTTGGCCGCTTCTTCGCAGAGCCGGCGAATGTCCGCCTCGCTCGCCTCGGGCTTAAGCAGCGTATGGTCGATGAGGCTCGCCCAGTCGTGAGCCGTTGCAGTTTCGCCGAGAACGATCCCGATCCGCTCGGCACCGGCATCGACGATCCGGGCGACATCGGCCCGGCAGAAACTTCCCGTTTCATGCCCGACATCAAGCTTGGCGATGACGAGGTCGGTTATCTGCTCGATCAGCCGTTCGTAATTTGCTTCCTGAGACATTTCTTCTCAACTTTACCGCCGATACTGGCGGTCAATATCCTCTATTTTCGCAACGCGGCGCTTGTGCCGGTCCTCGGTCAGCTCAGACGAAAGAAACGTATCGACGATCGAAAGCACTTCCGTGAGGCTGTTCCGTCCGCTGCCGAGCGTAAGTACGTTCGCACCGTTGTGTTCGCGGGAATTGCGTGCGAGTGCGGGCGAATAACAGGCCGCGGCTCGAACGCCCGGATACTTATTCGCCGTCATCGCGCTACCAATGCCTGCACCATCGACGATGATCCCTGCGTCCGCACGGCCGCGACTAACGCACTCGGCGACGGCACCGGCGTGGTCAGGATAATCGACCGGCTCCTTTGAATTCGTCCCGAAATCGCGGATCGAGAGACCGAGGCCCGATAGATGTTCTTTTATCTTTTCCTTATATTCGAACCCGCCGTGATCTGCCCCAAGAGCGACAGAACGAACGAGGATCTTGGCAGCCCGCGGCTCCTTTGTAATGAGTTCGATACGCCGCTCGCGGATCAGGTCGGAGGCCAGCGGCGTGAACTTCGTCCCCGGCGAGATCCGCAGCCGGTCGCCTTCATTCAACCCGCGGATGTCGTCCTCGGTAAGCAAGGACTTTGAAGATTCGTCGCGTTCAAAAGAGCGTTCCTGCCGCGGTTTAAGAGAATTGACGAGAACGTGTTCCGGTTCCGCTGCAGGCGCCGCAGCCGCGGGCAGCGCGATGCCGGCCACGGAGGCGTCAAGCACCCGGCGTACCATCTCTTTTATCTCGTCGCGGCTGATCGAGGTTCGGCTCATATCGATGAAAAGGCCAGCAACTTGAATCCGGCCCGACCATTGAATAGTATTGCTAAAATCCTATCGGTTCAACCACTCAAGATTATGTCGAATGAAAGTGCGAAGCCCGCGGCGACCGAGTTCTCGAACCCGAACCTCCGCGTTATGTATTCGGAAAAGGCTATCGCCGGCCGGATCGCCGAACTCGGACGCCAGATCGCGGCGGATTACGCGGGCAAGGAATTGGTGCTCGTCGGTGTGCTAAAGGGGTCGTGCGTCTTCATGGCCGACCTGATGCGGGCGATCGACCTGCCGCTTACGATCGATTTCATGTCCGTATCGAGCTACAAGGACGGAACGGTCTCTTCCGGCGACGTCGAGATACTGAAGGACCTGAGCAACCCGATCCGCGGCAAAGATGTGCTGGTGGTCGAGGATATCGTCGATACCGGGCTCACGCTGACGCGGCTTCTTGAACTCCTCGGCTCTCGCGGGGCAAACTCCATCCGGCTCGCCGCTTTCCTCGACAAGCCGGAACCGCGGATCAATAAGGCACTCGAGATCGACTATATCGGCTTCACCATACCGAACGAATTTGTCGTCGGCTACGGGCTCGACGCTGCGGGACGATACCGAAACCTTCCTTTCGTAGGCGTCGTTATCGACCCAGCAAACGTCTAAGCCGTTCAGACCGAAGGATCGTACCTTCGCCGGCTCGCAAGAAGCCCGTTGAACATATAGAACAGGGCGACCAGATGGAACCCGAAGCCGAAGATGTCGCGGAACCCGATAAGGATCATCGCGTCGATCGCATAGAGGAACATCCCGAGAACAAAAGCGATGTCGCTGCCCTTCCTTGCGTAATATCCAAACAAGGCAAATAGGCCCGCGATAGCGAGGTTGAACGAAAGCCCGGCAGGATTGACGCCGGCAAGCGTATTCTGGCGAAAACTTTCATCGACCAAACGCGTCGCTCCGAGCCCGAAGAGGAGGTCGGTCAAGCCGCTAAACGTTACCGAAAGCGAATTGATGACCGAAAGGGCGGAGATCCAGAAGAACCAGTTCGCTCCCCGCTCCATTGCTGCGACCTTTGCCTCGGCAGGCTCCGGCTGCTGGACCAATTGTTCCATTGCCTGTTCCATACTTTCATTCCTCCTTTGGTTTTTGGGGCGAATATAACACAGTTTTCGCCGGGCAGAACGAGAAAATGCCAAGCACGATATTGGGGCCAGTTTCGATTGACTTATCGCCGATGTTTCGATATTATTTGAGTTTTTCGGCGACTGCCGAGATTCGCTTTACAAGAAGAGCGGAGAAATAAGATGAGCTTTGCAATAGTTAAAACAGGCGGCAAGCAATTTTCGGTCGAGGCAGGACAGGTCGTCCGCGTTCCGACCATCGACGCAGAAGCCGGAAGCAAGGTAACGATCCCGGCCCTGGTTGCCGGTGCGGGTTCGGATATCAAGATCGGCGACGGCAGCGTTGAAGCGACCGTTGTCGGCCACGGCCGCGGCGAGAAGGTCATCGTCTTCAAGAAGAAGCGTCGCAAGCAGTACAAGCGCAAGCAGGGCCACCGCCAGGGATATACCGAGATCAAGATCGAAAAGCTTTAATTGCTTGCCTTGAAGGCATCAAGAGGATTTAGTTATGGCACATAAGAAAGGTGTAGGTTCATCACGAAACGGACGCGATTCGAACGCGCAGCGGCTTGGGCTTAAAAAGTTTGGCGGTGAGCACGTTCTCGGCGGCAACATCCTTGCCCGTCAGCGTGGCACCAAGTGGAAGCCGGGCAAGAACGTCGGCCGCGGCAAGGACGACACGCTCTTCTCGCTCATTGAAGGGTTTGTGAAATTTGAAGATAAGGGCCGCAAGGGTAAATTCATCAGTGTGTATGCCGAAGGCGCCGCTGAACTCGCCCCGAAGGCTGCCTAAGACAGTCGACCGAATTGATTGAAAAGACCGCCTTTTCGGGGCGGTCTTTTTTTATCGCATTACTAGCTCTTTTAACCGACCGAACGATTCTCAACCGCAGCTTTTGTCGTGCCCTCCGAAGTCCCGGCAGTAAACGGAACAAGCATCGGCACCGTGCGCTGATATGCCGCATAGTTTTCGCCGTGTTCGCGGACGAGGTCGCGTTCCTCAAAAACAATGGCGATCAAAATGTAGCCGGTAGTCGCTAACGCAAAAAGCAAATGGGCGTAGGTCATCACCGGCGTCATCCAGAAAGCAAAGAACCAACCGACGTAAAGCGGGTGTCTTACGAGCTTATACGGCCCGGGTGTGACGAACTTAAGCGGCGGAAGCGGCCTGTCGAGAAGGTAGTACCAGACCTGCCTGAGCCCGAAGAGATCAAAGTGGTTGATAAGGAACGTCGTTACCAAGACTAGGGCCCAGCCGAAGGCGAACAAGGAATAAAGAACGATAATACCGAGCTGATTTTCGACCGCCCAGACGACCCCGCCCATCGGCCGCCATTGCCAGAATAAAAGGATCAGGGCGAGACTCGATGCCAGAACATAGGTTGACCTCTCGATGGGCTTAGGGACGACCTTCGTCCAGGCCTCCTTGAACCACTTCCGGGCCATCACGCTGTGCTGAACCGCGAAGATGCCGAGCAGGCCCGCATTTATCAACAGGGCCATCCAAAATGGCCCTTCCGGCGGGCCGTCCAGCGTCCGCGGCACGCCAAAATTGCCGATGAATCCGATGGCGTAAAGAAACGTTCCGAAAAATACAAAATAGCTTAGAACACCATAGATAAAGAACAAGACTCGTTTTGTCATTGATTTCTCCTCGCTCATGACAAAGGATTGACCGACGTGAAATTTTATTCAATGGGTTTTTCGTCCCGATTCTGATAATCTTCCGTCTCGAAAGCGGGACATTTGTCCCGAACCCTGGAATATGGCCCAGATCTCTCAGCGCGTTCGTTATGTAAAGTCCACCGACGGCACAAAGCTGGCGTGGGCCGATGCCGGCTCGGGGCCGCCACTTGTTCGTGCCGCGAACTGGCTCACACACCTTGAATACGATTGGGAAAGCCCGGTTTGGCGACACTGGATGGAGTTTCTCTGTTCGAACTTCCGCTTCATCCGCTACGACGAACGTGGAGGCGGCATGACCGACCGCGCTGTCAACGACCTCTCGCTCGATCGCTGGGTCGAGGATCTTGAGGCCGTCGTCGGGGCCGCGGGGATCAGCGAACCATTTGGGCTGCTCGGCATCTCGCAGGGCTCGGCCGCATGCATCGCCTTCGCCGTCAAACATCCTGAACTCGTTTCACGGTTGGTGATCTACGGCGGCTACGCTCGCGGGCCGTTTCGACGCGATGACCAGAAGAAAGAACAAATGTACCGGGCAATGATCGACCTAATCCAGGTCGGTTGGGCAGACCGGAACCCATCATTCAGGCAGGTTTTCACCTCCCGGTTCGTCCCCGACGCGACAGATGAACAGCTCGACTGGTTCAATGACCTGTGTAAGGTGACGACGGAAGGAGAGATCGCCGCTCGTCTGCTTAGCGCCCGCGGAGAGGTTTACGTGGAGCATTTACTCGGCCAGGTGACGTGTCCGACCCTTGTACTTCACGCACGCGGCGACGAAGTTGTGCCCGTCATGGAAGGCCGAATCATCGCCGCCGGCATCCCGAAAGCGGAATACGTAGAGCTCGACTCGCGTAACCACGTTTTGCTCAGCCAAGAGCCGGCCTGGGCAAGGTTTTGTGAAGAGGTGGAACAGTTCTTTGGGCTCGGCCGGGCAGCCGGTTCGAAAGACCCAGCTTTCAGCGAACTGACCCAAAGAGAGCGGCAGATACTGGCCCTGATCACTGAAGGCCGTTCGAACGCCGAGATCGCCGATCAGCTTTCGATCAGCGACAAGACAGTCCGAAACCACGTCTCGAAC
>CAZGLZ010000044.1:17487-20250 GCA_964526245.1 uncultured Chloracidobacterium sp. | reverse complement strand
CTTTCTACTTGACTTGCTGAAAATCGGGTGTAAGATGCCTACATAGTCAAAACGCTCACGGGCTTTTGACCGGTACGAGGAAGTGATTCGAAAGCGGTGACGCTTCCTGAACGAGAGCACGGATCGGCGGAACATCCAATGCTCTGACGCCTCGGACCGAAGCCGAAAGGCTTGCTGGCAGGAACGAAAGTTCTTGCGAGTCGCTCGGATAAAAACGAGTGACGCCCGCGGGAAAGGAACCGCCTGTCGGGTGCAGAGCCGCCCTGGGACTTGTTCCCGGGCCTCGTTGCCGGGTTCGTAACCGGCGGTGGAGGAAAGCCACCACAACAAAAACCTAAAGGCACCTGGCACTTAGAGTGCAGCGGATAGCTTCGGCGGTCCGGGTGCTGACCGGAGAAAAGTTCCCCGTCGAACGGCTTCGGGATACAAAATCGGCAGACAGATCGTGTACATGGTCGTCTGCCAACCCTTTCAGAGCACTTCGGTGCTCGGTGAGGTTAACGAAAACGCCGCTTCAACTTGCTTGAGGCGGCGTTTTTGTATTCCTTCGCGGCTTTGCCGTTCGCCCCTAAACCTCTAGAATTAGTTCTCGTGTTCATAGACAGGGCAAAGATCAAGGTAAAGGCCGGCGACGGCGGCAATGGAGTGACAGCCTTTCGCCGCGAAAAGTTCGTCCCACGCGGCGGCCCTTCGGGCGGCGATGGCGGTGTTGGCGGCGACGTTTGGATCGAATCTGACGAAGGGCTGAACACGCTCCTGCATCTTCGATACAATCCCGAGCACAAAGCCGAACGTGGACGGCACGGCGAGGGCTCGAACCGCCACGGCCGCGATGGCGAATCGGTCGTTGTCCGCGTCCCGGTCGGCACGCAGGTCTTCTATGCGGAGAGCAACGAGTTGCTTTTCGACTTTACTGAGCCGGGTCAAAAATATCTGGCCGCAAAAGGCGGCAAGGGCGGATGGGGCAATTCGCACTTTGCGACGCCGACCCGCCAAGCACCGAAGTATCATTACACCGGCCGCCCGGGCGAGGAACGCGAGCTGCAGCTCGAGCTCAAGCTGATCGCCGACGTCGGGCTGGTCGGCTTCCCTAACGCCGGCAAATCGACGCTGATCAGCGTGATCTCGGCCGCGAAGCCAAAGATCGCCGATTATCCGTTTACAACATTGGAGCCGAACCTCGGCGTTGTCGATCTTGGTGACTACAGGACATTCGTTGTCGCCGATATTCCGGGCCTGATCGAAGGTGCATCGGAAGGTGCCGGGCTTGGCGATCGATTCCTGCGGCACGTCGAGCGGACAAAATTGAACCTGCACCTCGTCGATGTTTCCTCGCTTTCGGGCCGCGACCCGGTCGAGGATTATCGGGTGATCAATAGAGAACTTGCAAATTATAGCCCGGAGATCGCCGCCCGGCCGCAGATCGTGGTCGCGACAAAGATCGACGCCCTCGACGAACCCGAACGGCTTGAGGCTCTCCGCGAGGCCGCCGAGGCCGACGGTCGGCAGTTCATCGAGATATCGTCCGCGGCGAATAAGAACATCAAGGAACTCGTCGCAATGGTCGCCCGGAAGCTGGACGAGATCAAGCAGGAAGAGATCGAGATACGGCTCGCGGAGCACGGATAAACTATGAGCCGGATCGCATACTTTGGCGGAACATTCGACCCGGTCCATAGCGGACACATTGGCGTTGCCAAGGCACTTGTGCCTGCGTTTCACCTCGACCGGCTCTATTTCCTCCCGGCCTTTCATGCCCCGCACAAACCCGACCGGCGTCCGACGTCGGGCTATCACCGCTACGCGATGCTCTCGATCGCGACCGCGGACGAGCCTCAGCTATTGGTCTCGACCCTGGAACTCGATAAACGCGAAAAGCGTTATACCATCGAAACGCTCGGCGAGCTGGAGCACCTGCATCCCGGCGACACGCTTTTTTTCGTGATGGGAGCCGATTCGTGGATGGACATCAGGACATGGAAGAATTGGGAGGAGGTGCTGCTCGCTGTTAACCATATCGTGGTCAGCCGGCCGGGCTTTGACCTTACTTCCGATCATGTGACCGCACGGGTCAGAGAACGGATCATTGATCTGCGGACGAACGGGAACAAACTGACCCAAAGCATCGCAGATGATAGCCATCACATCTACATCACCGACGCTGTCCGCCACGATGTTTCGGCAACGGAGCTTCGCGAGGATCTGAGCGACGGCGAGCTTGAGAGGCAGGACGACATTCAGGCCGAAGTTGCAAAATATATCGAAAAATACGAACTTTATACCTAATGGAAGAAATTCAGGAAAAATCTCTCCAACGCGAGACCGCCCGGATCGAGATCGCGGCTACGAAGACGCCCTTCGACGAGATCGATGAAGGTGTGCGGCTCGCGATCCGTTGTGCGGCGGACAAGAAAGCGGGCGATATCGTCGCTTTGGACCTCCGCGAGATCACGAGCTTTACGGAGTTTTTTGTCATCGCCAGCGGAGCGAACCAGCGGCAGGTCCAGGCCATCGCCGATGAGGTCCGCGAGCAGCTTAAAGAAAAGCTGGGCCTGCGTTCGAACCGGATCGAAGGCTATGCGGCGGCGGAGTGGGTGCTGATGGACTTCGGCGATTTCATCGTCCACGTCTTCGAGAAGAATGCCCGCGAGTTCTATGACCTTGAGCGGCTTTGGCTTGATGCCCGGCGGGTCGAGATCCCGGAAGGCCTCTATCCCGGCGACTATCTCAAGCCGGTGGGCGAGGCGCTGAAAAAGGAGTTCC
>CAZGLZ010000044.1:0-17477 GCA_964526245.1 uncultured Chloracidobacterium sp. | reverse complement strand
CCTCTAGGCCAAATGCCTCGTAAGTGCCTCGAGGCCGCTCCACGAAATGAAATTCAGATTTGTCTGGGTCGGCAAGACCCGAGAACCGAATCTCCTAAACCTGCAAAATGAGTACCTTTCGCGGTTGTCGCGATTTGTACGAACCGACATAACCGAGGTCCGCGAAGGGCGGCCGGGGATCGCCAAACAAGAAGAAGGCGAGGCCATTCTCCAGGCGATCGGGCCGGCGAGTTTCGTGGTCGCACTCGAGGACACCGGCAAGCAGATGACCTCGCATCAGCTCGCGGCCGAGATCGAAAAGTGGATGAACACATCAAAGCGGGATGTGGTTTTTATCATCGGCGGTGCCGAAGGGCTCTCATCTGAGGTTGCCGAAAGGGCAGACATTAGGCTATCCTTATCGTTTCTAACTTTTACACACGAGATGGCTCGTGTGTTCCTGTTAGAGCAGTTGTATCGAGCATTTACGATAATAAGGGGCTATCCCTACCAAAAATGAGCAAATCGAATCTTAAGCAGATAAAGCAGAAACTCGAGGACGAGCGTTTACTGCTTATCGAAAAACTTAAAGGCAATGATCTCTCGATCGATGATTCGGAAACTCCGGATCCGGTCGATCTTGCCGTTCGTAATTATTCAAAGAACGTACAGCTTGCCGTTTCCGAGAACGAGAGCCGGCAGCTTACGCTGATCGATGAAGCTCTCAGGCGGATCGATGACGACGAATACGGCGTTTGCCTTAACTGCGAAAAGCCGATCAATCCGAAACGGCTGGCAGCGATCCCCTGGGCTCGGTACTGCATCGAGTGTCAGGAGTTGGTCGAGCAAGGCCTGATCGACGACGAAGAATAGCTTGAGGGCCTCGGGTCCGGTCGTTAGCTTCCGCTGCCCGGCAGGACCGGCGGCACGTCGTTCGATCACCGGCCGCGGTCAATAGGTCTCCAAACTAGAAAAGCCCCGTTCGCCGGGGCTTTTCCTTTTGTCCTTTACTGCGAACTACCGTTCAGCGATCGGGACGTACTTAAGCCCGCGTTCGCCAATATACTCGGCACGCGGCCGAATGAGCTTGTTGTTCGCGTACTGCTCAAGGATGTGTCCCGTCCAGCCCGAAATACGGCTGACCGCGAAGATCGGCGTGTAAAGATCGAGCGGAAGACCCATCAAGTAATACGTCGAAGCCGAATAGAAATCGACATTCGGGAACATTCCCTTCTTTTCGAGCATCAGCTTCTCGATCCGCTGCGACATCTCGAACCACTTCGTCTCGCCGGCCTTTTCGGCCATGGTCTTTGAGAACTTTCGAAGCCACGTGGCACGCGGGTCTTCGGTCTTATAAACCGCGTGGCCGATGCCCATGATCTTGCGTTTTTCTTCAAGTGCCTTCTCGACGAATTCGTCAACCTCATCGAGGTCGCCGATCTCGATGAGCATCTTCATCACATTGGTATTCGCACCGCCGTGCAGCGGGCCGGCCAGAGCGGCGATACCTGCCGTGACGGCACCGTACATTCCTGCAAGCGTTCCGGATACGACGCGGGTAGTGAAAGTCGACGCGTTCAGTTCGTGGTCGGCATGGAGGATCAAGGCGATATCGAACATCCGGGACTCATCTGCCTCTGCCCGCTCTCCGCGAAGCATATAGAGGAAATTCTCGGCAATGCTGAGGTTCTCGTCCGGTGCGATCACGTCCTTACCGTTGCGAATGCGGTCCCATGCGGCGGCAATCGTTCCCATCTGTGCCGTCAGCTTGATGGCGGCCTTGGTAGCGTTCTCGCGGTCGGTCGCGTGGCCGGCCTTATCGTAGAAATCAAGCGACGAGACTGCCGTCCGGAGCACGTCCATCGGGTCGGCGTCCTTCGGGAAGGTCTTCATCGCCGCGATGACCTCCGACGGGACCGAATAATTCGCACGGAACTGAGCCGTAAGATCGGCGAGTTCTTCTTGCTTCGGGAGCCGGCCGTTCCAGAGAAGAAAAACTACCTCTTCGAAGGTCGAGTGCTCCGCAAGGTCGTGAATATCGTAGCCCTGATAAATTAGTATGCCCTTCTCGCCATCGACGTCGCCGATCGAGCTTTGGGCTGCAACTACGCCTCGCAATCCGGCGGTTGCGGCTGTTGTTTCTGTTCCTGTACTCATTACTGTTCTCTCTATCCCGTTATTAGAAATTGTTACCAACACATTAGTTTACCGAAGGCGAATACCTTAGTAAAGCACTGCTATTTTCTGAAGCGAAAAAAAGTTGAACGGAGCGAAAAGCTTCCTTAAAGGCTTTCGACCAAGAGCAGGATACGGATTCTGCAGGCGAACGGACGCGAAAGAACGATGGAAAAAAGACCCGATCCGGCATTGGAGGAGAACGCCGTTTCGAGCCCTTTCAATTTGCTGTCCGAGCGAATTGCCCGGTTTGCCAGATTAACGGATCCGCGTTTCGTAGGCCGTGCGGATCTTGAGCTGCTGATTCTTGATCAGGCGAATGTGCTTTCCCCGTTCGACAACGACAGCACCTACGCCGAATGCTGCTCCGATACCGGCTCCGACCGCTGCACCGACCGGCCCGGCTGTGATCGCACCGATGCCGAGGCCTGCACCGGTCGCGGCTCCGACCTTGACGCCGTCTTGCTTAAGGGTCCGTTTGCCGACGGCGGTGCCCTCGTCGCTGACGGTGAGTACGTTATCGCCCTTGACCGGCAGGACCTCGGCGAGCGTTGCCGAATAATTGCTCCAGCGTTGCTCGTTTAGGACGATGCGGTCAAAGGTCAGCTGCATCTGCGAGCGGCGTTTGATGCGGCCGGGCTTTACGATCTTCTCGATGCGGCCTTCGATGATGGCGCCCTCGATCTCGACAGGCGAGACGACACGGGCAGTGAATTTGTCCCCGACGCGGTTTTGCTCGGTGTTGAGGTCTTCCTGTATCTCAATGATCAGTTCCGTATCGCGCGGGATAAGAATGATGTCATTGCTCGCTGATGTGTATGACGCACGCTGGATCGGCTGCTGCGGCGGATCGGCCTGTGGCGTGTATGACGCGACCGTATCGGCCGGCTCAGGCGACAATGTCTCAGGGGCCTCGACTTCCGAAACGTCGATTGCCGGTGTGCTTACCGGTATTTTGGCGGCAACTTCGGCCGGCGGAACCGAGCTCAAACCACGTTTTGCAAGGCCCTGAGGAATAGACGATTCGAAAGGCCGCTTCTCAAAGCCGGTCGAGTAACCGGCCTCGAAGCCCTGACGGTAGCCGTCACGATAATCGTCAAGTTGGCCGTAGTCTTTGTTATACGCCCTGTCGGCCTGCGTGTATTCCTTATGGCGGGCGATACTCCGCGAATTATTGTCGATCGAATCGCGATATCCGGCCATGTAGCCGTCCGAATATCCGGTCCGGTATCCGCGCTGAAGCGCGACACGGCTATCCTGTCCATATGCCGGAGCGGCAAGGAACATCGGGATCGCCAGAAATGCCAGGGAAAATGCGGCGGTGAATGCCAAGAAACTTCGGGTACTTCTCATTGTCTCCTCCAAGTAGTGCTTTGCTGATTTAAGGCGGGAAACGTCCTGTCTTCATATGTTTATACAGCATGAGTTAAATAATTACAAGAAGTTTTTTGCCCTGTGGAAAAAAATAAAAAAGGCGGCAGCCTTGAATGGCCGCCGCCGAGTGGCTTCAGATGCCAGGAGGAACACTCGATCAAATGCTCTTTCGGAAGAGGTAGCTCATCCGGATAAAGAATGTTCGGCCGTTTCGCTGAAAGCCGGGCTCGAACTGGCCCGTAAACGGGCTGTGGCCGCTGTAATTGAAATCATCGTTATAGCCGACGTAAAAGGCCGTTCCCGGATTTGGGTTCCAGCCGAACAACGCCTGGCCGGCGTAGTTGTTCCGCGTCGAATTATAGTCGAGCCGCATTCTTGCAAACAGGAACCGCGAAAACTGGTATGTCGAGCGAAGACTGACGATGTCCGCGTCGAATGCCCGCCGCTTATTATCGTTGCGGACCAACCGACTCTTGCGATACGAAAGCGAAATGCGGAGCGGGTCGGTCGGCTTCACTTCGCCCCAGACCTCGGCGTCGAACTGCTGGCCGGGACCGGGATTTAGCGGCCCGCTCGAACCAAAGTCGAAGTCGAATGCGTTGTTGATAAAACCGACGAACATCCCGTAATTGAACCGCTTATGCGGCGTCTGGTTTATGTTCCCTGAGAAGACCTGCTGCCAGGTAGCTCGAGTCGGGTCGCCGAGAAACGCACCCTGCGGGCGAGTCGGCAGCCGTTTCAGCCCGAACTCCTCTTCGTAGAGTTTGTCGTAAACGATCGCCGATTCGAGAAAAACGTAGGTGTTACGCTGTAGCGAGAGGTTTACGTTGGTGCCCGCACGGAACCGCTGCAGCCGGCCGCTCCAGTCGTAGTCAATACCGCTGAACTGCGCCCAAGATGCACGGATGATGGCGGCTTTTGGCTCGGACTTTGTGCTGAACCGGTTGAAAAAGAAAGCGAAGTTGGTATTCGTCCGGCGAGTGAATCCGGAATCGGCACGGTAATCCTTGCTCTGCCCGCCAACCTCGATGAAATAACCATGACGGTCGGTCGAGTAGTCAAGGTTCGCGTAGTAGCCAACTCCGTTGCCGACGCGATACTGATTGAAGGGACTGCCAAGCTGCGTAACTCCGCCGAATGTACCGCCGCCGCAGATCTCGCGGTTGCGTTGAGCCTGCGTCGTGTCGGCATTTGCATCAAAAGCCGTTTCAAAGAAGCACCGCTTTGAGTGTGTGCCAACAAGCTGGAAGGTCGTGGTCGTTTTCGCATTCAGCTTGATGCGGCCGTCAACGCTGGCCAAGGTGTTCTTCTGCTCGGGAAAGCTGCGATAGGTTGCGAAGAAACCGATGTTGTTCTCCTTGCCGAAATCACGCTTTAGTCGAAGCACGCCGAACATCGCGTTCTTGTCAAGAAACTCATCGACCCTCGGACGTACGGAAGGATCGTTGCGGTCGTCCTCGTCGTAATTGCCCGGAGCTTTGTCCGAGGCAGCGAGAAAGCCGAAAGATGTCTTGCCGACCTTTCCGGTTAGCTTTACTGCAGCATCGGGATCGACGATCGTTCGCGAATAAAAGACCCGGAGCGGCGAGCTGAATATCTCTTGCCCCTCAAGGAAGAACGGCCGTTTTTCCTGGAAAAAGATCGGGAACCGCTGGTTGGCGGTAACGACCGGAGCGTCCGCTTCGATCTCGGCAAAGTCGGGGTTGATCGCCGCGTCAAGCGTGATGTTCGGTGAGAGAGTGTACTTCATTGTAAGGCCGAACTCTGGCTTGATCGCTTCGTTCACAAAGCGGCCGGGGTCGATGGCACCGGGCGTAAGCTGATACCGCGGGATGGTCCGAGTCCGCCTTCCCGTTTGCGAGATGGTCACGCTCGGCACGATCTCGAGCGTCCGCTCATACTTGATCTCGTCGAGGCCGGTGATCTTGCCGTGTTTGATCAGGAAACCCGAGACATCACGGTCATCCGGAAGCCATTGGTTGAATTCGTCGTTAAAGCGGTCAATGTTCCTCGCTACGTTGAATCCCCAAAACTTTCCCTCGCCGGCCGTGTAGCGGAGCGACTTGAAAGGTATCTTGACCTCGACCGACCAGCCCCAATCCTCGATCACGCCCTTCGACTCCATCACGATATCGACGCTGAAATCGGCTCCCTGCCCTTCGGTGTAAATTCCGTCCTGCTGAATGCCGAGCGGATTGAACCCAAGCACATAGGCACGCCGCTGGTCGTTGAACGTATCGAGCCAGACGCGCACGTTATCTTCGCCAAAGACGTTGTCACGCTTGGCGACGGTGGCACGGATCTTGTCGCGTTCGTCCCAGCATTTGAAGCCTATATAAAGGTGTTTCTCGTCGTAGAAGACGTAAGCCTCGGTCGGCCGCGAAGGTGTAGTGTTGTCTCCGGGGCTGGTCTGGTAGAAGTCCTTGAAGACGGCGGCGGTCTGCCATGCCGGATCGTCGAGCCGCCCGTCGATAAGGACCTCGCTTTGGGTTATTGGTATCACTATCGGCCTGAGTTTTTCAGGCGGAACCACGACCTTTCCACTTTTGCCCGCCGGCTCCTTCGTCACCTCAGTTGTATCTGATGATGGCTTTTCGGATGATGCGACGTTATTCGTCGGCTGGGCGTAAGCGGAGATCGAGATGAGAAGGATCGCGAAAAATATGATGATGGCGTTCATCCCTTTCTCCTGTTGATTTATTTATTGGACGTATTCGGAACAGCAATGCGGACAAACATACCGCGCACGGCTGCTGACTAAAACGCAATTCTAGTCAGAATGTTTCAAGAAAATGCGGCCCCAGCCGAAAGGAACGGGACCGCAACTTTTATTTAACGGAAAGCAGATCGGCCGAGCGAATGACCAATTCACCGCCCTCCGAACTGAACCGATACTCTGCCTTACCGTCGCCGATCCGGAAGCGGTTTTCGCCGATGTTCTCGAGACGAACCGAGTCAGCTTGCGGCGGAAGATTCGTTATAAGCGTTGCATTTGCTGATGGGGGTAATGAGAGCACGGTCTTCCCGCCGATGGTTGATGCGTTGATCGACGAGAACGAGCCCTCAAGATACATCTCGCCGCCCTCGGAAGATGCGACAAGGCCGCCGTCAAAACCGATCACGCGGGCACGGCCGTCGCCGATGGCGAGTTTGAGGTCGCCGGAGACATCGCGGACGTCCGACGAAGCACCGTCGGAGTTGATCTCGACCTTGCCGCTGATGCCGGAAACGCGGACATCACCGTCGGTCGTGATGGAAACGTTCGATCGCTTCGGAACCCAGATCTCAACGCGAGCCGTAAATGCCGATCCGAAGAAACGGCCGGCGGGTGCATCATTGACGACATCGATCTTGACCTCATTGCCTGCTTTCGAATCGGTGACGCTGACCGGTTCGCCGACGCGGCGTCCGGCAACCTCGCTGACGGTGTAACGAACTTCCTGCTTGTCCCAAGCCCGGACAACGAGCGAACATCCCTCGGCATTGACGACGACCTTCGGGTCCGAACCGACCGCGATCGTTTTCGAGGTTTCCTCGATTCGCGGGGCACCGATCGGAAATCCGCCGCCGAACTCGCGGGCAAAAACCAACGCTTCACGCGCTATTTCCTCATTCGCAAGAGCCTTGAGCTTTTCCGCATCCACCTCGACCCGCGAGCGCATCCGGTCGATCTCCGGCCTTATGCGGGCCATTGCGGCTTCCGCTTCTTTCATCGAGCGCCGAACCTCGGCGTTCGAACTGTTGACCGCCCGAGCAACTTCGGCGTTGACCCGAGCGGTGTCAACATTTACGGAGACGTCCATGTCGGAATCGACATCCGAACCGCGGAGAAGGTTGGTCGCCGGGCTCTGTTGGCGGCCGTCGTTCCTTCGCTTGATGGCGAGTTCGCCATTGACGCTGTTGAGGCGTATCTGGGCATCGCCGGAACCGAGCTTTCCGTGAAGATCACGGCCGATATACTGGCCTTTGCGGACCTGCAGGCCAAAGTCGTTCGAGATCGGCCCGTTGAGCGAATCGGCCTTGATCGTCGCATCGACGTCCGAAGGCAGCGTGACCGAAACAGAGCCGTTCACCGTTCGAAGCGAGATCAGCGAACCCCGGTCGACGGAGCCAAAGTCGGCGATGACGCGGCCATTGACGGTCGAGAGATCGGCGATGCCCGAGAGCCCGTTCGCATTGACGTTCCCGTTCACAGCGGCGATCTTGGTCGAACCGGAATGGCCCGAGATCGTAACCGAGCCGTTCACGGCTTCGATCGCATCGAGCTTTGCATTGCGCGGAACGCTGATCTTGTAATCGACCCGCGAACGGCGATAGCGGTCGCGCTCGCTTCGGTTGCCGTAGCCCCAGCCTTTCATTTCCGTCTTGATCCGGACTGCTGCCGGGTCGGCATCGACCTTGATCTCGACCTCGGCAAGCGTTTCGGCGGAATCGGCGGTCTTTGTTGCCTCGACCCGGACCTCATTTCGGCCCCACGGTTCGATGGTTATATCACCGTTGATATTCGAAAGGCTGACGCGGCCATCGGCCTGAAGCGGATACGTCTGTTCGAACTTTTCGGTGACGTCCTGCCGTTCGGCAACAACTGCCGGTTGGGCCGCTGCAGGCTCAACCGCTCTGTTCGTCGCCGCATCATCGGCACCGAAAAGCAAACTCGCGAAGAAAATGGAATAAAACCAATTCATAATGACTTTCCCGGACTAATAGTAGTCGATCTTTGGTGTTCCCCTTGCTCAATGATAAGAACACCGGCACCGTAAAGAATGTGACAGGAACTGACAATTTTTTTCGCTCGATGCTCTTATTACTTTGGTCGATTCGATCCGACCGGCCGGCGTTGCCCGGCAGGCGGGCACGAGCCGCTTTGAACAGGCTCGTCCGGGCAAATGAAACTGCATCCGCACGGAGCTTTTCGGCATCCATTACACGCTTATTTCAGCGTACCGGATGTGAATTTACTTATTCGATCTTATTTGTTAGGTTATAGAGTTTGATACGTCCGGGAATGGGGACAATTGTATGAATCTTAAGACAACGAGATTGCACATCCTGCGCCAGCGAAAGGACCTGAGCAAGAACGCCAAGAAAGGCGTCTCGTTGCACTGTCATACGGAGCACTCGAAAGAGATGCTCGACTTTATCCCGCACTACGCCGAAAAGCTTCCGATCATTGCCCAATTCTGGCGAAAAGAACGCGATAATTATCTTGAACGCGAGGGCAAGGCGATCGATTTCTCGACCGCGTATTGGAGCCCGCCGCTGACCGCTCACGACGTTTACCGGATCGAAAAAGAACAGATCCACGATTGCGGGCTCGATTCGATAGTTTCTTTGACGGACCATGATTCGATCGATGCGAACCTTTTGGTGAATGAAAGCCACGAGGATGAGAACGCGCCGATCTCGCTTGAGTGGACGGTCCCGTTCGCATACGGCTTCTTTCACGTAGGTGTTCACAACCTCCCGAAGGACCGTGCCATTGACATCACGAAGGACCTGCTCGATTTCACCTTTAATAAGGAAGTGCAGACGGACGAACGGCTCGCTGAGCTCTTTGCGATGCTTAATGAACTTCCCGGCGTTCTTGTCATTTTGAACCATCCGCTTTGGGACATCGAACTTGTCGGCCAGGAACGGCACGAATTGCTCTTAAAGGACTTCATCCGCGTGCACGGCCGCTGGATACACGCCTTTGAGATCAACGGTTTCCGAACCTGGTCCGAGAACAAAGCAGTTATCGAACTCGCAGAGTCGCTTGGTATTCCTCTGGCCACCGGCGGCGACCGCCATGGCTGCCAACCGAATACGGTCGTGAATCTGACAAATGCTCAGACCTTCGAGGAATTTGCGGAAGAGATCCGGGTTGAAAAACGAAGCGAGGTTGTGCTGATGCCGGAATATGAGCACCCGCTCCATTCGCGGCAGCTTCGTTCGTTCTCTGAGATACTGAAGCATTACGAGGAATTTCCGGATGGCCGCAAGCGTTGGTTCGACCGGGTCTTTTTTGATATCGACGACGGGCACGGTCTCCGTCCACTTTCCGCTCATTGGAAGCGTGGCGGCCCGACATGGCTGCGGGCTGCGATCTGGACGCTCGGCGTACTTGGAAGCCCGAAGATGATGCCCGTTTTCCGTGTTGCGAGAAAGAAAAAGGACCGGGTGCCCAAGAGCGTTGAAATGGCCCGGTTCGATGTTCCCGCGGAACGTGAGATCACTGCCGAATTTTCGAGCGAAAGCACGGCATAACGGATCTCGAAGGCGCGCGAGATTTCTCGATAGGTTTTTACGCAGGCGGGCGATAATCGGCCGCCTGTCAATTTTATAGGGGCCCTGCAGTTATTTTTTTGTGGATAGAGTACCGAGAGTAGTCTTTTTTCCAGATTCATACCTTGAGGTCAACGGCGCGGCGATGACGTGCCGGCGGCTTACCGACTACGCCAAGAAGCACGACTTCCCGATGCTGGTCGTCCACGCGGGCAAAGAGACAAAAACATGGGACGAAGGCAGCGTTAGGCAAATGCGCCTAAAGCGCTCACCGGTCTCATTTGCGCTCGATGAAGAGCTCGCCTACGATCCGCTTTTTCAGCGGCATACGAATAAAGTGCTCAAGGCACTGATGGAATTCCAGCCGGACGTGATCCACATCACCGGGCTGAATGATGTGAGCATAGTCGGTGCCTATCTCGCATGGAAGCTCCAAATGCCGTTGCTCGGCTCCTGGCACACGAATGTTCATGAATTCGCCGCCCAACGCCTGCGAAGGATGATGCGCTTTCTGCCGCAGGGCCTCACGACCTCGATCTCGGGCTTTGCCGAAAAGAAGATACTCGACGGTACGGTGCTCTACTACAAGATGCCGAAGGTCGTGCTTGCACCAAATCAGGAACTTATCGAGCTTCTCGGGAAAGGCACGCACCGCAAGGCTCTCTTCATGGGACGCGGGGTTGATGCCGAATTCTTCTCGCCCGCAAAGCGGACGGTCAAGGACGGCATCTTTAGGCTTGGATTCGTCGGCCGGCTTCGGGCGGAGAAGAACGTCAGGATGTTTGTCGATCTTGAAGAAGAACTGATAAAGAAAGGGAAGACGAATTTCAAGTTCCTGATCGTCGGCGAAGGTAACGAACGCGAGCACTTGCAGCGGAATTTGAAGAACGCCGAGTTCACCGGATTCTTGTCCGGCGAACAATTGGCCGAGGCATACGCTAATATGGATGTCTTCATTTTTGCTTCGGAGACCGATGCGTTTGGCAATGTTGCCCAGGAAGCGGCAGCGTCCGGCGTCGTGCCGATCGTGACCGATAAAGGCGGGCCAAAGTTTCTGGTCACACACGGCGAGACCGGCTACGTTGCGAGCAGCCTCGAGGATTTTCGCGACCGCGTCATCGAATTGATGGACGACCCGCAGAAGCTTGAGGCTATGCGCCGGCAGGCCCGAATTTCGGCCGAGACCAAGTCCTGGGATGCGATCTTCGAATCGGTTTACGACGCCTATAATGAGACCATAAG
Organism: uncultured Chloracidobacterium sp.; assembly: GCA_964526245.1. Taxonomy (GTDB): domain Bacteria; phylum Acidobacteriota; class Blastocatellia; order Pyrinomonadales; family Pyrinomonadaceae; genus OLB17. The sequence continues at coordinate 6,443 of CAZGLZ010000044.1, read as the reverse complement.
GCTTGAGAACGAAAAGAAGCTCAAGCTCGAGAATAATCCGGCGGAGGCGGCCTGAGTCATCGAAACCGAACAGCCAACAATGAGAGAGATATCGGTCGATGAAGTTCCGGAGATCCCTGTATCGCACACGATCGGCGAGGCGATGCGGATACTCTGGAACGATCCTTCGCTTTTTATTCGCTACTGGAATTACAAAGGAGCGATCTTTAGCGGCGTTCTGCGTGCACCGATCTTTTTCGCCACATATTTGATCGGCAAAGAGACGCTCCGGCTTGCGATCCTTGCGGCTACGGTCCAGTTCGTTTTTCGTTTCTTTTTTGCCGGTGTCGGCGGTGCGTTGATCCAGGCGTTTCGGCGCGTTGAACCGCCTTGGAAAGCCCTGATGACCATTATGGTCCTGGTGCCGACCATAAGCCATTTTTTCGAGTTTGTGCTACAGGCAGCCTTCGGTTATTTGACCGCAACGCAGAATCAAACCTCGGGAGCCATACTTCGTTCCGTCTGTGTTTCGATAATTTCGGCGCTCTTTACCCTTTTCGCGATGCGGCGGGGCGTGATGATCGTCGGCGAGGCTGAAAGCAAATCGCTGATAAGCGACATTTCGAAGCTTCCGCTTGTGATCTTCCACTTCGTTGCTTTCATCCCCAACGAGGTTTCGTATATGCTCCGCCGCGGAGCTTACCTTGGGGCACTCCTGATCATCGCAGGCTTCGGCATCTTTTCGCAATTGTTGGTTTGGGCCATCACAAACAAACCCTTCTGGACATACGGCGGCGGAAAAGAGATCGCCTTTGTAAAGTATTGGGGCGTTGACGGCATGATACTGTTGGTGCTCGCGGTGATCACGTCATCCGTGGTCTTCGAGGCTCAACGCGGAAAGCATAAAGAACATCAGTGAGCCAGTCCCCATTCAAAACACTTCACATCACGAACTATTACCACAAGAACTCTGGTGGTATCAGTACCTCTTATAACAATTTACTCGCTGCCGCCGGCCGGCTCGAACGTGAGGCCGTCTTGATCGTACCGGGCGAAAAGGAAGAGATCGAAGAGGTCAATGACTTTGCCAGAATTTATTATGTCCCGGCTCGTTATTCTCCGATCTTCGATAAGCGCTACCGGATCATGATGCCCTGGCAGTATATGAACGGCGGTTCGCTTATCCGCGAGATAATGCTCAAGGAGCGGCCGGACCTGGTCGAGGTCACGGACAAATACACACTGAGCATGATGGGGGCGATGATCCGCATCAACAAGTTCAAGCAGATCGGCCGTCCTATTCTCGTCCATTTCTCGTGCGAACGCATGGACGATAACGTCGGCTCGTTCCTCGTCGGCGGGCGGGCAGGCGAATGGTTCGCCCGGCAGATCATCGGCAAATACACTTTGCCGAGCTTTGATTTTCATATTGCAAATTCGGTCTATACGGCGGAGGAGTTTTACCTATCGGCCGAAAAAACAGGCGGGCTTATGCGGAGAACGTGGCGATGGCTCAAGGCCCCGCGGGTCGAACTGGCGGACCGTGTGTTCGTTTGCCCCCGCGGCGTTGATGCGGTTCAGTTCACACCCGACCGTAAGAGCCAAGTGGGCCGGGCGAAGCTGATCGAACTCGCCGGCATACCGGGCGAAGCATTCGCGATACTCTACGCCGGCCGCATCTCGCCGGAGAAAAATGTCGGGCTGCTGATCGAGATGATGAAAGAGCTTGCGAGCGACACGCGCGATTTTCGATTGGTCGTCGCCGGTGCCGGGCCGCAGGAGGAATGGCTTCGCTCAGAAGGCGAAAAGCTAGGTGAAAACAAGGTCGTTTTGCTTGGGCATCGCGATAAGGATACGCTGGCGGACCTTTATGCAAATGCCGATGTTTTCGTTCACCCGAATCCGAAAGAACCGTTTGGCATTGCTCCGCTTGAGGCGATGGCATCGGGCGTCCCGACGGTCGCTCCGCGAGCCGGCGGAATACTCTCCTACGCGACCGATGAGAACGCATGGCTCTTGCCGCCCGAAGGAAAGGCTTTTGCGGACGCGGTAAGGTCGATCGCGGCCGACCCCGAAGCGGCCAAGCTCCGCGCCGATAAGGCGGTTGAAACCGCCCGGGCAAATACGCGAGAGGCTTCGACCCAGCGGCTCTTCGATACCTACGACCGGATCTACGAGGAGTTTCATTCCCGTCGCGATCTCTACACGGATATCGAAGCCGCCGCCACCTTTGACCACGTGGAGCTTCTTCGAAAAACCGGGAGCGGCCGTTGATTCATCGTCGGTTATTGCTAGACTAATTGTTTGCTAATGCTCGAGCTTGTCCTCGCAAATCTACGTGTACGGCCCTTTAGAACGCTGCTGAGCATTGTCGGCGTTGCTCTCGGCGTTGTGCTCGTCGTTCTTTTCACCGGGCTTGCCCGCGGGATGTCGAACGACATGGCAAAACGGGCCGCGAACTGGAAGGCCGAGATCGTGTTCACCCGTGCCGGTGCAATGACCTACGACAGCTCAAACGCACCCGTGCCCACGGCCTATGCCGACCGTCTGCTTGAGATCGAGGGCGTTGAATCGACAATTCCGGTGATCCGCTATGTTGCGCCAAGCCCGCAAGGCCGCTGGGGCATTATGCAGCTCGACGGGCTCGATTGGGAACCCTTTGCCCGGATGAACGAGATGCAGATCGTCGAGGGACGGGCACCGACCGGCGAGAACGAGGTCATTCTCGATGAACGCCGGATGGTCGAGGACAACGTCAAGGTCGGCGACAAGATTGAACTGCTTGGACGTGATTTTACGATCGCAGGTGTTTTTTCTCCGCCCTCGGGTTCGCGGATCAAAATGCCGCTTGCGACGATGCAGAACATCCTCGAGGTCAAGGATAAATGCACGTATATCCTCGTCAAGATCAAAGATGGAGAGGACCCGGATGCGGTAGCGGCGAGGATAAACTCGGAGCTTCCCGGTAACAAAGTCAACCTGACGCGTGACCTTATCATCGATGCACAGGAGCGGATCCCGGCCCTCAATACATTTCTGCGAGTTATGGTTGGGCTTGGTGCGTTCGTTTCGACGATCTTCGTTCTGCTATCGCTTTATACGACCATCACCGAGCGGCGGAAAGAGATCGGCATTCTAAAATCGCTTGGGGCATCGAAAGGTTTCATCGTTTCGGCAATTGAGGGCGAAGCCTTTGCCGTAGGTGTGCTCGGCGTTGTCTTTGGGCTTTTTGCTGCATTTGCCGCTTCCCTTTTGATCGGCTATTTCTTCGATCTGGTGTTCGAGTTCAGCCTCGGCTGGGTTCTGACCGCGGTCGCGATCGCCATCGGCGGAAGCCTCGTTGGAGCACTCTACCCGGCATGGAAGGCCTCGGCGATCGATCCGGTCGAGGTAATGGTCAACGAGTAGGCAGGCGTAAATCCCTGTTAATTCGCGCTCACGCCTTCTTGAACCGGAAAGGCCAACGTGCAAAATCGTTAACATGGCACAGCAGCTCGTACTCGAGGCCGTAAGGAACGAAAGCAGCGTTTCAACTCAGGGCATCCTTCAGCGGCTTTTCGCCGCATGGTTCGATGCCTTTGTTTATAACCAGATCTGGGAAGACCCGCGGGTCGATATCGCGGCACTCGCGATCGACGCGGACTCGCGGATACTGACCATCTCATCGGGCGGCTGCAACGCGCTCAATTACCTTCTCGAAGGGCCGCAAAGCGTTACCGCAGTTGACCTCAACCGACATCACATTTACTTGCTGGAGCTTAAGGCCGCTGCCATCCGACATCTGCCGGGGCATGAGTCTTTCTTTGATTTTTTCGGCCGCGGGAAAGGGCCGCGTACCGGCTCGGATTATCTGAAGTACATTGCACCGAACCTAAGCAAAGAAGCTCGAAACTTTTGGGAATCGAACACGCTTCTCGGTAGCCTTGCCTACGGCGACCGGATCAGTTTTTTCCGGAACGCAGGGCTTTACGAGCACTCGCGGAACGGCTACTTCCTCCGCTTCTTTCACTGGCTCAGTCGGCGGCTCGGCTGCGACCCGGCAGCGGTGCTGAAGGCGAAAACCCCCGAAGAACAAGAACGCCTTTTCGACGAGAAGATCGGTCCATTTTTTGAGAGTTCGCTTATCAAGCTGATCGGCCGTTTGCCGGTGACGCTTTTTGGGCTCGGCATTCCGCCGCAGCAATATGAAGAGTTGAAAAAGGACCTGGCCGAGGGCGGTAGCATCATCGACATCTACCGCGAGCGGGCTCACCGCCTCGCATGCGGCTTCCCGATCGACGACAACTATTTTGCCTGGCAGGCATTTGGACGGCGTTACGACACCGAGAACCGAAAGGCATTGCCGGAATATTTAAAGGAAGAGAATTTCGCCAAACTGAAAGCGAACATCGGACGGCTTTCATTTAAGGTCATTTCCGCGACCGATGAGATACGGGAGCAGCCGGCCGGAACATTCAACCGCTTCGTTTTCCTTGATGCACAGGACTGGATGAACGCCGAGCAGATGACGGAGCTCTGGACCGCGATCGCCGAGCGTGCCGAGCCCGGTGCTCGTGTGATTTTCAGAACTGCCGGTGCAGCTTCGCCGCTTGAAGAGGCTCTCCCGAAGGAGTTGCTTTCGCGGTTCGAATATCACCGCGAGCTGTCGGCCGAGCTTTTCAAGCAGGACCGAGCCTCGATCTACGGCGGCTTTCATCTCTACGAACTTAAATGACCGACGCGTTTGAGAGCATGGACCGGATGTATCGGCTGCAGCGGTACTTCTATGACGCGACGCGCAAATACTACCTCCTCGGCCGCGATCGCCTGCTTGATGAGATGGACGTCAGGCCGGGCGAACGCGTGCTCGAGGCCGGCTGCGGAACGGCTCGGAACCTGATAATCCTCGCAAAGCGTTATCCAAAGGCCCACTTCTACGGCCTCGATGCATCCTCGGCGATGCTCGAGACGGCGCAGGCCAAGGTCGATGCCGCGGGCGTGAAGAACATCACGCTCAAGACAGCCCTCGCCGATGATTTTCGCTTCGATTCGACCTTTGAACTCGCCAAGCCTTTCGACAAGATCTTCTTTTCTTACTCGATATCGATGATCCCGCCATGGCGCGAATCGATCGCGAACGCACTTCAAAACCTCGCCCCCGGAGGCTCTCTCTATATCGTCGATTTCTACGACCAACGCGCTCTTCCGAGTCTTTTCCGCAATGCACTCCAGCGTTGGCTTAAGCTATTTCACGTCTCCTATCCGGGTGACCTTGTCCCTTTCCTTCGATCCCTCGAAAACGCCCGGGCAATATCGCTTAATATCGCCCCGCTCTATCGCCGCTATTCGATAATGATCAAGGCCAAAAAGCCGACGGAAGACACTTAATCCAAAAATTTGAATTGTCCGACAATTTCTCGTTAAGTCCGTGTTAACCCCAACCTGTAAGTTCATTGTTTTCAACACGAAAGTTTTGGAACAAGGATTGCTAATCTCGGGCTTAAGTTACGCTAATCAGTCCAAAACGCTCCCCCGTCTCGGAACGTGTAACTCAAGTTGGTATTAACCATTCAAAGTTTGGAGGAAACAATGAGTAGATTTGTCAATCGAATATCGGTTTTGATTGCTCTGCTGATCTTCTCTGTATCGATAATCGGACAAACGTCAACGGGCTCGATCTCGGGTACCGTTACGGACGAGGCTTCGGCGGTGGTTGCCGGAGCATCGGTCGCGATCCGAAATACCGAGACCGGGTTTTCCCGCAGCGTCGTTACCGGCTCAGATGGGCGTTTCAGCTTTGTGAACGTCCCAATTGGAAACTACGAACTTACGGTAGAAGCAACGAACTTCTCGAAGTATGTTCAAACAGGCATTGGTCTCCTTGTGAACCAGAATGCCGTAATCGGCGTCTCGCTAAAGGCGGGTGCGATCGAAGAGGTCGTTACCGTTACGGGCGACGCATCGCTTCTAAACACCACGACCGCCGAGGTCGCGACCCGGTTCGACGAGCGGCGTCTTTCGGAGCTTCCGATCGCCGCGAACCGAAGTGTTTTCCAGGTTCTGCTTTCCGTCCCGGGCGTTAGCCAACTCGGAAGCGGACAGACGGGCTTTGCGAACGGCATCAGCTTTTCGGCAAACGGCGGACGACTCCGGTCGAACAGCTTTTTGCTTGACGGCCAGGACACCAACGACCCGAGCGTTGCCGGCGGCCAAATCGCATTGAACAACCCGGACGCAATTCAGGAAGTCCGTATCGTTACCAACCAATTCCTGCCCGAGTACGGACGCAACTCCGGTTCGGTGGTAAACTTCATCGGTAAATCGGGAACTAACGACCTGCGCGGTTCGATGTTCTGGTTCCACAACAACCAGTATCTCAACTCGTGCAGCAACCTTGATAAGGCCGCCGGTTTCTGTAATCCCAACGCCACGGTCGAATCGCGAACGAATGCTCCGCGTCGGCTCGAGAACCAGATCGGCTTCAC
>CAZGLZ010000043.1:0-27924 GCA_964526245.1 uncultured Chloracidobacterium sp. | reverse complement strand
CGGGCTAAGGTAGAAACAGGAGGAATCAGAAAGAACGAGAACAGCCGGCAAAAGATGCCAAAGGCCCGCACTTCTTATTCGCATAATTCTTGATGCACCCAAATTCATACCGGTTGCCCGGATCGCAAAAATAAAAGCCCCGGCTCAATAATCTGAGCCGGGGCTTTAATAATGTCTCACCCAGTTCTAGAAATTGAACTTGGCTGAGAGCTGAATCCTGCGTGAGGCGCTAACGACCGAGGTCCTGATCCGCCCAAATACGGACGAATTAAAGGTAGCGGTCGGAAGCCCGAACGAAGCGGTGTTCGTCAGGTTACGAGCGTCGATCCGAAGGTCGAGGCTATATCGTTCCGAGAAGCGAAGCTTCTTAGAAAGCGACGCATCGGTCTGGAAACGGCTCGGGCCGATGAAGTAGTTGCGGCCGGTATTTCCGAGTTCACCCGGAGCCGGCTGTGAAAACTGATCTTCCGCTCCTTCGGTAAACCAATACCAAGTGCCATTTCTTTCGACCAATTCGCCAAGGTCACGGGAGCAGCCGTTGCAGTTCGCAAACGACTGGTTCACATTGCTGACCGTGTTGAGTCCGGAATAGACCGTGAAAGGCCGTCCCGTTCCCCAATTGTACGTACCGGCTAGCTGCCATCCGCCGATGAGGAAGTCGAGAGCACGCGACATGTCCTTACCGTAGGCACGATCACGTCCGATCGGGATCTCCCACACGTAAGTACCATTGATCACATGGCGGCGGTCGAAGTCAGACCAGGCATAGTTCAAGTTCCGATCATTGATGTTGAACGGAGTGCTCGATGCTGACTGGTTGTTCGCACGCGAGACGGTGGTGAAGGTCGGGTCGAACGAACGAGTGTCCTTCGAGATCGACCACGTGTAGCCGATCTGGAAGCCTAGTCCGCCCTTAAGACGCCGCTTGAACACGAAATCAAGCCCGCTATACCGCGAATAGTCGTTGCTATCGAGAACATTAACAACACCGAATTGCGGGTAGCGTTGGAAGAAGAACGGGTTATTGATCGTGTTCGCGATCATCTGTTGACCGCTAACGGTCCGCTGCGAAACGACCTGTGCTGCCGTTGCAACGCTGCCGCCTGTGTTACCAGAACCTAGCGTCGTTGCGATCGTTCCGATGCCGCGGAACGTTGTCGTACCTGCGTTGTTTGTCGGATTGCCGGTAAACAGCAAATTGATCAAACACGAATTTGCGGTCGTATCGTTGCGGAGCGTGTTGAACGCCTCGAGGAAATTCTCAGGACACGACGGGTGCCGTGCTAGGATATCGACCTGATTCGAGTCATATCCACCGAACAGGTGGGTGCCCCGACGGCCAATGTAATTTACCTCGATCACATTTCCGTCCCAGATCTCACGCTGGATACCGACGAACCACTGATGGCTCTCCGGGTAACGTGTATCGGGGTCGACAACCGTGACCGTGCTCAACCCAAATGACGGCGGCTGCCGCAGAGCGTTTGGCGTTGACGGCGGCGTCACGACCGGAATTCCGTCACGGAGCAATCGGTTCTGCTGTGCGATGCTTGTATCAGAGAATGCAAAGGTATTACCCGGGGCACTCTGATAAACACTGTTCGCAAATACCTGCGACGGGAAACGGTCGTAGGAGAGACGATAGTTCGCCCTGATCGAGGTCTTGCCGCTGCTAAATGGATCCCACGCAAAACCGAGCGACGGAGCGAAATTGTTCGTGTCGTTCTCAAAAAGATCACCCTCTTCCCACCGAAGCGCGTTTGAAGGTGCAGCACCGATGGTGAAAGGCTGTGAAGGCCTAAGGATCGGGATGTCCTGCGAACTGGGGCTAAGCTTTAGCTCATACCGCAATCCGAGATCGAGCGTCAGGTTCGGACGCACACGCCACGTATCCTGGACATAAAAGTCATATTCAGGATAGTAAGCACGCCAATTCCAACGGGTACCGCCCGGAGCAAACGCATTCGGGTTTTCCGGAGAGACCACGAACCCCTGAGCGAAGCTGCCGATGCGGCCGATCCAGTTGTTGATCTGTGACCGCAGTAGTGCAAGGTCCGACGAGTTGATGCCCGTCGCCCCACCGGCGGTCGGAAGCCCAAATCCGGTGAAGTTACTCTGTCCTGCCCCAAAGCCGATAGTAGGCTCGATCGAGCCGCCCGCCGACGACCGGTCGTCAAATTGGCGGCCGAGACGGATGTTCAATCCGGCCTTGATCGTGTGCGGCGAGAAATCGAACGTCATGTTATCGACGATCTGGAACGTCCTTGCCTCACGAGCGTTGTAAGCAAAGTTCGTGAACGCATCGGTGACCGTATTCAAAATGAACGGGACATCCGCCCGCGGCTCCTCGGTAGCGAAGCTGAACGAGAAGGTGCTGTAGCCGTAAATGAACTCGTTCGTGAACCGAGGCGTCGGTGACCAGCGGTAATTCACCGCCAAATTCTTCGGCCGGCGAATCGTGTTTACAAGATTCGGAAAACCCGGAAATGGCGGTAGTCCACCGTTGACGCTATCGCCGATGGTATCCTGTGCGCCTTGTGCCCAACGGACGTAGAAACTGCTGTTCTTCGTCACGTTTACGTCAAACCGCATCACGAGGTCCCACTGTTTTTCCGTCTGCGGTGCGTTGAAATTAAATCCGGCTGAGTTCAAGCCGTCACCGCGTGAAAAGTCGTTTGGAAGCGGATAACTGTTAAGAAGCGCAACGATGAACGGATCTTGTGAGATCGGCGACTGCGTATTGATGTTGTAGGTCTCAACACACAGCGTTGTAACGGTTGCGCTACATGCCGGGTAGATCGGAGCACCCGCAGCATTCACCGAAGCAGTCGACGTGCCGGCCGGGGCATTACGCTGGCCGCGGATGTAACGGTAAAGGCCATTGCGTGCCTCTGCCGTATAAACCGTACGCTGAGCAAGACGAGTTTCAACCGCGCTCAAACGCTGCAGATTGATGAAGAAGAAGGCTCGGTCCTTCAATGGCTGAAAGAAAGGAGTTCCTTCGCCAAATCCTGGATTGATGATCGGACCGCCAAAGCTGCCGCCGTAGATGTGCTGCACGAACTGCGGACGCCCGATCCCAAGCAGATTGTTCTCAAACTCATTGGCGTTGAACCGCGGGGTCTGGTAGTACTCGAAAATGTTGCCGGAATACTGATTGGTTCCGGATTTAGTGACCAAAGTCACCTGCGCTCCGCTGCTTCGGCCAAGTTCGGCAGTAGCGTTGCTGGTGACGATCTGAAATTCCTGAACCGAATCCGGATTAGGCCGAAGAGGCGTGAAGTTGGAACCGCCGGCGGTAGATTCGTTGATGTCGATACCGTCGAGCGTAAAGTTGAACGCACGGTCGCGAGAGCCATTGACGTGAACGCCGCCGCCCGTGTTCGAGCCAACGACAACGCCAGGTTGATAATTAAGAAGGTCGAGCGGGTTACGGCCGCGAAGTCCGACGATCGGAAGGCTCTCGAGCGTTCGTTGTTCGATGGTCGAACCAACGTTGCCTGACGTCGAGGTCTGCACCTGCTCCGCAGTCGCTTCGACGGATACCACGGCGGAGACGTCACCGACCTCAAGCGATACGTTCACCGCAGCAGGCTGATTGATGAAAGCCGAGTTGTTTCTGGATACAAATCGCTTGAACCCTTCTCTTTCGACCGAGACCGTGTAGGTTCCCGGCTGGATCAGATCGAAAACATACCCTCCCGACGCACTAGTTGTTGTCGAAAGAGAAACGTTCGTGGATTCGTTGGTAAGTGTTACGGTAGCACCGGCAACTGCGGCGCCCGACGAATCCGTTACCGTGCCGGTAAAACGGGTCGTCGTGCCCTGCGCAGACACCAGCAAACTAAAGCAACAGGTTACAGCGAGAACCAATAATGCTCTCGCCAAAGGTAGTTTGCCCATCATACTCCTCCAATTGTTAGTTTTAGTTGTATAACCTTTCCTTATGATTAAAAGGCCAATGTGAAGAAATTATGATGTAAGATAGCACAGCTTTTACAAAAGTGTTAATGAAAAGAGGAAAAAACTCTAAAAACCCGCTATCTGATGTACTCGAGGAGCGTTCCCGAGGCGCCGACTGCCCATCCGACACGCTTGTTTATGAACAAGCCAAATATACGTTGCTCGATTCCGCTATCTTGCTTTATCCACGTCTTGCCGCGGTCGTTTGAACGCAGGATCAGCCCGCCATGGCCGACGATCCAGCCGTTCTTGTCATCGGCAAAATCGACCCGCATGAATGTGCCCGGAAAGCTCGTTGTTACCTTTTCCCAAGTAACTCCGCCATCCTCGGTTCGTAGTATCGTTCCACGTCCGCCGACCGCGTAGCCTTCCTTGCTGTCGCGGAAATCAACGTTATAAAGTGCACGTTCGACACCGGTTTGCTGCTGGCGGAACGACTCGCCGCCATTATCGGAGAACAAAACCACGCCGCGGTCGCCGACTATCCAGACCCGCGAGCTCCCGACAAAGTCGAGATGGAACAGTTCCGTTTTGGGCGGAACTGGAACTCGCTGCCACGTCTCGCCGCCATCTTCGGTTCGGAGGACAAGAGAATCGATAACGGCACCGCGGCTGTTCAGGATCGAGCCCACAGCTATTCCCCGACGGCGGTCGGCGAACTTGATGCTTAAGAATTCCGGCGTTCCCTTCGCCTCGACCTCTCGATACAGCGAGACCTTTCGCCATGAATTGCCCGCGTCATCGGTTTGGAACATTTCCTTTCCGGCGACCAAATAACCATTCTTTTCATTCCGAAAATAGATCTCATTGATGTTCTCGCTGGTTCCGAGTTCGACCTTCGTCCAGGTAGCTCCGCGATTGGTAGTATGGGCAAGAAAGCCGTTGTCGCCGGCGATCCAGCCTTTGTCGTTCTCGGCAAAATAGACCGAAACAAGGTCTTCGGTCGTCCCAGAAACACGCGGCTGCCAGCCCTGCTGGGCCGCGATAGAGCCCGAAAAAGTGAAAACGATGAGTATCAGAACGGCCTTGCGGGAAAAGCTTTGCACCAGTTGTCCTCCTTTGAAAACGAAAAGAAAAAGGTGATTTCCGTTAAGGATACAAGAACCCCGAATGAAAATCACCTTTTATTGGACGGCGTTAACTGTCCGGTTTTGCCGATCGCGTTATTTAACGACGCGATAGACGCGGCCGTTCCAGATCACAGCGACCTGCTCGCCGATCGCGAAATACTGGGCCAGCATCGGCTCGCGGCCGATCAATCGGTAGTATTCTTCGCTGCCGAACTGAACTTTCGTCTCGGGCAGTTTGGTCTCAGGCCGAATGTCGGCATCAACCCAAACCTCATTCTCAAGGAAGAAGTTCCGGTTTGCGACGAACTGGTTCTCAGCCGAACGCTTAACGGTCACCTGATCTTCGGCCCGCATCTCTTTGCTCTCGGCTAGCGAGACGTTCGCCTTTTGCGTGTTCTGTTGAACGCTCTGGGCAACGGCGTCACGCCCGCTGCTCATCTCTAGCGCACGCGGCCTCACCGTCGGCGGCGCGATCAGCCCGCTTCCGGCACGGCGTGCGGAGACGAAGCTGCCGTCGGTCGCGAGATATGAGGTATAGGGCGTTACGATGCCGAAGCGAGTACCGAGTTCGACGATCTCGTCCTTGACCTCTTTCGTTTCGCCATTGGCACGAATTTCCTCGACCAGCCAACCGACCCGCCGCGTGGCCCAGAGCCTAGGCAGAAAATCGTTGTCCGTTGCCCTACGCGGGAAATCGAGCCCGCGGAATTCGTAAGCCTTTGGAGCGCTTCCGGTCTTTCCGCTGAGCGTCACGACCACGTCCCGAAGGTCGCTTTCATTCCGATAGCGGCCGATGAGCGTTGTCTGCATTCCCTTAAAAAGGTCGCCCGGCTTTCGCGGATAGACCATCTCGGCCTGGATCGGCCCGAGGTCGATCTCGACGTCCGAGAGCACGGGCGAGCTAACGCGTGCAAAGAAATTCGAGACCTTGACCTCGAGGTCTTCCTGCGGCTGGACGTAATCAGAGATACCCGCATTTTCGGTTCCGAGCTTATCGAGCAACGCCGTATTAACGTCGTAGCCGAAGCCGAACGGAAAGACGCGGACGTCGATCTTCCGAGCGGCCCTGAAGTTCGAAAGTATCTTCGTCGCGTTCGTCTCGCCGACCGTCGGCAGGCCATCGGTCATAAAGACGAGCATCTTCGGCCGGTTGCCGGATTCGAATTGCTTGAGCGAGGCGATGAGCGCATCATTGATATTCGTCCCGCCGGTCGGCTGAAGCTTGCCGACAAACTCCTCGCCCTTCTTCTTGCCCGCCGCATCTGCCCGGATCAGCCCGCTTTCCATCAGCCGCTCTTCGCCGGCAAAGCCGATGATGTTAAAGCGGTCGCTGTCTCTCAAAGTTCTAATACCAAACAACAACGCGGCACGTGCCTTCTCCATCTTACCGGCGTCGGCCATCGATCCGCTCGTGTCGAGCACAAAGACGATGTCCTTGGCCGCGATCTCGCGTTCGCCGAGGTCGTCTCGCGGCGAAAGCGTGAGCAAAAAGTAGCCGTCTTTTCCGGGTTCGCGATAGGTCAGGAGCGACATGCTGAAGTCGCCCTCCGAAAGCCCGTAGAAGAGCTGAACGTCCTTGTCGTTGTCGCTCGATTCAAACGAAACGACCGCCCGCCTGTCGTCGCGGCGATTGACCTCGATGGCATGCGAGGGCGAATAGATATTCCGAAGCGGCTCGCGGCCGACGATCTCGATCTTGCCCGAAACGGTCCCGAATGACTGCGGCGGCATGTTCCGAACGCCGGTTTCCGCTCCCGGCCTTCCGCGCCAGAGGTTGCGGCCCGTCCCAAGCGGATAGCGATAGGCGACCGTGCCCGATTCCGCTTTCAGTATCTGCGTGTAGCGAAGCTCGACCTTCTTGTCCGAGTTTGGCGGGATCGGAAAGATCGATGCCTGCAGGAGGTCCTTGCCGGCGTATTCAAGTAAGCCGGGATCGCGTTGCCGGCGAACGATCTCATCGTAGATTCGACGGGCTTCCTCACGGCTGCGGACCTCTCCGACAAGCCGTTTCCCGTCCTCCCAAATGGCGAATTCGACGACCGACGCCCCATCAGGTATCGGGAAGAAATACGTGCCCTCAAGGGTAAACCGCGTGTCGTTGCGGAAGACCTGTTCGACGTGCGTCGTCGCGACCTGGCCCTCGATCTTCGTGTCGAGCTTTATCGATTTGACCGGCAGAACGCTCGGCAAAGGCTGCGGGATCGGCCTTGGCCGGCACGGCCGCGAGTCACATGGAATAGGCAAAATAACGCCCTGGGCAAACGCCCCGGACACAGCGATCGCTCCGAAAAATACCGGAACGAACATCAAACTCAAGAGGATCTTTTTCATTTTTTTCTCCACAATTTCGTTGGACTTGGAGAGCTGAAGGCAAATGCCGATATCTACTGAACGCCCCGGAAAGCGAACCTTGCAGGCAAAATTTGCAACTTTTTCGCTCGCAAATGCATGTAATATGGAAATATGTTTCCCCGACAGGCTTCGGGCATCCCATGTTCTTCGGAGGCTATGATGCGGTATCTCTCATTTCTGTTCGTTTCGGCATTCGCGTTTTCTTCCGTCTTCGGGCAAACTCCCGAGACCGGTTCAGAGGTCTGCACGGTCGAGAATTCGCGGTTCCTCGTCGGTCAGCTTGCCGCCGAGGGCCGCTCTGTCCGTGAGGCTGATAAGCGGGTAAATATCCTTGTCCGGCTGGCAGATTTCTCATGGCCCTTCGACGAACCGACCGCCCGTCAATACTTCACCGAGTCGTGGGGTGTTGCCAATGCACATTTCAAAGAAAAGGGATTTGAAACGGCCCGAGCTGATAGAGCAATGGCGCTGACAATGCCAAAGCCTGACCTTCGGATGACGGTGATTAAGGCGATCGCCCGGCACGACGCAAAATGGGCTGAACGGCTAAGCGAAGAGGTACTAAAAGAATTTGAAAAGGCAGCGTCCGAGCGGAGCGGGTTCAACCGGGAGCGGGAGATCCAGGAGATGATCTCGCTTGCCGGCGAAAGGGTCGGAGAGGACCCGGCGTTCAGCATGATGATCTACCGCCGCCTGATGCGCTATCCGCTCGAACAGCACTGGTTCTGGGCTCTCTATCATACTGCGGGAAAGAACCCATCGCTTTCGGCGACTCTTTATTCCGAACTGCTTCAAAACTATCGCAACGAATCCGCACGCCGTTTGCTGATCCTTTCGGCATACCCTTTCGGCCGCGAAAGGATGTTTGGAGTTGACCGCTTTATGGTCTCGTCGTCGATGCCGGCGAACTCGACCGCAGATCCGATACTGCAACGCCGCTTTCTTGAAACTTTCTTTGCCCGCATCGCCGCCGCCGCGACCAACCCCGAGGAACGGCTGCGACAGCCCGAGCCCAACCGCCAGCCCGATGCGGTCTATATGTATTCGGCCTTGCTGGAACTCGAACCGATCGTGATTAGCGAACATCCGGGCCTGATACAGAGATTTACGCTTGCCAAGTCGCAGGCAAATTCGCTGCTTACCGATGAGATGCGCGCCGGAATGGGCCAGCGGGAACAATGGAACAGATCGGCCAGTACGACCTTTGAAGAGCTTCTCGAACAGGCCGAGGAAGCCGAAAAGGAAGGAAAACTGACGGACAATATGATCATCACGATGGTGATCCGGCAGCGAAAGACCGAAGAGCAATTTGCCCTTTTGGAACCCTGGCTCGACAAGATCAAAGAGGAGCAGGCCCGCAAGGATTCAACCAATTACTTTTGGTTCACACGGACCAAACTCGCCATTGAGGAAACTCGCTTTGCCGATGCCGTCCGCTTTCAAGGAAAGGTGGCCGAAGCCGAGGACAGGGCCGTGCTCGCATTTAATCTGGCCGAAAAGCAGATGGAGAATCTGAGCGAAGCTGCCGGTGCGTACCAGACTCTCGGCGAGGTCGCCAAGATCGCAGGGGCGCTTCCGGATTCGGCGACCAAGGCGAAGATCTTGATGGGACTCGCTTATCAATACGAACGGTTCAATCCGGGCTTTGCAATGCAGGAGCTTTCGGACTCGGTCGCCGTCATCAATCGGCTGCAGGACCCCGACCTCGGCTCGACGGCGGTCTATCGGCAGATCATCGGCAAGAGCTACAGTTTCTTTTCGGCTTATACGGTGCCCGGTTACGACCTTGAGCGGACTTATTCTAAGCTCGCCGCCCGCGACCTCGGGCTGTCGCTCTCGAACGCGAGATCGCTCGACGACAAGTTTCTGCGGACGATAGCCGTTCTCGCCGTGACCCGCGAATGCGCGAAAAACAAAGCGCCGGAAGTGGCTGATGTGCAGTAACTCGAGAGTGTTTTCGTTGCCGAACCGCGACTAAAGCTCGGCGTCCTTTGCGAAACGCTCAGCGGCCTCTTCGTTAAGATTACTTGAACGCAGAGGCCGCAAAGTTTTCGCAGAGTATCCGGAGAGTTAAAGATTCTGATCGTCCGGCTTGTTTGCCGGGTTCGTTTCGTCAAGTGCCGAGTCTATCTCACGCTCGATCCGGGCCCGCAGCCGCTCGACAAGGTCGTCCGCTTTCTGCAGATTCACCTCAAGGTTCGCACGGTTTCGGCGGATCTCATTTAGCAAGTTTTGTTGATTTGTTTTTTCGGCCGTAAGTTGACGGCGGCGAGCCTCCCTCAACTCTTCCGGCCGAAGCGTACCGGCAAAAGCCACGCCTCGGTCGATCATCTCGGGCCTCATGTCGATCTCGATAGAATCGAGCTTTGCGAGGACAGTTCCCTCCTTATCCAGCATTTCAAAAAGCTGTTTGCGAAGAGTGTCCGACCGCTGCTCGGCACGTGTCAGGATCTCAAGATTGAGGGCCAGACGTTTTTGCACAGCATCCGGGTCTTTGCTCCGCGAGGACTCAAGCAGCTTTATCCGAGCCTCGAGAGCCTCGATGGTCTGCTGGTCGCGGGGCTCTGTTTCCCCGGCCGGACGCGTCGCGGGTTCGTCGCTATCGGGAATGCGGACCCACGGCAGGTCGTCGGCTCGGCTTATCACTTCGGCACCTGCCGGCGTTGGCGTAGCAGCCGGGCGAGCCGGCGTCCGTGTCGGCTGTGGACGTTGAGCCTCCGCCGTCAACGCTCCAAACGAAAATATCGCCGCAAGGCTTGCAGCGGCCGTAACGCACCGGAGCAGTCTACTTCTTCTTTCCATTTTTCTTCTCCGCTTCGTCCTTATCCGGGAGAAAATCGCCGGTCACGAGTTCAATGCCATTCTTAACCAGCCCAACGACCGGTATGGCATCGATGCCGGAGTTGATCACGCCTTTCACCACGCCCTTTCGGCGAATATCGCTCCCGACAAGTGCGATAGCGACAACGGTCCCGCCAAACGGCAACATCTTTGCACCGCGGCGGAACACCTGCCACCCCGCCGCACGAATAACCTTTTGTTTTATTGTCCTCTCCGACATAGCCACAGTCTAAACTTGCCTAAATCAGATGACAACAGCATACTTTTCTTTGCACGCTTTGACCTTCGATTTGTTCCTTTTTTCCTGATGACACTGAAGTTTACGGATATTTCCAAGCGATACGGGAACCGATGGGCGCTCCGCGACGTTTCATTCGAGGCCGAGACTGGCCGAGTCATTGGCATTTACGGCTTGAACGGTGCCGGCAAAACATCGCTGCTCCGGATAGCAGCGGGCGTTGAAGAGGTTAATAGCGGAACGCTCGAGGCTCCGCCGGCTTTCTTTCTCCCAACCTTTCCGGAGACTTCTCTGTTCGAAAGGCTTCGCGGTTTTCGGCTCGATACGGCCGAGCTTGCCGCTATGCAATCGGCAAAGATCAACGAAGCACTCAAAAGCGATGCAAAGCTTCTTTGTCTAGATGACCCTTTCCGATTTTTCGATGCGGGTGAGCGGCGGCAGGCGATGGAGAAACTCCGGACGGCCGCCCGAGATTCGGGAAAGCTGATCCTTTTCGCAACAAATAGCTTTGAACAGATACTGGGGTTTGCAGACGACCTTTTGGTGCTCGTTGGCGGATATTTGGGGCAGCACGGGCCGGCGTCGGAAGTTTACAATTCACCGCTGACGGCCGCTGTTGCTTCGGTCACCGGCCGCTGCAATATCTTTGAAGCACGGCGGCTGACCTCCAGCAAGACCGACCTGCCGGAGTTTCACACAATCGAGGGCGGCCATCGCCTCTTTACCGGCCCGCTTGACCGCACGCGGCTCGGACCGATCAACAAGAATATTCCGCTCGCGATCCGGCCGGAATATATTTCTCTTTCCTTCGGAGCTTCTTTTCCCGAAGATAACCTTCTCAAGGCGATCGTCACCGAGGTATCTTTCCTCGGCCCGATGACGCTCGTCCGGCTCGACGCAGGCGGGCTCGAACTCGAAGCCCTGGTCCTGCGTCTTATCGGGCTAAACGTCGGTGAAGAATGCATGGTCGGCCTCCCGCCGAACCGCATCACCGTCCTTTCCTAGCGAACATAAGCAGACGGCACCGGAACGTCGGTCGAAAGACCGAAACCGGTTATGCCGACGCCGCCGGTCGAACGGTTCACGAACCAGGTTGCAGATCCGGGCCTGAAAACGGCTGCGTCCGTCTTGCCATCGCCATCATAATCTCCCGGAACCGCCGCGTCACCGCCCGCGCCGAAGGGGAAAGCAAAGAATGTCGTGTCTTCGCTCCTAAGCACGTACCATTCGCCCGTGCTCGGCCTGTAGAACGCAATGTCGGCCTTACCGTCGCCGGTATGATCACCTTGGACTGTCCTATCCGTTGGCGAGCCGAATTGAACAGCGAAAAGGCCGGCCGTGCTTCGGTTGATCCACCATTCGGAACCGCTCGCGCCATTCGGCCGGAAGACGCCGATATCCGCTCTTCCGTCTCCGTCATAATCGGCAACCGCCGGCAGGTCGCCGTTCGTTCCGAATACCTCTATCCCAACGCCGCCCGAAGAGCGGAGAATGAACCAAGTGCCGGATGCTGCGCGGAACACAGCCGCATCGGCTTTGCCGTCGCCGTCAAAATCGCTCGGGGACGGCACATCGCCAACAGCTCCGAACGGGAACGAGAAGAACGTCGAATCTTCGCTCCGGAGAACGAACCACTCGCCGCTCGCCGGCCGCCAAAATGCAAGATCGGCCTTGCCGTCGCCTGTGTAGTCCGCGGGAACCATCGCATCCGACGATGAGCCGAACTGGAACGCCCGATTCGCTCCGTCCGAACTGCGAAGATACCACCACTCGCCCGGCCCTTGGCGGAAGATCGAGATGTCCGTCTTGCCGTCGCCGTCAAAGTCGAATGGAGCTGCGGCGGTGTCCGAGGGCTCTGCAAAGTTGTAAGCGACAAGTGCGAAATGCTGGTCGGTCATGTCGGCATTTCCAAGTATGCCGTCGCCGTTCAATGCGGTGGCGGAAACGGTGATGGTCACCGGCGTTCCAGCCGCTAATCCCTCGGCGAGCCTAACCTGTTCAACGTTATCAACGACCGAATGCGTCCCGCCCGTGATTGATACGCCCGCGGTAAAAAAGTTGCCCTTATAGCTATTTGCACCGACCTGTACGGTCAGGTCAAGATTGTTCACCAATGCCGGATTCGTAGTTCCCGGCGGGTCGGTCCAGACCAAGGCGACGCGGAAAGGCTTCGAAGGATCGGCGACCGTTCCGGCATAAACCACATTCTCGCCGTTATTTGAGAAGGCATGGGTCTGATCGACATGCTTCATCGCGACGCCCGTGTTCATCATGAGCCGCATGTTCATCCGGCCCCAGCCCTCGTTTCCATTCGGTGTTGTTGAGGCGGCGGTAAGGCTGCCGTTCATCTCCTGGCCGCTCAGTACTATCGCCGATTTGATCATCGCCGGGCTAGGATAGGCTCCACCGTTGCGGTCTTTCCAATACTGTGTGAACAAAGCTGCCGCACCGGAAACTTGCGGAGCGGCGTGTGACGTGCCGGTGCTGTAGGCGTGATTCGCGTCAAAGCACGACGAGACACTGCCGCACGAACCGGCCCGGCTGCCGGTGATAACCGTTCCCGGAGCCGTAATGTCCGGCTTGATGCGGCCATCCAACGCGATGCCTCGGCTCGAAGATGATCGCAGATCGTCCATATTGTCTGCTCCGGTCGAACCGAGTTCGGTCCGGATATTCTCCGAGTTTGCGACCGCGATCGTATTCTTTGAAACCTTCGGCCGCGTGAGTCCGCTCAGGCCAGAATTTCCGGCGGAAAATATGATCGTGAAAGGATCGATAGACGACGCAAACGAGGCGTCCCGGACCAGGCCGTCGTAGGTTGCTGCATAGGAGTCATACGAATTATTGTTTGTGCCCGAGCCCCAGCTGTTGTTCGATATGGTGCCGCGAACGCCGTTCGGCCCGAGCGTGTTGAGTGCATCGTCAACTGCCTGGGCATCGGTCGTCGTATTCCCGCTCACCAAAAAGGGAATATTAATGATATTCGCCCGCGGAGCGATACCGACACCGTAATTGAAGCCCTGTCCGTCAAGTGTTCCGAACGGCGTGTAACCGGCGATAATGCTAGCGTTTATGTGCCCGTGGCCGCCGGTCGCGCCTGAGGGCCCGCCTCGCAATGGGCCATCGACCGTGTTGTTGGCTGTTATGTAAAACCCACCGTTACCGGGAATGCTGATACCGTCGTCCGAGACCATCACTGTGACATTCGTCCCGTCTGCACCGAACTGTGTAAGCGGGTCGTAGCCGGGCGGGTTGAGCGTCGTAACGTTCACATAATTTCCTGCAACGATCTGCGCCGCACGCTCGTCCTCGATAGTCGGCTTTACGTATGGATCTATACGGAAAACGTGATCCATTGCCGCCGCGTTCTCAAGCTGCGAAACGGGCATTTCGACACGAAGTACATTGAAGAAGTTATTGGCAAGTTCACTTTCGGCGATTATCCGGCCGCCGACCTTCGATCGAAATTCCCACGAAGAGGCTCTGAGGTCCGATCGCGAAAACACTGCTATGTCATAGACCGCCATCTCGCTTTCGCCTGCAGCGAACGATCGGGCAAAACCGTCAAGCCGGTGCTCCGGCAAATACCGACCAACCCAGCGAACACGTGAATGCCCTGCGGCTTTTACCGCAGCCGAATGCTCGCCATAGACCAGAAACGCCTGGTGCGGCACATACTGGACGACCTCGAGCCCAACCTCACGAATACTTTCTAGCCAGTCGTCCGAGGCCGTTGCACCGAACTGAACTAGAAAATACCCCTTCCCGCCTTCACTTTCGGCTCCGGGTTCGACGGCGAAGTCCTCACGGGTTGCGAGCGGCTCGAATGTTCTCCCGGGCAGATGCAGCGTTGTTTCGATTCTCTGGCTGCCCTCGCCTGAGAGTCCATTTCGCTCTTTTTCCGCTGCAATGACAAAACTTCCGTAATCCGCAATGATCGTTCCGCGTTCGGCGATGCGTTGCCGATCTCCCGGCCCCGCGACAGGCACCCTAACAAGTTCCGCCGAGGCTTTGCGGATCGTTTCTGTCACTACGTCAGCCTTCGCGAATTCAGCTCGCAGCTCCCGTCGAGGCTCGGCTGGTTTTGTCTGGGCATTTTGCTCGGTCTCAAATAAAAAATACGTTGTGAAAAGTGCAGTGATGCAAAGCAAGAGGGCAACTACCCGCAGCGGGCGGCGGCTGATCGTGATCATCTATTTCTCCTAAATCGTGAGGCCAAAGGATTCGTTTCCATCAAAGATATTAGCAGTTTTCGGGCTCAACTCATACAAAAAACCTGCCCGGCCATGACAGCCAAAGCAGGTTTCAAAGCGTGATCTGCAAACATTTAGATAACCGGCACCATTATCAGGTTGACGCGGCGGTTCTTTGCCCGGTTGGCGTTCGTATTGTTCGGCGCGATCGGAATGCTAGCCCCGAGGCCGCGGGGTTCCATTCGGTTGTTCGGGATGCCGAATACCGACAGCCTTTCGGCTATCGCCCTTGAACGACGCTCGGTCAGCGACTCGAGTTCAGATGCTGTCCCCTGGTTATCTGTATGAGATTCGATCTCGATCCGGTAATCGGCGTTCTCATTCAAGATCTGGCCGATTGCCGTTAGCCGATTGTCCGCGCCGGGAGCGAAATCCGTGGAACGCGTGGTTGCCCAAAAGTTTTCCGGCAAGGTCAGAATGATCCCACGTTCGCTTTTCGAAACGGTGCCGTAGCGACGGAGCGACTGAATGAGCGTTGCCTCATTTGCCTGAAGCGCGTTCATTCGAGCTTCGCGTTGCCGCTGCTGTTCGGCCTCACGCTGCTGCTGGTCAATGGCGTCGAGCCGAGCCTTCGCGTTCGTCGCCTCGAGTTGCACGCGGCCAAGGTCTTCGCGCAATTTCCCATTTTCCGCACGAAGATCGCGTATCTGCTTCAGATAATTTTCTACGTCTCGTTGCGAGAGTTCCTTGGAACGCGTCTCATCTGCGAGCTGTCTTTTCAGTTCGTCGATCTCCTCTTGAGCCCGTGCAAGGCGGTCTTCGACCCGCTGCATCTCGGCGTCGGCACGAACCTGCTCATTGCGCTTGCGTCGGGCATCGGCACGTTCATATGCCAATTGCTCTGCACTTACGGCGGTGCTTATCGCCCGGCGGGCGGTGATATCGACCTCATCCTCTTTGCGGCCGGCACGCCAAGCTTCTTCGGCGTTGTTCAGCAGCGTTTCGGCTTCATTAAGCGGCTCCGGCGCATCGCGTTCGGCACCGGCAAATTTTGCCAGAGCGATCGCCTGCTTTGCCTGTAAAACCGTCGAAGGCGTCCGTGAATAATCGATCTCGGCTATCTCCGGTGTCCTCGAATCCTTGAAATAGTCGCTTGTGTTACCAAAGTATTGTATCGAGGCCGCCGTCGTCAGCTGCCTGCCGCTCCGGGCTACCGGGTTCAGGTTCTCAAGCATTATCTCCTGCGAGGGCCGCCTTACGAGGAAATGGGGCTCTGCCGTGATGATCAAAGCAAACGTCTGAAGGCTCGTCGTTACACTGATTTTCGAGTCGAACTCAAAAAACCCACGGCGTTTTATCTCACCGAGATTATCGATCTGCCCTTCGGGCGAAATAGCCCAAAGTACGTAGGTCGCGTAGCCGCGTCCGAGTTCAAACGGCCTCGGCATTTTGGAAACCAAAACTTCGACCTCGGTGCCGTTGCGGGCAGTCCGCCGGATGATCGCTCGACCGCTCATCCGTGGAAAGCGGGTCGTACCGCGAAACTGAACGTCAACCCGCTCATCCTGAGGATAAGTGATCGCCGTCGTCCGTCGGCCGATGTCGGCTTGGGCCGGTATCTCAACGGTAAATACGAGCGAAAAGAATATTAGACAAAGTAATGCGGAGGGCCTGAGTATCTTCATATTTTTCGGTTCTCCGAGGTAAAAGAATCTCTAAGCAAGATGCCATACCCGCCGTGCGGGTTGCAAATTTATCGCGTTTTTTGGACAACCTGTATCACGCTAACGTATAGTCTTTACCTTGGTTTCCGATGTCAGACCTAAACCGGCTGCTCAATTATGTCAGGCCCTACAAGGGCATATTCGCGGTCGCGATCGTCGCGATGGTGTTCGTCGCGGTCTTCGAAACGGCCATCGGCCTTTTGCTGATGCCGATCTTTGAGCAGTTCATCCCCGAAAACACGGGCTCACGGTCGCTCCCCTTCAACCTCCACGAACTGATCCCGAAGGAGCCGTGGTATTCGGCCTGGTTCGCGATCTCGGGGCTTTTGATCGCGTTCACGCTCGCAAAAGGCATCGCCGAGTATTTCTCGTCGTACCTGATGGCAAAGATCGGGCAATCGGCCGTTCTTGATATACGTAAGCAGCTTTACGACCACCTGCTTTCGCAGTCGGCGTCCTTCTTTGAAAAGCACCGGACAAACTTTCTCGTCTCTCGATTGGTCGTGAGCTGCTCGGCAATCGAACTTGCGGTTTCAGCGAACCTCCGCGACGTACTTCGCGAGAGCTTCATGCTCGTAGCATTTCTCGGAGCCGCATTCTATCTAAATTGGCGGCTGATGCTTGGCGCGCTGATCATCGCTCCGATCATCGCGTTCCTCACGAGCAAATTCAGCCGGGCGTTGCGTAAGCTCGCCGAAATGTCCTACGAAGGCAACAAGCTGCTTACCGACACCGCTCAGGAAACGCTCGCCAACCATAACATCGTAACGGCCTACCGGGCCGAGGACCGCGAGCGTAACCGCTTTGGCCGCGTCGCAGAAATGATCGCCCGGGCAAATCTCCGCTCAGGCCGGATCGCCGCGACCTCGCCGCCGACCATTGAGATGATCGGCACCATCGCCCTGGTGATCCTTCTATATTTCGGCCTCCGTGAGATCAACGCCTCGGCAATGGACGCCGGCGAGTTCTTCGCATTTCTGTATTTCCTCTTCCGCAGCTATGACCCGATGCGGAAGATCTCCCGTCAGCATAACGAGATCTCGCGTGCCTTTGCCGCGGCCCGCGACGTTTGGGACGTGCTCGACAGCCACGAGCATCTGCCGGAGCGTCCGGATGCAAAGCCGGTTGCTGGACTTGAGAGATCGATCGAGCTAAAGGACGTCTCTTTCAACTACGGTGACAACACAAAGCCGATCCTCGATTCGGTCTCGCTCTCGATTGAAAAAGGTAATGTGGTCGCACTCGTCGGCGAGAGCGGCGGCGGTAAATCGACGCTGATAAAACTCGTTCAGCGGCTCTACGATCCGGCCTCCGGCTCGATCGAATGGGACGGCTCCGACCTTCGCGAGCTAAAGCTCTCGGACCTTAAGCGGCAGATCGCACTCGTCACGCAGGAGACCGTGCTTTTCAACGACACGGTCCGCTACAACATCTCCTATGGCGACCCGAACGCGACCGACGAGGACATTCGCCGTGCGGCTGAGATCGCCTTCGCCGCCGACTTCATCGATGAGTTGCCGAACAAGTACGAGACGATCGTCGGTGAACGCGGAACTTTTTTATCGGGCGGCCAAAGGCAGCGGATCGCCATCGCCCGTGCCGTTCTGGCAAATGCTCCGGTGCTGATCCTTGACGAAGCCACCTCGGCGCTCGATGCCGAGTCAGAGAGGCTGGTTCAACAGGCACTTGGAAATCTGATGCGGGACAAGACGTCGATCGTTATCGCTCACCGGCTCTCGACCATTCGCCGTGCAGACAAGATCGTTGTGATGGAACGCGGGAAAATAGTCGAA
The DNA here is from genome assembly GCA_964526245.1 of uncultured Chloracidobacterium sp. Taxonomy (GTDB): domain Bacteria; phylum Acidobacteriota; class Blastocatellia; order Pyrinomonadales; family Pyrinomonadaceae; genus OLB17. The sequence continues at coordinate 9,750 of CAZGLZ010000043.1, read as the reverse complement.
ACCGGCACACACGACGAATTGCTGACCAAAGCCGGCATTTACAAGAAACTCTACGACCTGCAATTCGCGATCGAGGAAACGGACGAGACTTAATCTACCCCATCTTCAACCCGCTTTTTCAGTCGCTTGAGGTCACCGGCGATCCAATCGGCGATCGCCTTGTTCAATGCCGGTGCGGGCAGTTTGTATTCATTCTCACCGATGCTTTGAATGCGGATCTTGGCCGCGGTGCCGCCGTCCGTTTCAGCAAGATCGTAACGGATCTTCATCTGGAACGGCTCATCAGCGGCGATCTCAGCAAAGCTCTCGCCGTCCGACCTTGTGACCAGATATTGGCAGGAATAGTGGCGTCCCAGAAGCGTGCCGACGCGCTCGAACTTCAAGCCCTCGTGCATCAGTCCGGGTGATTGCGGAAAGCAGTTCGTCAGCCCGGTGATCCAAAGCTTGTCATACTTTGGCTCGAGCATCACCTCGGCAACATCCTTACGCGGTCGTTCGATCACGATCTCGGCTCGGGCATCTACTGACATAATTTTCGCAACTTCGTGAGGGTTCTCGGGTAAAGCACGAAGAGGATATCAATACTTTTCCGGGCTGTAAAGAGCTCGAACGGGCCGGCGAAACACCCCTGATTTCGTCTTCGGCAAAGTCTATTGCATAATTAGCTTCAGCAGTTCACCCGGTTTGTAAATTATGCGTTCGATGACAGGATATGGCAGCGGCTCTGCGGGGTCGGAAGGGACAACGGTCTCGGTTGAGATGAAGACCGTCAACAACCGCTTCCTTGACGTCCACCTGCGGATGCCCTCCAGCCTTCAGGCGTTCGAGTCAGCTCTCAAAAAGCAGGTCTCCGGAAGCCTCACCCGCGGGCGGGTCGATGTTTCGATCCAAATGGAGCGGACGTCGGAGATAACCTACGAGGTCAATAAGGAACTCATTGCGGGCTATCTTGCGTCTTTCCGCGAGATCGGCGAGGAGTTTTCTCTCAGCGGCGAGGCCGATATTGCTACGATCGCAAAGCTTCCCGGCGTCCTGACGGCTAAGGAACCTGCCGCTGACGGTATGCTCGATCAACTGCTTGCCGAAGCGGTCGGCAGTGCCATCGAGAGGCTGCAGGAGATGCGTGCAAATGAGGGAGCATCGCTTTACGATGAGCTTGCTCTTAGGCTCGATAACATCGAACGGCATCTCGGCCCGATCGAATCGGAGAGTGCGAACGTTTCGGAAGAGTATTTCAAGAAGCTTTCTAAACGGATCGGCGAACTGCTGGAAAAGGCCGAGGCCCGAACTGAGATCGACGAAGGCCGGCTCGCACAGGAGGTCGCCTATCTTGCAGACCGTTCGGACATCAGCGAAGAGATCACACGGCTCCGCGCTCATATCTCGCATTTCCGCGCGATAATGGACGAGGAGAGCGAGGTCGGCAAACGGCTTGATTTCCTTACACAGGAACTAAATCGTGAGGCGAACACGATCACTTCAAAGACCGCGAACCTGATCGTCAAGGAGAACGCTCTTGCAATCAAAAGCGAGATCGAAAAGATCCGCGAGCAGGTGCAAAACATCGAGTGAGAAATGAAAAAAGGTAACCTGATAATCATTAGCTCTCCCTCGGGCGGCGGCAAAGGCACGCTGATCCGCGAGATAATGCCGTCGGTTCCCGACCTCGGTTATTCGATCTCTCACACGACCCGCAAGCCGCGATTCGGCGAGGAGCACGGGCGGGAATATTACTTCGTCTCCCGCGAACAGTTTGACGAAAGCATCGCAAAGGGCCGCTTTCTTGAATACGCCGAAGTGCACGGGAACATGTACGGCACGTCACGCGAGCAGATCGAGGACATAACGGGTTCAGGCCGCGACGCGATCCTCGAGATCGACGTTCAAGGTGCATTGGCCGTAATGGAAAAGGTGCCTACGGCGGTCAGCATCTTTATCCTCCCGCCTTCTTTTGCCGTTTTGAAAGCACGCTTGACGGCCCGCAATACCGAAGATGCGAATGACCTTGCCGTACGTCTCCGGAATTCATTTGCCGAAGTTCAGAACTACACGCGTTTCGATTACGTGATCGTCAATGAAGAGGTGCCTGTCGCTTCTCGCCAACTCGCGTCGGTCATCTGCGGCGAAAGGCAGCGGCGGGATAGACAAATCGAGCGTATCGCGTCTATAATTGAAAGTTTCGCGGGAGCGAATCATTCTACCATCGGAATTTGACCAAATATGACCGAAGAAACAGAGCTTCTTGAAGACGAAGTGAACCTAAACGAGATCGATCCGCCTGCGATCGATTCGAAATACCGGCGCATCATCCTTGCGGCCCAGCGGAGCAAGCAGCTTCAGCGTGGAGCATTGCCGCGGGTTGATGTCGATCCGCGAAAGATCAAGCCGACGCGAATTGCCCTAAAGGAATTTGAAGAACGAAAGGTAAACTTCAGCTTCACCGACCAAGACGAAGAAGCGGCGGCCTGATCCGCAAAAAAGTCCTTATAAAAAAAGTCCGCACGCAGCGGACTTTTTTCGTTACATTCCCTTATAGTTCGGACCGCCACCGCCCTCGGGCGTTACCCAATTGATTATCTGATAAGGATCGGCGATGTCGCAGGTCTTACAGTGGACGCAGTTCGAGAAGTTCACCTTTAGTTCGCGTCTGCCGGTTGCCGCATTCTCTTCCATCTCATAAACCGCTGCCGGGCAAAACCGCTGACACGGGTTGCCGTATTCCTCGGCACATCGCGTCGCACAGATCTCCGTATCGAGCACGTGCAAATGCGACGGCTGGTCCTCGTCATGCGAGACTCCGGCGTGGAATACGTCGGTAACCTTGTCGAAGGTCAGTTCCTTGTCGAACTTGAGTTCCGCGTAACGCTCGGGGTCGGCGTTGCCATTAAGCTCGCCGAGCTTTGCCATTCTCTCGTGGCCGGCAACGTGATGTTCCTTCGGCATAAAGCCCCAAGCGAGCCCCTTGGTCAGATATTGCAGCCCCGAATTTATAAGCGCCGACCAACGGCCTTTTTGGAACGACGCGTGGAAATTCCGTACCGGGTGAAGCTCGTCGTAGATCCAGCTTAGATTGACCTTTTCGTCGTAATGGCGGAGCGTTGTTTCGGTGAAGTCCTCGTGCTCGAGCGCTCCGACGATCGTCTCGGCCGCAAGCATTCCCGACTTCATCGCTGTGTGGATACCCTTGATCCGCTGGCCGTTGAGGAACGAGGCGGAATCGCCGACCATGAGCAGCCCATCCGCATACAGCTTCGGCATCGTCCAATAGCCGCCGGCGTTGATGGTCTTGGCTCCATACTTGATCATCTTACCGCCGCGAAGCACCTCGGCAACGGCAGGATGTGTCTTGAATTTCTGAAATTCCGCGTGGGGATCGATGTTCGGGTCAACATAATCAAGCCCGGTCACATACCCGATACTGACGACGTTGTTCTTCATTCCGTAGATCCAGCCGCCGCCGTAGGTTTGCGTATCGGAGGGAAACCCGAGCGTATGAACAACCTTGCCTTCCGGAAAGTTCCCGGCCGGCAATTCCCAAAGTTCCTTGACGCCGATCGAGAAGACCTGCGGCTCTTTGCCTTCCATCAGCCCAAGCCGCTGCATCGCCTGTTTGGCAAGCGAGCCTCGCGAGCCCTCGCCGAGCACGGTGACCTTGGCCAGCAGTTCGACGCCTGGCTCGAAATTCGCCTTCTGGTGGCCTTCCTTATCGATCCCCTTGTCGCCGGTCCTTACGCCGATCACTCGGCCGTTCTCATCGTAGAGCAATTCGGCCGCAGGAAACTCGGGGAAGATATTGATGCTCGCCTCTTCGCATTTCTCGCCAAGCCATTCGCACATCTTCGAAAGGCTCAGGATGTACTTGCCCTTGTTCTTCAAAGGCGGCGGGACGATCGGGGCGTTGATCATCTTCGAAGGCGTCAGGTACCACGCCGCGTCTTCGGTCACGACCGTATCGACCGGGCATCCCTGTTCAAGAAAATCCGGCATCAGCTCGCGGATCGCTTTCGGATCCATTACGGCACCCGAAAGGATATGCGCACCGACGAACGAGCCCTTTTCGACGATGGCGATCTCGATCTCGCCGATCTTGCGGCCGTGCTTTATGCCACGGTCAATGAGTTCGTCATGACGCCCGATCTCGGCCTTGAGGTGCAAAGCTGCCGCAAGGTTTGCCGGCCCCGCCCCGACGAAGACCACGTCCATCTCGATCTGTTCCCTTTCGATCATATTTTCTCCGGTATTGCTTTCTCGCACGAAATGAATAGCGATTCAGTTTCGACAAGTATAGCAAATCGCACTTGAAGGTAATAAACGGTTGGCCGCGGTAATGGTAGAATTCCATGGTGTATTTCCGCCCGATCATTCTCTTTGTTTTGCTGTCGCTTGTCGCCGCCTGCTATTCTGATCAGGTCGTTCGCGAGCCTCGTCCTGCCGACGCACCTGCGACGATGCTCTGGGCATGGGAACGAAATGAGGATCTGCGTTTCATCGATCCGGCGACGACCGGCGTCGCATTCCTCGCGATGACGCTGACACTTGAGGCGGATTCGGTCCGCCGCGAGCCGCGACGCCAGCCGCTGTCCGTTCCCGACGGTACTCATCTCACAGCAGTGATCCGAATCGAGACGGTCAAGCAGACCGAACGGAGGCCGGCATTGAGCGACGGCCAGATCGCCGAGATCGTCGAACTTGCACGGTCCGCCCTCGAGCGGCCAAATACGCGGGGCATTCAGATCGATTTTGACGCTGCACTCTCCGCACGGCCCTTTTACCGAAAACTGATGAAGGAGCTTCGTTCCGGCCTTCCCGCCGGAACCCCGCTTACGATGACCGCTCTCGCGTCGTGGTGTGTCGGCGATAGCTGGCTGCAGGAGATGGATGTTGATGAGGCGGTTCCGATGGCGTTCGTGATGGGTGCCGATGCCGAACGCATTCGCTCTTTCCTTCGCGCCGGGAACGACTGGACAGAACCGCTTTGCCGGGCAAGTTACGGCCTTTCGATAGATGAAGCTCCGCTTGCGGGCCTAAAGCCCGGCCGGCGTGTTTACTATTTTAGCGATGATTCGTGGAATGCGGGCGATCTTAAAAAGCTCTATTACCCGTAACGCAAAACCCGCGAATCGCTCCGCGGGTAATGCGTCCTTGAGAAGACCGGATTTCTGCTTGTTTCGTTGAAAAAGCAGAGCGCGAAGCACACACAAAATTCGCGACCTGAAGTCTTTTCTTCTGCAGTAACTTCTTTGCCACACCTACGAGGTTAGCTGACGGGCTAGGAACGAAAGTTATCCCCGCAAACCGAATTTGGCCTGCCTCGCCCCTGAGATCGGACACGTCCTTTCTCGATGGTTCCCCCGCGCCGGGACATCCCGACTTCGGTGATCAACTTTTCAACGGTAAGATATTAGCACTTTGTTTCCGCCAAGAGCAAGAAAAATGCGGCGAAACCCGACATTTTTTCCTTTCTTAGCGGGCCGGATAAAGGTGATAGAGCATTAAATAGACGATAACGCCCGTTACCGATACGTACAGCCACACCGGAAAAACAAATCTTGCAAGCTTTTTGTGCTTATCGAATCGGCCTTTCAAAGCCAGATAAAGGGCCGCAATGATGAACGGTGCCCCGATCGCAGCGAGGATCGTGTGCGAGGTCAAAATCGTGAAATAGACCGGCCTCGCGAGCCCCTCGCCCGTGAATCGGGTCGGCCCGATACCGAAATAGTACGTTCGCAGGGCGTGGTGCGAAAGATAGCTGGCCAAGAAGAGGCTTGAGACCAGAAAGGCTGTGAGCATACACGCCTTATGCTTCGGAATAGCCTTTTGCCTTATGAAATAAAAGCCGATGACCAGAAAGACCGCCGAGGTCGCGTTAAGGAACGAATTCCAGTGAGGAAAGATGCCGAGAAGCTGTTCCATAAAATATCATCACTTCCAGAACGCGAGCAGGACGACTATCGCAATCCAGAGCCCGCCCATGAAGTGCCAATACCAGCCGACCGAGCGGGCAAGTTTCTGGCGGTAATCCCGTTCGTCGTAGTTCGAGGTTCCCTGCCAGGTCCGCAGCACGACCGCCGCGAGGGCCACGATACCGCCGATGACGTGTACAGCATGGGCCGCCGTCAGGATATAAAAGAACCCGGCGTAAGGGTTCCCCTCAACGTAAAGCCCCGTCCGCCAAAGTGCGATCCATGCAAGAAGCTGCGAAGCGATAAAAATACCGCCCAAAACGGTGGTCGTAACGAAATAGTTTCGCGATGCCATCCAGTTGCTTCGGTCGACCGAGAGCTTTCCTGCGTGATAGGCAAAGCTGCTTAACACGATCATCAGGGTGCTTATCCAGATCGGGATAGGAAGGTCGAACGGCTTCCACTCGAGAACATTGTTCGTCGCGATGACGATATATGCCCCGAGCAGGCCGCCGAAGGTCATTAGCACGACCAAGAGCACGAACCAAGTAATTATCTTCGCCTTATCCGGCCTTTCGTCGTCCTCGTCGTCAAAAAAGTCGTTCGGGCCTGGGTCAGGGCCGCGAAAGGGCCCGCTCGGGCCGCCGCTGCCGGAGAGAATGTCCTCCACGGTCGTTCCCGGTGCCCGGTCTGATGTTGCTGTTACACCTTCGCGAATCATTATCGGCTGTTTATCACAAGCGCCCCGAAGACTATCGGCAAGTAAAGAACAGAGACAAGAAGAAGCCGTCGAGCCGCTTTATCGTTCTTCGCCCGCGACATCCGGAAAGATTCGACAAGAAACCAAATGCCTGCAAAAAGTGCTGCCCCAAGGTAGATGAAACCCGCGTGCCCGAAAAAGAACGGGGCAAGGCTGACCGGCAATGTAAGAAAACCGAAGAGGAGTATCTGCCGGGCGGTGATCACACCCGACCTGTCGACGACCGGGAGCATTTTGATGCCCGCCCGCTCGTATTGTTCGCGGTAAAGCCACGCGATTGCCAGGAAGTGCGGGAACTGCCAAAGGAAAAGCAAAGCGAAAAGAGCCCACGCACCGAGCGAGATCTCGTTCGCGGCCGAGGTCCAGCCCATTAGCGGCGGCATCGCTCCCGGAACCGCACCTACCGCAGTGCAGATCGTGCTTCGGGTCTTGAGCGGCGTGTACATCAGCACATAGCCGACGATGACGACGAGTCCAAGCAATGCCGTAAGCGGGTTGACTAGAAAGAAGAATACAAGTTCTGCACTCAGGGTAAGAGCCGACCCGAATATGAACGCTTCGATCGAACTTACCTTCCCCGCCGGCAGCGGCCTTTTCGCTGTCCGCTCCATCAGCGAATCGGTCGCCCGCTCGAACCATTGGTTCAAGGTCGCTACGCCGAGAGCCAGCAGCATGATGCCGGTCATCGACCATCCGAAAAGTGCATAGTCGATCGGGCTTCCCGAGCCTACGTAATATCCGGCCGCCGCGGTCAGCACCAACATGAACGCGATACGTGGTTTGGTCAACACCACGTAGGCGTTCAGGCGATCCCGAAGGCTCAAAGGCTCAGCGGCCTCGCCGATCTCTGCTACTGACATACTCATAGGCTCAGGGCTCTGCAATGCTAAAGAATAGCCTTACCGGCCGGTTTTTCAAAGCTATCATGCTCTGATGAGCCTGCTTATTTTTAGAAGCAGAGCTAATAAACCGGAAGGTGACAAAACACCGTCCCTGTTCTAATATTCTTATAGACAAATGTCGGTTAACGAAGAAAGCATTAAACCCGGCCCGCCGGCCTCCCCTGCAAAGGCTGCTTCCGGAACGAACTTAATGGGTTATGTCGAGGCTGTGCTCAGGTTCCTGAGTTCGGTCAGGTTCGGCGTGACCTTGCTCGTCATTCTGGTCATCCTTTCGATGATCGGAATGCTCATCATTCAGCAGAATGTCGATGGTTTCGATTCGTATTACGCATCGCTGACACCGGCCGAAAGGACCGTCTATGGTGCACTCGGGCTCTTCGATATCTACCACGCTTGGTATTACAACCTTCTGCTGCTCGTCCTCTCGCTCAACATTGTTCTGGCATCAATCGAGCGGTTCCCGTCGGCTTGGAGCTATATCCGCAACCCGAAAAAGACCGCAACTGCCGAGTGGCTCAAACAGCAGCAGGTGAGTTCCGAATATGTCGTTTCGGGAACGAACACCGAGAGCGTAATTGAAAAGCTGCAGGGCGTCTTCGACCGCCGGGGATTCACGCCCGAAGTGACCGAAACCACGACGAAATCATACGCCGTTGATGAGAGCGGCAAGAAAGATTTCTCGCGGACTATCGAGAGCAAACAGGCCGTTCTCTTTGGTGAACGCGGCAAGTACAACCGCCTCGGTGCGTACATTGTTCATGTAACCCTGTTGACTCTCTTTCTCGGCCACGCCGTCGCCTTGATGACAGGCTTTGACGCGGACGTCCGGATGATCCCGGGCGATGCGAGCGACCAGATCGAGATGATCCGGTTCGAACTCGACAAGCGAGAGCGTTTCGCTGTGCAATTGCCGTTTACGGTGACATGCACAGACGTTCAGCAAAAGCTTATCGACCCGAGCGGCGCGATCGACGTGACCAACACGCTCGATTGGCGGACGCAGATCAGGATCGACGACCCGGAATACGGAACGACGATAGCGGATGTCAGCATGAACAATCCGTTCCACTATCGCGGGTTCCGGTTCTTCCAGGCACAGACGGTCCCGATCGGCAATGCCCGCGAGATCAAGATCCAGGCCGTTCCGGTCGATGGCGGCGAACCGCAGACGGTGAACATAATGCGGCTCGGAAGCACAACGCTGGCCGATGGAACTGTCATTGAATACGATCAATTCCTTCCGGATTTTACATTCAACCAGAACGGCGAACCCGACACCCGCTCGGGCGAATACAACAACCCGGCGGCAGTTCTCAGCGTAACGCCGCCCGGCGGAGAACGGCAGCGTGTCTTCGCGTTCGGTTCGACCGTTCCGGATAACATTCCGATCAGTGCTCCGAAGGCCGGCTATAAGTGGCGGCTCAATGAGTTTGAGAAGGCCCCGTTCGCCCATATCTTATCGATCAAGTACGACCCGTATAACGGTGCGTTCATCGCTTGGTACTTTGGCGGCGTCGGATTGATGGCGGCCCTGGTCTATGTGTTCTTTTTCTCGCATCGCCGCATTTGGGCAAATGTGGAAGAGCAGGCGGACGGCACCGTAAAGGTGATCCTCGGCGGGCACACGAACCGCAACCACAAGGCTTTCGAGGATATCTTCAACAAAGTGGACGCCGAGGCCGCACATGGCCTTGGACAGGAAAAGCAGGGGAAAATCTCGCCCGAATAGAGAATTGTTATGGCACAGGAAATTTACGAAAGAGAGATCGGAACAGGCTGGACCTCATACCTTCCGGCCATTCTTGCATTGGGCGGCTCGCTGGTAATGCTCGGATTGCGCATCCAGATGGGCCAATCGTTCATGTCCGACGGCGCGTTGATGATGGTTGCACTCGCCTGCTACATCCTTGCGGGCCTGTTCCAGTTGACCAATCTCTACGCTCCTTCGGAAATGGCGCGTAGGATCTCGCTCTGGACCGCGACGCTCGGCGTGTTCTTCAACCTCTCAAGCTGGCTCGTCCGGTGGGTAACGGCCTACGAACTTGAGACCGCCGTGCTCCGCCAAAGCGGATACACCGAGATGCCATGGGTGTTTCGCTATGTGCCGTTTGCGAATCTCTATGACCTCAGTATCGCTTTTGCCTTCGGTGCGGGTATTGCAACGCTGCTCCTGATCCGGCGAAGC
>CAZGLZ010000042.1:0-29257 GCA_964526245.1 uncultured Chloracidobacterium sp. | reverse complement strand
CCGTTCGCCCGACGGCGGAGATAACCACCAGCTTTGAGATCATCGAGGCCGGTGCGGAGAAAGGAATATAGATAGTGAAACATTTTGGCAAAACGCTTCTCTTTATCGCTTTGTTTGCTGTTGCGGCCGCGGCACAGGTTCCGCTCGATGTCGAGGTAAAGATACTTCGCGCCGAGGACGAACTTCGTTTTGACGCGGACCTAACGGAACTCTTAAAACACAAGGTTCCGGCGGTCCGCCAAAGGGCTGCCCTTGCCGCCGGCCGGATCGGCGATGCCGCGGCCGTCGGCCCGCTCGTCGAGCTTCTTGCCGGCGACCCCGCAGTCGAGGTTCGAGCGATGGCCGCTTTTGCGCTTGGCGAGGTGGAATCGATCGAGGCGGCGGATGCCATCCAGCGGGCGATCGGCGAGACCGGTAAGGCAAAGTTGCCGAACGTCGTCGAGGCCGACATCCGCGGCCGGCTTGCCGAGGCTGCGGGAAAGATCGCCGCGGCGAATGCGAAAGATCCAAAGGCGAAAGACCTCGGGCAGGCGATACTTTTCGTTCTTGAGGCCGAGCACTTGAAGGGCGCAGATCAGAACAAAGAAACCGTGCTGCTCGCGCTGACCGCTGCGCTTCGTGCGAGGCCCGAGAAGACGGACGTCACGGTCGCGAAGTTCCTCACGAACTCCGATGCCCGCATCCGGATAGATGCCGCCAATACGCTTTCCCGCGTACGGGCAAAAAACGCCAACGAACAGCTCCGCAAAATGCTTTCGTCCGACGCGGATGCCGTCGCACGGGCAAATGCCGCACGCGCGCTCGGAGCTTCGGATGACAAGACCGCGACCGACCTCCTGATAAAGGCTGCGACCTCGGATGTCGATAGCCGCGTCCGAGTTTCGGCTGTCCGTTCGCTTGCCCAACTGAAAGACGCAAAGGCTGCCGAAGCCCTGATCGCACACGGCACCAAAGTTCTTGCAGGCTACAAGAGTTCGATGGCCGAAGGCATCGTTCCGGCCGAGCACAGCGAGTTCGTCGAGGTCGCTGTCGCTCTCGGGCAGATCATTCCCGGCAGCTTCAATGAGGCAGCACTAAAGCTCTTCAAGGATTTTGCAGCGCTCGACAAAGGTGCGACCTCGGAAGTTTACGTCGCACGCGTTCGCGTTGCGCCCGCCCGCGGTGAAGGCAATGCGCCGGAGCTGACAAGCTGGAAACAGTATCGGACGCTGGCGATGATCGTCGGCGAATTTGCCGTTATCGAACCGAAGACCGAAGAAGGCAAGAAGCTGAAAAGCGAGGCCGCGGCGATCCTCGAACCGCTTGCCCGGGCGATGGCAGAAGCCGATCCGAAGGAAGATGCGGATGCGATAATGGCCGCTCCGGCAACACTCTCGGCATTTGCCCGGTTCGGCACCGATAGCCTTGATGAGATCTTGCGGCTGGCGCTTCGCAATCCGGATGTCCAGATCCGGGCGGCCGCGGCATCGCTGCTCGGCGACCGGCCCGTAGCGGACGCGAATCTCGATGTCCTAAAGAACGCCGCCGAATACGCAATAATGAACGACCCGAACGAGAACGACGCCGCACTCGCCGCGATGAACGCTCTCTTCAAGCTGAATAAGACTGAGGCTCTTTCGGTGCTCGATATTGCCGCCGGCTCGCCGGATAACCTAATCCGCCGCCGGGTCCATCAGATGCTCAACGACGAAGCTTACAAGGGCCGCGAGCTTTCGCCGATATTGAAGAACATCGACCGCACGGACCTCCTTCGCGTCCGTCGATACTCCGGCAAGGGCACACGGCTCGGCCAGGTGCTCAACAACGAAGCGGACTATCGCCGTGCTGCCGCAAGGCGGAACGGCTCCGTAAAGGCGGTTCTTACGACAAAGAAGGGCACGTTCACCATCGACCTTTTGCCCGATGATGCACCGCTGACGGTCGATAACTTCATCCGCCTCGCAAACTCAAAGTATTTCGATGGGCTTGAGGTTCATCGCGTCGTGCCAAATTTTGTGATGCAGGACGGCGACCCTCGCGGCGACGGTACAGGCGGCCCGGGCTGGACCATCCGATGCGAAGTGAACATGGTGCCCTACGGCCGCGGAACCGTCGGCATGGCTCTCGCCGGAAAGGACACGGGCGGCTCGCAGTGGTTCGTTACGCATTCGCCGCAGCCGCACCTTGACGGCGGCTATACGGTCTTCGGGCAAGTCAGCGAACGCGATATGGCTGTGGTCGATCGGATCGTCCAGGGCGACAAGATCCTGACCGTTCGGATAGTCGGACGCTGAGCCAGAAACACCACCATTAAGGAGCGTATTCTTTCTTAAGCACCAAACGTGAAGCATATGCGAAGAGGGTTAGATAGTTCGGAGGTTCTGAGCGAAACTGATCGTATGGCCATCAACGGTCACCGCGGCCTCGCGGACGTGCTCGCTTGGGCGGCAACTAAGCCAAAGAGCGAAGTGCATCCGCAGACCGTTGCCGAAGTTATCACCCAAGATGAGTACACCCACGACATCATCGTTCCATATCGCGACGTGTTTTTGGTTTACGACACTACCTGACTCGGTGCCGTAACGGCGGTCGCCGTCTGGAACAAACATCCAACCGCAGATGAGCTTCTCGAACGACGAATTGCGAATGGTTGGAGGCCCACTGCATCAAGGTTAAAGGACGGCGACGCCATAGAAGGTCACGCGGCGTGTTTGGTCAAAAGCTAAAAGCAACGGTACGACCTTTAGGGCCTATCGTCGACGATGAAACTACCACACCCCGACGGCGGCTACACGGTCTTCGGCCAAGTCAGCGAACGCGATATGGCGGTGGTCGACCGGATCGTCCAAGGCGACAAGATCCTGACCGTCCGCATTATTGAAAAATAGCTCGGCAAGGCACGAAAAAAGGAAGCCCGGTATCGCTTGGGCTTCCCTTTCTATTTGCGATTCACGATTTACGATTCACTAGCCGCTATTTCACCCAATCAGCAATAAAGACATTCGTATCGCCCTCTTTCGCCGCGTTGCGGTTCGAGGCAAATACTAGCTTTTTGCCATCCGGCGAGAACATCGGGAAGCCGTCAAAGGTCTCATTGAAGGTCACCTGCTCAAGCCCCGTCCCGTCAACGTTGATCAGAGCGAGTTCGAAGTTCCGCTTCCGCGGGTCCTTGGCGAAATAGTTCGTCGAGAAGATGATCGACCGTCCGTCCGGCGTAAAGAAGGGAGCGAACGAGGCGGCACCGAGCTTCGTCACCTGCCGCTTGTTGGTTCCGTCGGCATTCATTACCCATATCTCAAAGTTATTGGGCTCGATCAGGTCGTTCTTAAGCCGATCCTTGTAGCGGGCGATCTCGGCCTCGGTCTTCGGATGAAAGGCACGGTAAACGATCTGTTTGCCGTCCGGCGAGAAGAAGGGACCGCCGTCGTAACCGAGTTCCGTCGTCAACCGCTTAACGTTCTTGCCGTTGATGTCCATGGTGTAGATATCAAGGTCACCGTCGCGGGTCGAGGTAAAGACGATCTTCTTACCGTCCGGCGAGATGGTCGCCTCGGCATCGTAACCTACTTCCTTGGTAAGTTGTTTCGGTTTGCTGCCGTCCGCATTGGCAACGAAGATGTCATAGCTCGGGTAAATGGCCCATACATATCCTTGCGAGAAATCCGGAGCCGGCGGACAGGCATCGCCCGCCAGGTGGGTCGAACCATAAACGATCTTCTTACCGTTATTTTGGAAATACGAGCAGGTCGTCCGGCCCTTGCCGGTCGAGACCATCCGGACGTCCGAGCCGTCAATGTTCATTGTGTAGATCTGATCACACTGGCGGCCGTCACGCTTCGATTGAAAGATCAGCTTTTTTCCGTCAAACGAAAAATAAGCCTCGGCGTTTTCACCGCCGTTCGTCAATTGCTTGATGTTCTGCAACCGCTTCTCGCCGGGCATTGAAAGATCCTTGGTCTGAGCCGTGGCTCCGGACGCAACGAGAAAAAAGGCTAGAAAGAAAAAAGTAAACTTGGGCATAATGTTTTGGGCGCGAACCTATACGGGTTCGAAACTATTACTAAAAGTATAGCGAATAAGATGGTGCCGCTAAAACCGGCTTCCCCGCTATTTGCCATTTTACAGCCCCGAGCAAAAAGTATTACCTGCAATGCCGTTTGATTCAAAAGAAGAAGTACTCCGCTGGTATGAAAGCCGTCCACGTACCTTGACCGACGACTTCATCGCCGACATCCCGTGGGACGAGGTGCGGCTATATCCCTTCGACCGTCGACTTATCCCGGTGCTCGAATATATGCGCGATGTCGAGATCCTTACCGATATGTATCACAAAGAGCTTCGTGGAACGCCGACGGGACGCGACCCCGTGATCAGCAAGTTCATGGAACGCTGGGGCATTGAGGAGGTCACGCACGGCGAGGTCATCAATATGTTTCTGAACGAGCTCGGAATCCGGACCAGCAGCGGATGGAAATCGGAAGTTAGAAGGAAGGTCCCGCTTTTATATCACATAAACACCGCACTCATCACCTCGCTGACCAACCTCGCGGGTAGCCGATTTACGGCAACGCATATGACCTTCGGAGCCGTTCACGAAATGACGACCGCTCAAAGCTACCGGCGGATGATCGAGATCAGCGGGCATCCGATACTTGAGTGGATCTTCAAAGCGATAATCACAGAGGAATCGGCACACACGAACTTTTATTGGAGCGTCGCCCGGCTCGAACTGCGAAAAAATAAAACGGCCCAACGCCTTGCCCGTTTTGTGCTCGAAAATTTCTACTATCCGGTCGGCCAAGGCTCCCTCGGAAAAGCCCGAGCCCGTTATTCGATAAAAAGCCTTTTCGGCGACCCCAGGGCTTTGGAAACACTTGACCGAACCGTTACCGAACGCGTGACCGATCTGCCCGGCTTTGTAGGAATGAACAGTGTCTCTCAAAGTATCAGCCAGATCGCCGGCTGACCCAAACGAAAAGTGCAGGACACCTGCCTGCACATGAATGAAGAGAGAAATAAAGCCACCCAGATCACTTTTCAGCGATCCCGAGCATGAAATTGCTGATTGCGTCCGTGCCGTTGAATGCGTCATCGACCGCGATGTTGCTGTTGATCAGATCGCCGGGGCCGCCCGACTGAACATACTGCGGCTGCATTGTCCACGTCGAAGTCAGATTGCTAGGATCATACGGCGCAACGATAATATTGCCGATGAACACTTCTTGTCCGTTACCGTTGCGATCCATTCCTCCGGGGCCAGTGACGATGATCAGTCCTTTGAACTTTGGGTTCCCCGACGTTGTGAGCGTGCCTGTGACGACGAGAATTCCGCCCCCCTCAATATTTCCCCCTAAAGTACAGTTGCCTTCGCAAAAAGTTAGTCCCGTCCCGGTTGTAAAGTCGCCCCAGCCCTGAGCACTCGTGGGCCCTCCGCTAGCGAAATACCGGCCGGAGTTAAGTGCTGATTGACGAAGCTGCCTTACTACCTGATCGAGAGTGATCGGGCTCGCCAGCCAGCTCGGGACCTCGTTACATGTGATCGCCGGAGGCGGCGACATCGTACCGTTGGTGCGGGCAGAGTTCACGGTATTTAGACTCGTTTGATCGCAGACACCGACCGAGGGCGAAGTGCCGCCGAGGATGTCCATGTTTCGCGACGTTCCCGGAGAAAAGTTAACATTAGTGCCCATCATCTGCAGCGGCGATCCCCCGGCTGCATCGTTGAAAAAGTTCTTTTGAATAATGCCTTCAAGCTGCTTCATGGCACCGCCCGGGCCAAATCCTGTAGCCAGTACGCGAAGGCGATACGGATCGACCGGGCCGATACGTGCGTAAACGGTCGTATCGGAACTTCCTGCAGAAGTAGGAACCGCTAAGTTCAACTGAGTGACCGTAGTTCCGGCTGTGGTGCAATTTGCATCGGTGCAAATATCGATCGCTCCACCGGAAAGCGTGAACGCACCGCCATTCGGGAACTCGATCTTCATCCCGCTTGCATCAACGATCCGGCCTCGAATCGAACGAAGCCCGGCCCTCGGGGCGAGCATCTGGTAATCGATCCGGAACTGGGTGGTTGCAATGGTTCCGCCGTTACCGACGCGGGTCACCCGGAACGCACCCAATTCCCGATAAGGTGCAGAAGCCGGGTGATTAACCGTTACCGGCGGATCGGTTGGGGGCAAAAAAGTTATCGTAGTGTGGTTGTTATCCGGATCTGTTGCATTTGGAAAAGTGATTGTGGGGTTAAAAGCACTAGAAGTCGTCGCTGCAAAAAGTCCGGCCGTATTATATGTTGTCGCAACAGAGGCATTGTCTGGGTCCGCGATCTGGACCGTGTAGCGGGCTTCGGTTCCAACGTTGTTCGGTCCGGTGACTGGAAGTGTACCGCCGGCCTGTTGGGCCAGGGCCTGGTTGTAGGTCATTCCCGGAGTGTGGCGTAGATAATTGATGGTCGCCTGTAGTCCGCTTTCGGCTGCCCAGTATGCCTTGGCTTCGTTGAGCGCGTCGGTGTTGTTCCGCGAGCTTGCGCCGACGGCCGAGAGCATTGCAGCACAAGCAGTTACGAGAAGGAGCGAGACGAGCAGAACAGTTACAAGGGCGGCACCGCGTTCATTCCTGTGAAAGCCACGGTGCGGATCATTGGTGTTGTTCATTTTTTGTCCTCCTTCGTCTTCTCGCATAAAGCGGAAAGGGTTCGATCTAATACTGTCCGAGCATATATGGCGAATTTCTGAGCGTGACGTCCGACGTCACCCGCTCGATCCTTCCGGTTGGCTGTCCCACCACATCAGGCAAGATAATGCTCAGCGTGATCGTGACGCGGCCGGTGTTTGCCGCCGCCACCGTCCCGGCGGTCGAACTCCCGTTCGGCGCATAATTGTGATAGATAAAATCGACATCGCTGACGCGGTTGATTATCCCGGAGGTCGCGCCCGTGTTCCGGTCGTAGCGAACAACTGACTGCGAGGTCGTATCGTAAAGATAGGTCACGTCTTCGCCCGGGTCGCTTGTCGCATTGTTACCGCCTGCATTTACTACGTTTGCACGAAAGCGAAGCGACTTGTCGTTGCAGTCCGCCACAACCAATCCATTTTCATAAAGCCCGAATCCCGCATTGCCGATCTCACGTGACATGACGCTCAATGCTGCCTGAGCCGAGGTTATCGCGTCGGTGCGCCCGCTCTCGCGTTCGCGAATGCCAAGCGCGGTCGAAAAGGCCGCTACTGCGGCGCCCATTATGATGAGTGTTATCACCAGCGAGATCAGAAGCTCGACCAGCGAAAACCCTCTTTCATTCTTTGCGGCCATTCGCATTCCAAGAACATACTGCTGAAAGATCAGCCATTAATTTGAGCGGACGCGTTGAACCGACACTTGAGTGTTCAGGTTCTGCAGCCAGCCTTCCGTCTCAGCCACCTGCGGCACCGCGCTTATCGTTATTTCCTTAAAGACCACATTTTCTTCTGCGGGTGACTCACCGGCATCCTCATCGATGTCGAAAACGAGATTTGTCACCGTTACCGTGATCGAAAAAACGCGGCCGTCGGCACTTGTTCGATTAGGCCGAGTGTGGGTACCCGCTCTTATCTCGGCCGGTCTGTGGTTGTTCAGATCTCCGGCCGTACCGAGCCCTGGCACGAATTTCAGACTCCGGTAGTACTCGACCTCCTGTTGGAGTACGCTAAGGGCCTGCATGCGAAGATCATTACCCCGGTTCAGCTTTATTGCCTGCACATAGGCCGTGAGAACGCCGACCGCAAGGATGATCATGATCGAGCCCGCGACGATCACCTCGGGAATAGTGAATCCGCGTTGGTTATCAATTTCTCTGACCATTCCCATACACATTACCTAGGGCAGTACAACATCCGGGTTTACCGCCGCGGTGTTAGACATCGTCGAAACGGTCGGGTTCGAGAATGACGGTATCGATATCCCGCCCGGAAGCAGATTGACAGTCCCGGTCGGTGTTACGAGAACCGTATTCGAAACTGCCGCCGAACCCGGTGCGGTCGGGCATGAATTGCCGTTGCATGCCATGAACTGCGGCAACCCGCCACCTGTAACTGAGCTTTCACCCCTTCGGTTGAATACAACGACCGATGAGGTCAGCGTAAAACCGTAGCCGCCGAAGACGATACCGGCCGGAAGCGGGTAAGCCTGATCTTGCGGTGTCGCTGTTCCATTTGCTTCCACGTTGAATGTCCTTAGCGTAAACCCGGCGGGTGTTACGGTTACCTGCGCAAACGGTGCATTCATTGTGCCGTCTGCCCGTCGCTTTACCGAATCGAAACGGGCGCGCTCGAATGCTACCTTCAGCTCGCGTGCAGCGTTTTGCCGCTGGAATTGCTCATTTGCCGAGCCACGCTGAACGAGCGCAAGAGAGGCTACGATGACGATGATAACGATGACCACCAATAGCTCAACGTAGCTTATGCCCCTTTGTCCGGGGTCGTTCTTTGTTCCTCGTCCCATTCCTATGCGCCTATATCTATATCACCAACGGTTCAAATGTCAACACTTTTGTTCTATCGATACAAAAGTAAGAACAAAGCCCTATTTGCCTCCGATCCTGCCCGCGAGTTCGAACATCGGGCTGTATAATGCGGCCACGATGAAGCCGACGAAGATGCCGACCGGCACTATGGCAAAATTCTGGAACCAGAAGAGTACACGTTCGAGTTCGCGTTCGGCGCGCGTCTCGACCACCTTTGCATAGTTATGAAAGGTGTTCTGCATATCGGCTGTTTTTTCAAACGTCATCAGTACGCCGGCAAATTCCTTCCCCATCAGGAACGGATACGGCACGAACAGCTTATGCAGATCGGTCGATTCGGTCATGAAGCGGTGCCTAACGTGCCAGAGCATTTCGGCATATTCCGGATTTGTCGATGTTTCGGCTGCCACCTGAAACCGCTCGGTCATTGAGGGAATGCCGCCGGCAAGCATTGCGAGCGTCCGAAGCGTCTGGGCCGCGTAGTAGTGCCGGAAAAACGAACCGAAGACCGGCATCCGAAGTGCGGCGACCTTGATCCGGTCGCTGCCCTCGCGTGTTTTTGCCCATCGTGCAAAATAAAGGCTCGAGATGACCAGCAAGATGATGAACCCAAGGCCCCACCAACTTGTCAGGAAATCCGAGCCGGCGATCATTATCCGCGTGATGAACGGAAGTTGCTGGTCCTGGCCAGTCAGCAGCGAAGTGTAAAGCTCGACCATTCGCGGCATCACGAAATAAAGAACTATGCCGACCGCGATAAAGCAGAAAGCGATAACGGCGATCGGATACATCAGTGCCGACCTGATGCTCGACCGGATGCTGTCGGCTTTCTTTTCGGCCTCCGCAAAGCGGCTTAGCGTCAACAGAAACGCGCTCTTGTTCTCGCCCGTTTCGGCATCGGTCGTCGTGCCGACCTCCTCACCGATCCGAAGCGCACAGATGAACGTGATCGGGAACAATTGCTCACCGCGGGTGTCCTTTTGGGCCGCAAAGGCCTCGGAAATCGTCCAACCGTTCATTACGAGTTCGCCGGCACTGAGCAAAGCATCGGCGAGCACCTTGTTCGTTTGGGCATACGCGAGCAGGCGGCAGACCTGGGTTGGGCTCTCGCCGATCTCCATCAGGTCTCCGAACTGCTCGGCAAGTGTCGCGAACTCAACGCCGGTCGGTCGCTTGGACGTTTGCTTTAGCGCCCGCCGCGGATTGATGGAGTGTACGCGAATACCGGCTCGTTCGAGTTCCCGCATCGCTTGATCCAAATCCGGGTTTTGGACGAAGCCCTTTACGGGTTCGCCAAGCGAATCGGTACCCGCATAGTTAAAGCCCGTTTCCGAACGCCGAATCTCGAAGGGATCATCTATCAAGGCCGAACTGCCGGTGACTTGTTCACGCAGCGGGCGTACGCCCATATCCGCACCGCCTATCGGGGCAAAAGCAGGCCGCGGATCTGCCGCAACGTCTTCGGTAAGATTGTCCGTTTGCCTCATCATATTAACATCACGCAGAGGTCGTTTAGCCGACGATCTCGCCCTCAATGAATTCATCGATCCTCGATACCATCTGATTGGATAGGTCGGCATCGGATTCTTGCCGATATGCGGCATTCGAGAATTGCCTCTTGCTCTCGACGAGGCCAAGAACGGCCGCAACTTCCACTTCCGAGGTAATGCCCTCGATGACCTTCTGCCGCGCGACCTCTTTCATCGGTATCAGATAACCGGCACGCAACGCTCGCTGGACCACGTCGCGGGCGGTCATTGATCGATTTTCGACCCATTCCTTTACTTCATCATTAAAATAAAGCAGCTCGGCCATTGCCGTTCGGCCACGCGTTCCCTTGTTAAAACATTCCGGGCAGCCGACGCCCTTATAGACCGGCACATCGTAGAGCTCCGAAGGATGCGGATCGATCACCTTACACCGCTCACATAGTTTTTTGATAAGTGATTGGGCGAGTATCAGATTGAGTCCGGTCGAAAGATTCTCACGCGGAAGACCGAGTTGGAACATCCGAGAAAGCGTGTCCTCAACGTTCGCTGCGTGAAAGGTCGAAAGTACAAGGTGTCCGGTAAGTGCGGCATTGATAGCGACCGCGGCGTGCTCTGCCGAACGAAGTTCGCCGATGCCGATGATGTCCGGGTCTGCCCGCAGGCATGAATAGAAAGCGTCCCACCACGCGAACTGCGAGTTTGGCCGCAGGCTCATTTGCGTCCGGCGGGTCGAGCGTATTTCTATCGGTTCGCCGATCTCGATTATTTTCTTTAGGTCGGAAGCCTCGAGCTGAGCATAGATAGCCTCGAGTGTGTTGGTCTTTCCCGAGCCCGTAGCCCCGGTGATGATAAGGATCCCGCGGTTTTGCGAATACGCAGCTTTCAGATCAGCGATCTGCCGCGGAAGGAAACCAACGGCGTTGATATCGCGAATCGGCTTCAGTTGCGATCGAAGTACGATTGAGGGTGCATACAGCGTTGGTTGCGAAACAAAGCGAAGCTCAACATCGGCCGACCGGCCATCACGAATCGCCCGGACCTTTACGGTCGAGTCGATGTCCTTGAACTTCATTTGCGTCGCGTCCTTGCCGGAGATCTCGGCAAGCCCCATCGCGATCTGTTTGATCTTTTGAAACGGAATGTCGTCCCAGCGGACGAACATCTCGCTGTCATATCGAAAGCGAATTCTTCCGGTCGGCTGTCCGGCCTCAACGTGCATGTCCGAGGAGCCCGAACGAAGGAACTCCATAAGAATAAGCCTAATGAATTCCTGAGTGGTCAGCTCAGCCTCGTTCCTTCGGATGTTCCGCTCGTACTCTTCCGTATCGGTCAGGTCGATCCATTCTTCCGAATCGTTCTCCAGATCGGCCGCAGCCGATGCTTGTGCGGCGAGAGCTTCCTCGACCGTCAGGAGCGACTGTCCTTCGCCCCATCTCTTCGTCTTCTGCGACTGCTTTTTCTGCTGATGCTCGAGCACGAGCGACTGCGTACGCGCACTATAAATGTGCGAGTGCATGTACTCGAAAAAGTTCTCGTCCAACTCGACGAATCGGACGTGAAAAGGGCTGACCCGCAGGGCATGGATCACACCGTTCCGATGGTCGGGGTTGCGAAACTGGGCGAGCCCGACCTCGAAATAAGGCAGATCCGCCGCACCTGACCATACATTAAGTACGAGTGCCTGATAGCGGCTTGAAGCTTCCTTGTTCAGATAGCTGGAAAATGGGAGGCATTTTTCGACGTTGTACTTCTTTTCGGGCGGCTGAACCGCAATGCCAAGATTCTGATCCGAATCGCGAGGTTGAGGCTCTGCTCCCGGCCCGCGAGTGCCGCTAGCCGTCACAAAAGAATCCTTCGAGCCATCGCGGCGCGGCGGGTCATCGTTTCCGTTTACTGCTTCGTCAAACTGCATTTTCCCCTTGAAGCTGACTACCTAAAAAGCGGTTTTTAGTTAGACGTTATTCCTCCGACTAATTTGCGAAAATTCTTCTCTCAGCCGGTCATTTTTTCGATTCTTAGTTGCCCGTTTTCTTCGGCCCGGTGACCTGTTTGGGCTCTGCTTTGTCGCTCCGCTTTTTCATATCCGGGGTGATCGACGGCGGATCGGCGTCGATGCCGGGAACATTGACCGGAACCGGATTGACCGGGAATGTGACCACCTCGACCGCGATCGCAAAATAGAGCCGGTTGACCTGCGAACTTCGGACGCGTCGTTTGAAGAGTTCGCCAAGGATCGGAATGTCACCAAGTCCCGGTGTTTTGCGAACCGTTCGGTTGTCTGAATCGACCGTAAATCCGCCCAGGATCGCTGTCTGCTGCTGATTCAAAATGAACCGCGATTGGATAGACCGAACCGAAACTGAAGGCACACCCTGACTCGTAACAGAGGTATCGACCTCATTTGATTCGAGCTGGAGCGTCAGGTTGACCGCGATCGGGTTTCCGTTCTCGTCATCGATGATGAGCGGCGTTACCGAAAGCAGATTTGCCGCCTGCAAGATCTGCAGCGTTCCAGGGGTTCCTCCGATGCTATTCTGTGCCTGAATAAGTACCGGCACCTGACGTCCGACGGTGAGATCTGCGGTATCGCCCTCGAGAACGGTCGCGAAAGGCCGCGATTTGATCGAAATCACACCGTTTTCCTGAAGCGCCGTTGCCTGGGCAGCAAATTCGACCGTGCCGATGATGGTCGAAAAATCGAAAAGCGTTCCGCCGGCACCGAGCGTGTCTCCAAAGATGCCGCCCGACGTGCGGCCGTCGGCCGTTGAGGCAAAGATGCTTGGCTGAACACCTATGTCTCGGAGCTTCGTTTCATTGGCCGTATAGATGAGGCCTTTGATAATGACCTGGAACGGTGGCCTGTCCGCAAGCTCGATGATCTTCTTGATACGCTCAAGTTGAGCCTGCCCGGCGCTGATCACCAGTATGTTCCTTCCCGGTATCTCGGTGAGCGAGCCCTTTGGCGGAGTTCCACCGAAAACGGTCGGCGTCGTTCCGGCATCGGATCTTACGGCCTGCCCAAGCGCGTCGGTCGTAACGGTCGTCGGAGCAAGAATGAATCCGGCTTGATTGTTGATGCCGAGTATCTTTTCGATCTCGCTGATCAATCTTTCATACCGGCACTGCGGCCCGTTG
Source organism: uncultured Chloracidobacterium sp. (assembly GCA_964526245.1). Classification (GTDB taxonomy): domain Bacteria; phylum Acidobacteriota; class Blastocatellia; order Pyrinomonadales; family Pyrinomonadaceae; genus OLB17. Next base: position 16,156 of record CAZGLZ010000042.1, on the reverse strand, counting down.
CGCCCGATACTCTGGCCGCCGCCTCCTCCGAAACCTCCACCGCCGCCAAATCCCCCCGCTGAGCCGCCTCCGCCACCGATATTCTGGCAAACGTTCTGTTGCCCACCGCCTTGCCCGCCGGCACCGCCGCCTTGCGTGCTCTGGCCGGCGACGTTCCGGTTGGCGCTGATCGTTGGCTGTAGATACTTAAGCTTGATGTACTCGGTAACAAGCGGAGCCGCCTCGTTTCGTCCCTTTTCAAGCTCGGCGACCGAACTATTAAGGATCAGCTCTACAGTGTCCGGCGTCACACATGTTGCCCGAACTCCGGAGATAAAAAGCTGCGACCTAAGAAGAATGTTCCAAGGCATACTTCCGGCCTTGATGTTGATCGGCAATTTCCCGACGTTCGGCCCGATCAGGAAGTTGACGCCAAAGCGGTTGTGTACCTGGAGCAGAAAATCTTCGAGCGTCAGTTCAGCCGTCTGAGAAAACCGGATGGGTTCACCAACGAAGTTCGGATCGCAAAAATCGCCGGCTCGCGATTGCAGCGGGGCTACGTTCAGCATGGGCACATCTGTCACGACCGTTGCCGCCCGTGCCGCCGGAGGTGCCGTGCGTTTGCTTGCCAGCGGCGCGACCGAAAGCGAAAGGTTACCTGTAACTGTGGCCGACGATGAAACCCAAGCCGGAACGTTCGGGATGGCGACCGGCGACTTATCTGCCGTAAGGCTTATAGAGACCGGCTTAACAAAACCGGATTCGACTGAGCGAACGCCGCTCGAGTTTTTGATGGCAAGATCCGTCAGGTTTCCGATGACCTGAGCTGGAGATTCAAATTCTGCACTTACTGCGTTCGAAGCGGCCGGCTCGGGGAAAAGATCTGCGGCCGAGTTTGTCTCCGGTTCGATCGAATGATCGTCTTCCGCGACCGCGGGTGTGACGGCCCATTCGGTTGAGATTACGCTTGAGAAGTTGAACGAGCGGCTGGCGAAAAGATCCGCGACGTCGGCCCGGGAAACGAACCGAGTGTCGAACATCGATAAAGGGCCGCGAGCACCCGAGGCTAACGTCCGGAACGAATTCCTATCATCAGAAAGCGCAGCCGTGGATGCGAGAACGGTCATCATTTCTCGGCCGTCAGCGGTAAAGATATGCGATTCTCCCGCTGCCGCCATTTCGACCGTTGCCTCTTCAGGCATACTCAGTTCAACAAAGCTCCCGACCGAAAACTTACGCTCCATGGATGCCGCGGCGAGAAGTTCATTAACCGACGCCCGCGGGGCCGGCTCGGACAATACGAACCTTTCATCGCTCCCGGCGCCGTTCACGGCCGCAAAGTCCAAAAGGTCACCCGATATCGAATCAAAGGCGTTCAGCTCGGGTTCTTCGATCGGGTTCTTACTGGCGTAAAAACCGGAGGTGAGCGACGTGAGTCCGGCCGTCCCTTTTTTCATCGCTATCAGTTCGGTGATGCTGCGAACCGGCTTGAACGCGGAGACCCGCGAGTCAAGGCCGGCATTCGAAACGTCTGTCGCGCTCAGGTCTAACAAGCTGATTCGGGTCACTTTGTAAAAGGGCGAAAGTGAACTGGTCGATGTTATACGGTTCGAGGTAAGCAGTTCTGAAAGCGATGAAACCGCACTTGGCGCCTCGGATACATGAAATCCCGAAGCAACCCCTGCAGCTTTGGTTACAGTTTTCGATGCAAAGAGGCCAGTAAGATCCCGGCGGAAGACCGGAGCGGTCGAAGCGGCCGGAGAAACCTCCGAACTCGGTGTCGCGGGCAGTTTCACGAGCGAACCCACGAGGAACTTCCGCCGCTCTTCGCCGGTGATCTCCGTCCAAATGGAAGGATCGAGTTTCAATTCGGCTCTATCGAGGTCGAGATCGAGGCCCGGTGAGCTAAATGCTTGAGGAGACGCTTCAAAATGCAGAGCATTTAGGTCCAAAGCTTCCACAGCGGGCGTGTTGGCGACTGGTTCAACCGCCGGCCTTGCCTTGGGCGCAGGTGTTCCGCGGAAAATATCGCTCGCGGCGATCAAGCTATCAAATTCACCAAGTGCAGCGGCAATGGTCGGAGCCGATGCGGTCATCGAGCCCTTTGCAAAAACCCCTGCTCCGAGAACCAATGCAACAGTTAGGATCAACAATCTTCTCATAACGAACCTGCCAAAATAACGCTATTTCAAGAACTAGCCCTTAGCGATCGAACCCAAGACCTCATTCGCACCGTTCGGCGCGAATCATTGAAACTAAAGACAACACCCTCTGGACGAAGCCCCGAAAGCCAACCATCATGAAAAAGCGTACCGACCGGAAAACTTAACGTTTTATCCAGAGCCTCAGAGTAAAAAAGCACTTCCTGAACACCATTCCCACCATCGACTATGCCGACCGGCTGAAGATCCTCGACCGAGAACACCCGCGGATCGAGCACCGCGTCCGGGCTGAACCGTGCACGTTCAAGCCATGCTTCATATCTGCGTTTGGTTGCTTCGATCGGCGAAGGCGGCGGAGCGGCTTGAGCCGCGGTATTGGGCTGAGCAGGGTTTGCTCCGGAACCTGAAGCCGTCGTTCCTGATCCGGGCGAGTTGCCTGGTGTTGAGTTCACCGAGGTTACTGCCGCGACAGACGACCCCGGTCCTGCCGCCTTAGCGTCTGCGATGCCGCCGCGGTCGATAAAGGGATCGCGAACATCGCCGGGAGCCGGTGACTCGCTAAAGGCAAGTACCTTCGAAAGCTCGTTTTCGATGTTCGCATCAACGTTCACCGGCGGCGGCTGCAATACGACGTCGTCACCTGCGACCCTTGACTCCATGAACGATCCGAGAATTCCGTAGCCGAGAAGAGCTAAGAACGTCGCAAGGAAAACGCCGAAAAAGAGTCCGAGTAGCTTCAGGCCTAGCCGGTCCTTGCGGATATTGGAACCTTGCTGTTCGAGTGCTGTTGCGTCCGTCATTTCTGCGTCACCTCCGGGTTCTGCTTATCGCCCTGGACGATCTCGCTCGGGATCGGTGGCATTTCTGCCGGCGGCGGCGCATGATAGGCAACCAGCGTAAATCCTGCGGTTACCGAGTTTCGAAGTGAAGCGACGGAATAATCACGCACAAGCAGTATTCGCGGCATCCGCGAGATATCATTAAGGAACCGGACGACCTGCGGGTACGGGCCGGTGACGACCGCGGGTATTTCGCGTTCGTATAGCTTTGCAGCTTTGGGTGATTTCACCGAGCTCGTAACGGCGACCAGGCCGGTCAGCGTAACGCCATTTCGGCGAGCTGCCATCTCGACCTGGCCAAGGACGTCTGCCACTTCTGTCTCCTCGGGCAAAAGCGGTTTCGCCTCTTGATAAAGGCCAACTATCTTTTTGAACCGCTCGCGAAACTCGGGCTCATCGGCAAGCATTCGTTCGGCTGCCTGATTGTCGAGTTCCTTTTTCAGCACCTGCTGCCGATACTGTTCGTTCGACTCGGCCCAGCCCGAAAGCAGATAGCCGTAAAGCAAATAGACGGCGCCGAAAGAGATCAGGGCCATGATCAGGAAGGTCACGATCGGGCCGTAGCGGACACTCTCCGAAAGGATGCTGTTTCCGGCGGTGGAAAATGCGTTGTTGTTCGATTGATAGCTCATCGATCTAACCTAATTTTTCGTTACCCACTTTTCTTCATCGTGCGGCCGGCGCCGGTGCGGCAGGCGGCGGCGCTCCGGTTGGTGTCGGCGGCGGTACGGTCGACGATATCGGAACGAACTTGCCCTTCATCCCCCACGAAATGATCCCGGGTGCAAGATTCGTGGTCATAAGCGGTTGCGCACCGGCCGGTACGGTCGGCCGCGGGCCGGAGGCCGGAAGCGCTGTTCCCTCCTGCACCTGATACGTCAGTTCCGCAAATAGCCTCGATCCGCTTTCTTGCCCGCCGGCAAACTCGAGCGATTTCAGGAACGCGGCGATCGCGTCCTTGTTTTGCGCAAGGCCCTTCATCTCGATATCGCCCGTGGGCGACAGCCGCATCTCCGAGACATAAAAGCTCGGGTCAAGGGTATAAGGAAAGTTCGAGTCCAAACTGTAGAGCATTCCGATCCCGACGGGCTGCTGTTTGCGGAGGCTGCTGACCTGCGTTACGAATTCGCGGTACCATTCAAGATTTGCCTGATATGACCTTCGGCGGTCGATCGCGGGTTTTAGCTCTTCAGCCTTCGCATCTGCACGCGACTCGCGAAATCCGAGAAAGACCGACTCGCGCACTAGATCCGCTGCGAGGGCAAAGAACAGGGCAGCAGCGGCAACCGGTGCGGCGAGGATACTGAAAATAGCTCTGTTGCGACGCCTGACCGCGGCTGCGGCCTCCATACTTCGCCGTTCGTACAGCTCCGTATCGGCAAGCACAAGCAGGTCGCGCGCAAGGTTGACCGTTCTAATGTGGTCGTTGCCCGCGGCCCGAGTATCGTCGAAAGCAAAGGTACCGAACAGCAACCCACTCGCGACGGCCTCATCGATCGCGACCGGGATGCGGGCGAAGTGCAGCCCGCTCTTCTCGCTGTATTCATGCGAGATACTCTCGACCGGATCCGCAAGATCTCCGCTCGCGGCCCATACCAACTGCGAGTAGTTACGAAGCGAAAGCTGCTCCAACCGCTCGGGTGAAAGCTGCAGGAAGAGCTGGTCAAACGCTTGCCGGATATAGTTATCGAGCCTGCCAGAGACCTTACCCTTGGCTCCTTTCTCCAAATTTGCCGCGGCGGTATCCGAGCCGATCTGCGCCGGGGCCAGAAACGAATATTCATCAAAAAGGCCGGTCTGCGGACTCCAAAGCCCGAAACTATAGCCTGACCGTGTGATCAAGAGGAACGCCGTGACCTCGGTCTTCTTTTCGGCCCTGAGCGTGGTTTGCCCCTCGCGCATTGCCGTCAGGAAATAGCGGGCAACACACCGGACCGGCGTTTCGACCATCTGATTCGAAGGTGTGACCGCCGGCCCGAGAAGCGGCCGCATCCTATCGCGGGCAAGCTCAACGTGCGGACGCGGAACTTCGGTCATCGCGACCTGGCCATTCGGCAGCCGGCATATCGAGCACGCCGTTTCCTCGAGCGAGGTTTCGAAAAGCGGATAATTATCCGTACCGAGAGCCGTGCTCTCCTCGGCCTGCACCAGCCACTGTGCAAGCTCCTGGTCGCTCATCGCCAGCCGTTCGCCGTCAAGTGCAAGCAGGCGGGTCCGCTCGGAAAATTCTGTTGTTGCCGTCGCAAAGATCGTTTGCCCGCTCAACGCCGGGAGCCCGAGCTGCCCGCGTCGGCGCATCTCAACCGCCGCACCGAGGTTTTGATCGGCCGGGAACCGAATGACATCGAGTGTGTACCCGGTCGGCGTTTTGTGCGGTGACGCGATGACAACGCTTCCATCGTGGCTCCAAACTGCGGCGATCTGATCCGGCGAGGACGCTAAGCGCTCCAACTCACGGTCGCGGCCGCGTTCGCCGTAGAACCTGCTTCCCGAAATGCCTCTGGTACTTCGCATACTGTTTACGTAAGTTGTCTAAAGCGATTCTCTGAATCTCTGCAGGTCGCCACCGCCTGCAGCCCCGATCGGCGGCCGCCCTTGATTACCGATCAGTTCCTTCAGTTCCTCGATGTTGCTTGAGATACTCATCGCCATTTCCAGCGTGATCTTCCGGCGGCGGAAGAGCGACGCGAGTGACTGGTTTAGTGTCTGCATCCCGTATTTATCTGACCCTGTCTGCATCATCGAATAGATCTGATGGATCTTGTCCTCGCGGATGAGGTTTCGGATCGCCGAGTTCGGCACGAGGATCTCAAGTGCCATCACGCGTCCGTTGCCTGCCGCGTTTGGCAGCAAGGCCTGACACATTATTCCCTGCAGCACATTCGAGAGCTGAGTTCGGATATTCGCCTGCTGGCTTGCGGGAAAGACGTCGATGATGCGCGTAATGGTCGATGCGGCCGTGTTCGTGTGCAGCGTTGCAAAGGTCAGATGCCCGGTTTCGGCAACGCGAAGGGCCATCTCGATCGTTTCAAGGTCGCGCATCTCACCGACCAGGACAACGTCCGGGTCTTGGCGAAGCCCCGTCCGGAGTGCTTCGGAGAAAGTTTCCGTGTCGGTGCCGAGTTCGCGTTGGCTAACGACGCAGTTCTTGTGCGTGTGCAGATATTCGATCGGGTCTTCGATCGTCAGGATGTGAAGATGCCGCGAGATGTTGATCCGGTCGATCATCGTCGCGAGCGTTGTGGTCTTTCCGGAACCGGTCGGTCCGGTGACGAGTATCAGCCCGCGGGGTTTCCGGCAGAGGTCCTCGACAACCGGCGGCAATCCGAGGTCTTCGAACGTTCGGATCTCGTAGGGAATAACACGAAAGACGCCCGCAATGGTCTCTTTCTGCGTGAAGATGTTCACACGAAACCTTGAGAGCTCGCCGAGTCCGATCGAAAGGTCGATCTCTTTTTTATTTTCGAAAGCTTTGACCTGCTCTGGCCGTAGATGTGAATAGGCCAGGGCTTGAGTTTCGCTCTCGGTGAGCGGATGCCATCCCTCAAGCGGCTTCAAAAGACCGTGAATACGAACCTGCGGCGGGCTTCCGACACGGATATGCAGGTCGGAAGCTCCCATTTCGACGGTCTGGGTCAAGAGGCCGTCCAGGACGGCTCGGGGGTTCTCTTTAATACTCATGGGCAAAAACCTTCCCAAAATTGCGGACATTACGACCGCTTCAAGACCATTCAAGGTCAAGGAGTCCTTCCCGTTGCTAACATTGTCTGTGGGGACAAAATTTCAAGGGATGATCCGCAATGCATTGGCATAGCTTCACCCCTTGATAGTTAAAGGAATTCCTCGTTAAAGTCCTGCTATTTTTTATGCAGCGATAACTTTTGTCAATGATTTTTTTATTCTCGTTGTGTCTGCGTAATGGATTGGCACAATATCTTGTGGTCAGCCAAAAAAAGAACTCGAACTTCTGCTGAAGATTCTGATATATTCCAGACGTTCTATTTAGCGCCCACTTTCAGAGGCGTCCGAAAACGTGCCCGAGTACGGGACCTGTGCGGTTCATTTCCCGGCGAGAGCCGCTTGCATTTTGCCCGCCGGTGGAATCCGGTAGCTTTTGACCGTTTGCCCCCTTTATGCCGTTAGGCACATGGAGAAATGTCCTCCCAAGCAGCCGAGCGCTTAGCCTGGTCATCGGACGTGCGTGCCTGGTCATAGTTTTGATGCTCGGCCACTGGTGGCGAATTGGCGAGTTCGGCAATTTCGTTTCCGGAGCATCGTCGGAGTCGCAGCGGACGGTCGAAGGGCTATTTCTTTTTCTTACGGCCGCTCTTGCACTGACCGCTCTTTACGCATTTCTTCTCCGGTTCGCGGGTTCGGAAAGTTGGCTTGTCCGCGTCCAATTTCTGATCGACACCGCGCTGATCACTTGGCTCATTTGGTTGACCGGCGACCTCGCCTCGCCTTATGTAACGCTCTACATCGTTCTCGTCAGCGTCGCCGGTTTCTACCTCGGCAAGAATGAAACGCTTTATCTCGCGATCCTATGCGCGGCTGTTTTTTCGATATTCGCCTTTGCCGTTTCGAACCAGGTGATAACGACCTTTACCGGCGAGGTGCCGGCGCAGCATGCGGTTCAGGTCGTTGGCGCAAATGTTGTCGCGATCCTTCTCGTCGGGCTTCTTTCGGCACGGCTTGCCGAACGGCGGCGGATCGCCGATGAGCTGAAGCATTCCGAAGAGAGCTTCGCCGATCTGCATATTTTGCACGAGCGGATCGTCGAATCGATCAGCACCGGGCTCGTTTCTACCGACCTCGATGGCCGCATCTATTCATTCAACACTGCAGCCGAGCGGATAACCGGCCTTCCCGCAGCCGAAGCGCTCGGGAAGACGATCGCCGCGATATTTCCGCCGGAGCTCGTACCGCCGGCCGGCACCGATGCTGCAAGCCTTCCGCAGGGGCGTGAGGCCGTATTCGGCACGGGCCGCGGCCGCACGGTCGCCAAATGCAGCGTTTTGCCTCTGCTTGATAAAGAGGGGCGGCCGAACGGCATGATCCTGATGCTTCAGGACATTACAGAGCTTCGCGAGATGGAAACGAACCTTCGCCGCCGAGACCGCCTCGCGGCCGTCGGGCGAATGGCAGCGGGGCTTGCCCATGAGATACGCAACCCGCTCGGCTCGATGAGCTCGGCAATACAGTTTTTGCAGGAGCGCGAGGGACGCCGGCCCGAGGACGCGGCGCTGATGAGCGTTGTCCAAAGCGAGACGGACCGGATGAACGGCATCATCACGAGCTTTCTTTCGTTCGCACGCCCCGCGGCCAACGGCATTGACCCCGATGAGCGGACCCGCATCGACCTCGTCGAGTGTCTTCGCGATTCGCTCGCCCTGCTTCGTCATAGCCCTGATGTGACCGAGCGGCACGAGATCGCGGCCGAGCTTCCCCAGCGGCCCCTCGTGCTTAGCGCCAATGCCGTGCAGATAAAACAGGTCATCTGGAACCTCGCGCTCAATGCTGTGCAGGCGATGGCAGAAGGCGGCCGGTTGACGGTACGAGCCGAGGAGCGGCCCGGCGGCGGAGCGGTAGTAACTTTTCGCGATACCGGGCCGGGCATTCCGGAGCATCTTCTCGAAAGTCTTTTCGAGCCCTTTACGAGCGGTTCAGGCGGAACGGGCCTAGGGCTTTCGATCGTTTACAACATCGTCCGCGAACACGGCGGCAGCGTCCGCATCGAGTCGCCGCCCGAGGGCGGAGCGTGTGTCCGGGTCGAGCTCACGGCGGCGGACGAACCGGCAAGGGGCAATGGTAACGGCAATGGCAGAACTGCTGATAGTTGATGACCAGAAGGGTTACCGCGAGGTGCTCTCGACCGTGTTTGCGGCCGAGGGCTACGGCGTGGCAACGGCGCCGCACGGCCGCGCCGCACTTTCGCACCTGAAAAAGCATCCGGCCGACCTGATACTTTCCGATGTGCGTATGCCGGACATGGACGGCATCGAGCTTCTCAAACGGGCACGGGCGATCGACCCCGACATCGGCATCGTACTGATGACCGCCTTTGGCACCATCGGCACCGCCCGCGAGGCCTTCAAGCTCGGCGCCGATGATTTCATCCAGAAGCCGTTCAACAACGAAGAGCTCAAGCTGATACTCCGCCGGACGCTCGAGCGGCGGCATCTTGTTGCCGAGAACCGCGTGCTCAAGGCCGCTCAGCGGCGGACCGGCAGCCTTGCGGACATGATCGGCTCTTCGGCGCCGATGGCGCGGCTCAAGCAGATGATCGAGACCATCGCCCCCGAGCACTCGACGGTGCTCATATCGGGCGATTCCGGCACCGGCAAGGAACTTGTCGCGAGGGCGATCCACGGCCTTTCGCCGCGGGCGGGCAAGCCTTTCGTCCCGGTCAATTGCGGCGCGCTGAGCGAAACGCTGCTTGAGAGCGAGCTCTTCGGCCACGTCAAGGGTGCCTTTACCGGGGCCGAGCAGAGCCGGCCGGGCGTTTTCGAGGCGGCCTCGGGCGGGACGATCTTTTTAGATGAGGTCGGCGAGATGTCGCCCGCGATGCAGGTCCGCGTGCTCCGCGTGCTGCAGGAAGGCCGCCTTGTCCGGGTCGGCTCGGCAAGCGAGATAGAGGTTGACGTCCGCGTTATCGCCGCGACGAACCGCGACCTCGGGCCGATGGTGGCCGAGGGCACATTTCGAAAGGATCTTTACTATCGCATTTCGGTGATACCGCTTGCCGTGCCGCCGCTTGGCGAACGCCGCGAGGATATCGCCGAGCTTGCCGAGCATTTCGTCCGGCGGTTTTCGGCACGCTCAGCAAAAACGGTGAGCCTTTCCGCCGAGGCCGCCGAGGTGCTCAATTCGCGGCCGTGGCCGGGAAACGTCCGCGAACTTGAACACGCCATCGAGCGGGCCGTCGCCTTGACGCCCGATGGCGGCGAGATCGTGGCCGCCGATTGCCGCCCGGCCGCAAACGGCTTTCTCACGCTTCCGGCCGAGCTTCCCGCCGATGGGCTTCACCTCCCGAGCCACATCGCCGCCATCGAGAAGGCGCTCGTCGAAGAAGCTCTCCGCCGCACCGGCGGCAACCGCACCCGCGCCGCCGAACTCCTCCAAATACCTTTCCACGCCTACCGCCATCTTCTAGCCAAGCATGGGTTGTAGAGTTGCGAAGTTCTGAGTCCCGGCTTTAGCCGGCCCGCGGCCGCTCAGAATGCGAGCTTCAGCTCGTCGGTGCTGTCGAATAAAAAAAGGCCCGAGCGTTTGCCCGGGCTGCCTAGACCAATTTCCAAAATTTACGGATTCGTTACGACCTGATAGATCGGCGAATACTGCGAGACGGGATTGTTCTTTTGCAGCAGGCGTCCGCGGAGTTCGATCGACTGCGGATTCTTTCCCGGCGAGTTGTGCTGATAGATCGCCGGAGACGATGTAAAGACTCCTGCCATCAGCCAATCTTCGGTTCCGGCGGGCCGCCAATCGACGCGAAGGGCATCGAGTCCCTGCTTCGAGAACTTTATCTCGATCTGATCGTCGGTCAGTGCCGTGATCTTCAGCTCGGGAACGATGTCGCCGGGGACGAGCGGTGTCGGGTTGTCGATTATCAATCCGAGGTCCTCGCCCATCTGCTCGGTGTAGCCCGGAGCGGCCTTTATTCGCTTAAGTAGTGCCCTCAGCCACGGCACAATGCCCGAAGTTCGCGTGTTCGGCGTTGTGATGGTCGGGAACGTCGGAAGTGCGGGCGAAAAGCCCGGTTCGCCGTAGAACATATCGTTCTTGAAGTCCGAAAACGCCTGCCGTGAGTCCGAGACCTGCTGCGAAATGTTCACCAGATAGTTAAAGTTGGCCGCGTTGTCTGCCAATGCGGTAAGGTCACCCGCGCTCAGGTCAAGCTGTACCGAGTAACCCGGAAGTTTGTCTGCAAGACCCTGCAGGAGCACGTTTATATCCAGTTCCGATTTAGGAAAAGGTTTTTCGGGCATTGATCTTGTACCTCTTTGATTTATGGGATTTCCGTCAAAAGGATTTGTCGGATGTGCGGAATATTAAAGCAGAACGTCGGACGTGTCAAGACTTTTTCCTGCTGCCCGAAAACGATCGCCGAAAGCCCAAAAACGATCAGCGGCCGCCCAAAGTCGATCGTCGCTCGCTTCCAGACAATTGCCGCCGACACGCAGACAATTGCCGCCAAGCTCCAGACAATTGCCGCCAAGCTCCAGACAATCGTCGCCAAGCTCCAGACAATTGCCGCCAAGCTCCAGACAATTGCCGCCGAGCTCCAGACAATTGTCGCCAAGCTCCAGACAATTGTCGCCAAGCTCCAGACAACCGTCGCCAAGCTCCAGACAACCGTCTCCGACCGCCCGCAGAGGCCCTTTAACTACCCGAAAACACGCCGAAACCCAATAAACATCGGCCTTTCACGCATTTTCACCGAATTCCAGCAACCGCAGACAAAAAAATCGGGAGAGGCGAGCACCTTCATTTTCCCAAACTCAGGCCACCTCTCCCTTTTTCGGCTCTGGGAGACTTTCCTGAGTAAACCAAATCCGAACCTGAACACAAACCATAGCTGAGACTATTCTCGCTTCCTTAAGGTGACCTCGTGTTCTTTCTCAAGTTCCAGCATAAGCTGCTCGATACGCTTGGTAAATTCATGATTTTCACGAATACGTTTTTCCAAATCAGCGGAGCTAAGCTCTTCGTCAAAAAGATCAAGAAACTTTGAAAAATGGAGCACATAAGTCTCCGGCGGATGCATGGTTGCTTCCTTTTTAAATCGTTCGTTCAGGTACTTTGAGAACTCGAGATGATGCAACCACAAATCGAAGCCAATCTTGAACACCAGTTCTCGACGGTATCGTTTTTCTTCCGCTTTCCTCTGCCCTTTAGAGTTCAACCAATTAAAAATCGTGGGGACTAATACGCCTAACAGCGTAAGCGTACCTCCTATTGCAATTCCGTAGTATTGATCCATACTTGATATCCGACGAACGGCGACGAGCAGGACTTCTCGTAAGTTGATCTCTGCGTACGAAACGTACTCTTACTTTGCACTGAATGTAGCCGTGTACGACTCCCCAATAAACGCGCCTTGAACAATTGATTTCCGCAGCATGATCACCGGCGTTTTAAGGTCAGAAGACAACGACCCAACCTCGGTATCGGCTTTTTTAACCAGGTAATCGGCTTCGGTTTCGGAGACAAGGCGAAGCGGCTCGCTGAGACGCGTTTGTGTGTCTACTGAAACACCAAGCGCGGTCAATAGTGAATCATGCTCGGGCTGGATTGCAACTCGTATAATACGTGGCTTGCCACCTCCAAATGCCTTATCAAATCTTGGATAATAAATCTTTCCGAATGTGGAAAGGCAGATCAGAAAAAAGGTAGCCGATCCCATTATCAAACCCCAGTCAACGAACGTGAAACCCGCCCGCTTCGATTTAGTAACGAGAATGTTCTTACTTGGATACAACTTTCTTAGTTCCCTGTAAACATTCCAAATGCAGGCCGAGCCGAATAAATTCACGAAGATAAGAGCGAAGCCTTTAATGGTAAATAAGTGAATCGCGCCCGAGCTTAAAGAACCAAAGATGAACGTAAAAACCATGAAACCAAGAACGATTAAAAATAGATGCAAGAGGCTCCACAGTATTAATTTGGACAGTGTCCGCTCCCTTTTGCCTATAAACGGTTTGATCTGCTTAACGATCGAACGCCAAAACACCACATAGGCAACGACAGATAGAAAAAGAAACCACCATAGCACCCCAGCTGAAACATATTCGACTTGGAACAACGTGGTGTCGCTTGATCCCATACTTTGTCGATACGAATTCACGATGACGAAGCCAGAACCAAACGATATTCCGAATCCGACCAGAATCAGTTTGCTAAGAACCTCGACCCTATCTTTCATGACACCAAGTTGCTCCGGATCGCCTAAGGCCGGATTCTCATTATCGAAAGCTTTATTAAGATCCTCTCTCATGGTTTCAAATTCGCGGGTAATGTTACTGCAGGGATTAGCATTTTCCAAATCTATAATTCTTCGATCTCGGGGCGGGTTGTTCGGGCGGATGGACACGCTTAAAGTCGTGGCTCAATTGATGCAAACCACAATATTGGGTTAATTCAAAGAAATCTAAATCTGCTCACATTCTGTGATATAAAATCTCCAGGCAGAATGAGACTCCTAAATATAAATCCCGACGATGAAGAAATACTACGCGAGTACCGCAAGTTATCTGCAAAAGCTTCATTTACCCCAAGTGAGAGCGTACTGCTCCCTGTCATACTTTTTCTACCTGGTGTAATCGCCGCCGTGTGGTTCTATTTGGTAACAGGCGAAGTCTTCGGGTCGGTGGCCATCGGATTCGGGTCGTATCTCGTCGGTCCCGCATGGCTTGTTTCATTTCTACTTTTCGCGTTGATTGAGTCGGTTGGTCTTCCCGACCTCATTGATAACGCACATGCGCGACGCCAAAGAAGAAAAGCTTGGTATCAAAGGTATGAACTGCTAAAAACCGAGGTTGAGCGAATAGAATCAGCCAATCGAAATACAAGCGACGCGATCAAGAGTGCTGAGAGCACTATTGACGAGAGCGTGCTTGTCCAACAAAATAGGCGTATGCTGGAGCCTGTCCGGCCTAGTGTTCCCAAAGAGTCTAATAGTATTCCAGAATCGCGAGCTAAGAGATCTAAAACGACCAACCCTAAGCTGCAAGCTAACCGCTTGATCGAAGTTTCTTCCCAGCGACCCGTCATTAAAGTTCCAACTCGCGAAGAGATTAAACTCCCGAAGCGCTCAGCCGAAGACTGGGAGCGAATTTCTCGGGATCGTCGGAACGTCGGCGCATCTGGGGAATTCCTCGTGCTCGAATTTGAACGCAATCGTGTAGCGAATTCGGAGGGCGCAGGTGCTTTACATAGAGTCCGTCATGTTTCAGCCGAAAGTGATGCACTCGGTTACGACATCGTGTCCGTGCTGGAGGGCATTGAGGTCTTTATCGAGGTAAAGACAACGCGCGGTAAATTTTGGACTGACTTCTTCATTACGAAGAACGAGTTCGAAGCGATGCGCAAATACAAGGAGCGCTATTGGGTTTATAGGGTTCATGGTCTCGACACTAAAACTGGCCAGGGGCTAATAAGCGTATTCCGCGGTATCGATGAGATTGAAAATTACTTCTACTTCGAACCGAGCATCTATGCTTTTCGCCCTCGCGATTCAGAAGAATAGAACAATCAATCTAGACCGTATGTGCGGCGGGCGGGCGGCGAGGGCGGCGGGCAAATGGTGCTGACAAATCCTTTTGGGTATTACAGGTTTGCGGGGTTGATCGCCAAATGAAAAGAGAAAGGGCCGGCGGATGCCGACCCTTATTTCCTGGGGGAAATTACCTGAAAAGCTATACGTTACTGTACGACGGTGCCTGTGCTGATAACGCCTGTGTTTGCATCGCATGTCGGTGCAGTCGTACCTGCGAGCTGATAGATCGCATTTCTGTGTGAAACCGCATATGAACGGCTGGACGTATCGGTCGTCGTTGCTGTCGCGCAAAAGCCATCATCGCCAGTGCCAAGCGAAATTGCGGGAAACGTGTACGTACTGCGAACAACGCCATCTGCCCAAGCTGCGTCAACTAAACCAGCTGTAGTCAGTTCGCCATAGGTGCCATAATCGTTTCCACTCAACGCGTAGTGAGTCTGCTGTGCTGAGCTGATCGTCCGCAGATTGTTAACTGCCGAAGCTTCGTTAGCTGCGCGGCGTGATGCGAGCAGGTTGGGGATGGCGATGGCGGCGATGATCGCGATGATGATCACGACGACGAGAAGCTCGACGAGCGAGAATCCTTTTTGGTTTTTCATTTCCTTTTTACTCCTAAGTTTAGGCCCCAAGGGGCGAGTTTGTGTTTCCAACGCGAAGGGCGAAGGTTTCCGGGGGAATTGGGCCTTCATCGGCCGCCCGTCCGCACAATGCGCATTTTTCGCGTATGCCCTCCGAACCGCAACGCCCGTGCCATCGCCGTCCGGCCGCCTCGCCGGAAGCTCACTAACCGGCTTTCATCGCTTTGATTTACGCGCCGCCGCCAAACGCGCCGCCTTAACCCGCCCGCAAACGCAAAAATGAGACTTTTCCACAGCCGCGGCTGCGAGAAAGTCTCACATTCATTGATAAGCTCTTACCGCAATGTGCAGTCGCTCCACGGCCGTTCCGGGCAATTGAAAAGCTCGGGCGCCATCTCTCGCGTCTGCTGTTCGATGGTGATGTAAGAGGCGGTCGTGCCGTGCGAGCGGAGCGTCCAGCCGAGCCGTTCGCGGTTCTGCCAAACGTAGGAATATGCCGCGTTCTCGTCCTCGCCGAAAAGGTGCCGCGATTCGTGGAGCAAAACGGCCGCCCGCTCGGTGTCGTCAACCGCCTTGTTAAAGAAATCGGGATAGGTCGTGATCAACTGAAAAGGGAAATTGGCCGCGGCGTAGGCATTCTCCTTCTCGATAATGGCGTTGAGCCAGTGGTCGGTCGCCCGAAATGTGACGGAAGAGCGGAGCACGCGTGCCTCGTTAACAAAACCACGCTGCTCAAGCACGCCGATCGCCCGGTCGATCGCCGCCCGCTCCTCGGCCGTCGGCGGCAGCGAGGTCGCTATCAGCGAAAGATAGAACGCCGCGACCGAAAGCACGGTCAGCGCGGTATAGTTCCAAAGATATTGGAGCAGAAGCGTCAGCATCTTTTACGGGGGCTCGCATTGCCGGTCGGGGGGAAGGGAGCCGGCTGTTAGTTATTGTATAACATCGCGGCCGCGGGCTTCAACCCGCATTTTCCGGCCCTCGGCAACGGCCGTCATTTACATAAGCGTAAATGGAGCGCGTTTTATTTCATTCGGCTTAGGCGATGCGGTAGTGCTCGATGCCGTCCTTTAATTCGAGGGCGAGTTTGCCTTCGGCGTGGGCCATGTCGAGATGGGCGACGGCTTCGGAAATGGCTAGAAAGCGGTGGACGTCGTGGTCGATGGAATTGGGGAAAAGCTTCTGGGCTACCTCAAAGGCATTCGCACCGCCGCGGCCGGCAAGCGAGATGGTGCGGGCTTGGCGTTCATTGATCGCACGGACGTAGCGGTTAAAGATCTCTTCGTAATCGGTGACGGGTTCGCCGTGGCCGCCGTAGGT
>CAZGLZ010000041.1:0-29867 GCA_964526245.1 uncultured Chloracidobacterium sp. | reverse complement strand
TCAATTCCGGCTACGTGCTGCGGGCGCTCGGCGAGATACCGAGCCAGGGTTCGAAACACCCCTGGCGGCTGCATCAGAACTACGCAAAGGACCTCAAGATGCTCCGCTATGGCCGGCTCGATGACGGGACGATGGAGTTCAAATGACACTTCAGAAAGATAGCGTTGCGGTGTTGACCGGTGCGGGTTCGGGCATCGGGCGGGCATTGGCAAAGCGGCTTGCAGCCGAAGGCATTGCGGGCCTGGCGATTGCGGACGTGAACCGCGAGGGGCTCGTGGAAACGGCGGCGGCGATCGGCGGCACGGCAATGGTGACGACGCACATTGTGGATGTTTCGGACCGCGAGGCGATGCAGGCGTTCGTCGATGCGGTCATCGGCGAACACGGCCGCGTTACGCACGTCATCAATAATGCGGGCGTCGCACTCGGCGGCACGCTAAGAGAAGTTACGCTCGATGAGATCGAATGGCTGATGGGCGTTAATTTCTGGGGCGTGGTCCACGGGACGAAACTCTTCATGCCTTACCTCGAAAAGGAGCCTTCGGCACATATCGTGAATATTTCGAGCCTCTTCGGGTTTGTCGCACCGCCCGGGCAGACGGCATATTGTGCGAGCAAGTTCGCTGTCCGAGGGTTTACCGAAGCTCTGCGGCACGAGCTTGAAGGGACGAACATCACCGTTTCATCGGTCCACCCCGGCGGAGTTCGAACAAACATCGCTAACAGTGCCCGCATCGCCGCAAACACCGAGCACACCGCCGACGAGATCGAACGCCGGCTAAAGCGGATAAACCGAAACCTTTCAACCACCACGCCGCATCGGGCCGCCGAGATCATCATCAAGGGCATCAAGAAACGCAGCCCGCGAATCATCGTCGGCCCCGATGCACAACTCCTGAGCTGGATACAACGCCTTTTCCCGAAACGCTACCTCGCCATCGCCAACGCCATCAGCGGCGGAAAGTTGAAGGAGACTTAGCCGTTCTCCCAACTGAGTCATAGAAAATTCTTTTGTTCGAATCCGGTCGTGCGTATAATTTAAGAATGAAAAATCCGCTTTACTTCCAAACGGTGTGTGGCTTTATCGCCCTATTATTTTTGTTGAGTGTCGGTTTTGGCCAATCGCCGCCGCCTCCTGCCGCTGGGAAGGAGAAGAAATCGGAGATGCCGTCGACTCGTGATGAAGAATCCGATGAGATCTTCACGTCATGGGATGGAAGGTTTTCGTTTCGCAAAGCGACCTTTATCATGAGCGGCCAAAGTCCTATAACCCCTAAGAATTTCGGAGCTCCAATGTCCGGAAGGAATTTCAATTGGAAGGCGAAGGAGGGTGAAATAATCGTACAGTATTTCGATGACCTGGAAGCAAAATTGGAGTCTTACTCGCCGGATCAGTTGCAGCAATTTCTTTCTTTTACCCTCAACTCCGGAGTTCAAAGGGCAAATGGTACCGATGCTGAAGAGGAGCCAACCAAACTTGGGTCTGTCGCCGGGCGGAAGGTAGAATTCAAAGCCTCCAATAGTCGGGTCTTCGCACGGAGCTTCGTCGACAGAAACCGTATATACGTGCTCGTCGGAGCCGTCGAACCAAACGTGAAAGACGCCGAGAAGCTTGTTGAAAGCGTACTAGATTCCTTCCGGATACTCTCGCAAGCAGCGATCGATGCACTTGTTGCCAAGGCGGTCGATGCGGCCACCCCGGAACCGCTTCCCCAGCTTCCGATCGCTCCAAAGCTAAAAAGCGATGCGGAAGACGAAGACCTAAAGGGCAAGGTTAGATCCGTAACCGAGGAAGATCAAGACCTTTCGGGAACGTGGCAAATTCAGGTCAGGCACCGGTCCTCGTTTAAAGAGTTCAATGAAAATGGCAATCTGATCAGACGCGTTGAATTCGATTCGACCGGACATCCTTTTGAAGTCACCGTTTATGGCTACATTGATGGGTCGCGAGTCAGCAGGTCGGAGGTCCTGTCGAGTAGAACGGGATTGATTGTGAGCGAAGTGGCTCCAGAGAAAACCAAAAAACGCGACCTACGTTACGATTACAAACTTCTTTACAAGTACTCGGCCGGGCGTCTCGTCGAAGAGAAGTGGATCATGAATGACGGAGATCTTTGGATGACCTATGTATACGAATTCGATGGGGACCGCAAAACGGAACTTGTTTACAGTGATGACGGAGAACTGAACCAGAAATATGAGTACAAGCTCGACAGTAAACAGAATCCCATCGAATATATTGAGTATGACGCATCGGAAAATCCGGTAAAGATGGAGCGTACGTTCCGATATAGATACGACACCTATGATGGGAACGGAAATTGGACCCAACGGACGCGATTCGAGGTAGTTAAGGAAGGATCATCGGTGCGCGAGATTCCCTCGCTTATTGAGTTTCGCACGATAAGCTATTATCCGTAGGTTGTTCGATGGTCAATTGAGTATGCTCTATCATTTTCGAATATGACGATAATTGTTACAGGCGGGGCGGGGTTTATTGGGAGTGCCGTTGTTTGGCGTTTGAATGAGATGGGCGTTGACGACATCCTGATCGCCGATGTGATGGACGAGACGCACAAGTGGAAGAATCTTGCTCCGCTCCGGTTTTCTGACTACATCGATGCCTACGATCTGATGGACGACCTTGATGAGTTCAAGGATGCCGAGGCTGTCTTTCACCTTGGGGCGTGTTCCTCGACGACCGAGACCGACGCGGACTATATGATCCGCAACAATTATCACTACACGCAGGACCTTGCACGTTGGGCGGTGAAGAATGATATCCGATTCATTTACGCATCATCGGCGGCGACCTACGGCGACGGCTCGGCCGGGATGGCCGATGGCTTCGAGCATCTTGAAAGGCTCCGGCCGCTTAATGTTTACGGCTATTCCAAGCATCTTTTTGATCAATGGGCGGCGAGAAACGGGCTCTTTGACCGAATCGTCGGCTTGAAATATTTCAACGTCTTTGGCCCGAACGAAAACCACAAAGGCGACATGCGTTCGCTGGTAAACAAGGCGTTCGATCAAATAAATGCGACCGGCAAGCTGCAGCTCTTCAAGAGTGCAAACCCCGACTACGAAGATGGCGAGTTCGGTCGCGATTTTGTTTATGTGAAAGATGCGGTTGATATGACGCTGCACTTCATGGAGAGCAAGACGGGAGGGCTTTTTAACGCCGGCTCCGGGCGGATGAATACCTGGAACGCACTTGCCGATGCGATCTTCAAGGCTCTTGACCTGCCGCGGAACGTCGAATTCATCGACATGCCCGAGCATCTCCGCGACCGCTATCAATATCACACCCAAGCGGATCTCACCCGCATTCGCGACTCCGGCTATGCGGCCGAGACAACCCCGCTCGATTCGGCAGTCGCCGATTATGTGAGAAACTATCTGGTTCCGGGCAAGCATCTCGGAGACTAGTGGAATGAAGATCTTTCACGGCACAGAGAACGCGAATATTCAGAAGCCGACCGTCCTTACGCTCGGCGTTTTTGACGGGCTTCACCTGGGGCATCAGCGGATAATGGAGACCGTTGCCGAGCGTGCGGCGGCCGTTGGAGCGGTTCCGACGGCGATCACATTCGATCCGCACCCGCGAGCGGTACTCCATCCCGAGTCGGCACCGCCGCTTCTGCAGACGCTCGATCAGCGCCTTGCGAATCTCGAGTTGCTTGGCATCGAGCAAGCGATCGTCATCGCCTTTGACCGCGAGTTTGCCCTGCAGCCGGCCGAGGATTTCATCTCGGCGATCATTCACGACCGCCTCCACGCGAGAGAAGTTCATCTCGGAAAGGATTTCGCTTTTGGCCGAGGCCGGGGCGGGAACATCGAATTGCTCAGGAAAATGAGCGGGGAACTCGGCTTCACTGCCGAAGAGGTGCCGGAGGTTCGGCTCCGCGGGCACCGGATAAGTTCTTCGCGTATCCGCGCGTTGCTCGGCGAGGGCCGCGTGAATCTTGCCCGCCGAATGCTCGGCCGGCCTTATGGGGTTGAGGGCGTTATCGAACGCGGAGCCCAACGCGGGCGGACCATCGGCTTTCCGACGGCAAACCTTCGGCCGCACAATCGCGTTATCCCGAAATACGGCGTTTATGCGACCGCAACACTTGTTGATGGCACGTGGCGGCGGAGCATAACGAACATCGGCGTTCGGCCTACATTTGAGAACGACGCCGAGCCTTCGATCGAATCGTTCATTTTCGAGTTCGAGGGCGACCTCTACGGCGACGTACTCCGAGTACGCTTTCTCCACCGTATCCGCGATGAGCGTAAGTTCAACGGGATAGACGAGTTGCGGGCACAGATCGAGCGCGATACCGCGAGGGCAGGGAACTATTTCAGCCGGCCGGGCGTAAAGAACATGCTCGAGATACTTTAATGCAAACACCGGCAGGTGAACCGCATCGAAAGAAGCTTGAGCGGCGAAAACAATAGGCGGATGAACGAATTAACGAAAGAGCAGGGCCTGGCGGTGATCGAGCCGGCACTACCCGCAAAGAATGGGGCCAATGGCAACGGCTCGCGGCCGATGGTCGCGACCGAGGAATTGCCGATCGCGAAGTACGTTACCAACGACCAGATCATCGCCGAGGAGAAGTTTCTCACCAAGAAAGAATCTGAGGTCGAACGCCGCTACACCGGCCTCCGCGGCTGGTACCGCATCGTGCACGTCTCGGCCGTTATCGGCAAGCTTGCCCTTTATCTTTACCTCGATCAATACGAGATGCACCGAAAGGCTCAGCTCCGCCATGCACGGGAGCGGATGAAGACCGCCGAGCGGCTGACCCGAGCAGCTGTTTACGGCGAGAAGCTCTACGGGATCCGACTTTGGTTCTTTCACAAAACGATGCTGCTGCTCCGCCGCTTTTTCCTCGGCAGCGAGCTGAACCGCGAGGTCAACCAGGAAAAGCAGGCCGTTTGGCTCAAGGAAAAGCTGATCGAGCTCGGGCCGACCTTTATCAAGATAGGGCAATCGATGGGCACGCGGGCGGACCTTCTGCCGTTGCCGTTCGTTATTGCGCTCGGGGAACTCCAGGACAACGTCCCGCCGTTCGATAACGAGATCGCCTTCGCCCGGATCGAGAAAGAGCTTGGGCTTAAGATCAACGAAGTTTACAAAGAATTTGAGCTAAAGCCGGTCGCGGCCGCCTCGCTCGGGCAGGTCTATCGGGCACGGCTTCACACCGGCGAAGAGGTCGCCGTAAAGGTCCAGCGGCCGAACCTTGAGGCGACGATCAAGGGCGACCTTGAGATACTGCGGAAGGTCGCGGACTTTGCCGAACGCTTCCCGCAGCTCAACGAGAACGCTGACTGGTCCGGGATGCTTCGCGAGTTTAACGAGACCATCCACGAAGAGATGGACTACGCTGCCGAAGGGCAGAATGCCGAGCGGTTTCGCGAGAATTTCAAGGGCTGGGACAATGTTCACGTTCCGAAGATCTATTGGAACGCAACGACCTCGAAAGTGCTAACGATGGAGTACATCCACGGCACGAAGGTTACGGACCTCGAGCGGCTTGCGGCGCAGCAAATAGCTCCGGAAAAAGTTAACCGTCTTTTGATCCGGACGTATCTCAAACAGCTTTTGGAAGACGGGTTTTTCCACGCCGATCCGCATCCGGGCAATCTGCTGGTAATGCCGGACGGTCGCCTTGCTTTCTTCGATTTCGGAATGGTCGGGCGCATCTCGCCGCAACTGCAATCGAAGATGATCGATGCCTTTTTCCACGTGGTTGGGAAAGACCCGGCCGGCATTGCCCAGGACCTGATCGACCTCGATTTTCTCAAGCCCGGAGTCGACGCTGCTGCGGTTAAGCCGGTGGTCGAAAAGATGTTCGAGTTTCATTTGAACCTGAAGCTAAAGGACGTCAATTTCAAGGAGTTGACCTACGACCTCGCGGACGTGATGTACGATTACCCGTTCCGCCTGCCGTCGAACTTCACATACATAATGCGGGCCCTGATGACGCTTGAGGGTATTGGCATCATCACTGATCCCGAGTTCAATTTCTTTGAAACGGCGAAGCCATACGCCAAGGAATTCATGCTCAAACGCGAGGGCCGCGACTTCCGCAAGATCTTCGTCGACAAGATAATGGGCCGCGAAGACGGCGGCAGGATCGACTGGGACCGCACATGGAAGCTCGCGAAAATGGCCGTGAAGACCGTCTTGAATACAGGAAAATGAGAACGCGCCTGCTTTTGGTTCTTTGTCTATCGGTATATGCGGGAATTGCCTCAACCGTCATTGCGCAATCGACGCCGGTCAAGCCGACGTATGTTGAGGTCTTCACCGCCGTTTGGCAGACCGTCAACGAGAAATTTTACGACCCCAAGTTTACCGGTGTGGATTGGAGGGCGGTTGGCGAGAGATATCGGCCGCAGGTGGAGCGGATAAAAACGGATGCGGAGTTCCTCGAATTGATGCAGAAGATGCTCAAGGAACTTCCCGTTTCGCATCTTCACATCTCTGCACCCCGAGGCACCGGGCAATTTGGGACAGGTGTCCGAACATACTTGACCGATGGTCAAACCGTGGTTGTAGGTGTACCGGAAGGCTCTGATGCACAGGCAAAGGGCATTCGGATCGGTGACATCCTTTTGAATCCGGGCGATGAATCAGGTCCGCTCGGCAGTGTTGCTGATCTGAGGTTGCGCGGGTGCGATGGGCGAACTCGCAGGGTCAAGGTCCGCCGGGAATCGCATTCGCAGCCCGAACGGCCGTCGATCCGATGGCGGACATTCTCCGTTGCGGACGGCAAGCGGATCGGTTACATAAAGGCGGTTCGTTTTGACGACGACGTTGCTCCGCTTGTCGATTCGGCAATGGCCGAGTTGAGAAATACGAGCGGCCTCATCATCGACGTACGCGACAACAGCGGCGGCAATATGTCTTTCGTTAGATTGAGCAGCTATTTTGCCGAGGGCGAACATCTTGTTGCGGCATTGCTGACGCGTTACTACCTCGAAACTCAAGGCTCGACTCCCTCAGCGATCGACCCCGCAACTCTGCCGAAAGCCAGGAAGACCTACACCGACGAAGCTGTCTTCGATGCGATGCGTTCGAATGCGGGAGCCGTCGGGATCTACAGCGAAGATCTCGGTGAGAACCGCTATCGCGGGAAAGTTGCCGTGCTCATTAATGAGGAAACTGCGAGCGCCGCCGAGGGATTTGCCTGGCACATGAAGCTCAAAACACGGTCGACCCTGATCGGCAGAAAGACGGCGGCCGCATTGCTAGGTGCAGAATATTTCACCTTGCCGGGCGGATGGCGGCTCGGTGTGCCTACACATTCTGGTTGGGGCCCGGACGGCAAGCCGGTAATAGACGAACCGGTTTTACCCCACATCGAGACAAAATGGTCGCTCAGTGATATCTGCATCGGAACCGATCCCGATATGGCTAAAGCTCTCGAGACTGTTCAGTGATCCGGCAGATGTTATAGAAAAACCTTGCATCGATCGGCTTACTGTTTTACGATACTCTCATGGATGCTGATACTGTAAAACTATCTTCAAAATTTCAGATCGTCATTCCCAAAGCCGTTCGCGAGCGGATGAAACTCAAACCCGGCACGAAGTTCCGTATTGTTGATGTTGGCGGAACCGTTGAGATGATCCCGATCCGGCCTGTTCGTGAAATGCGAGGCCGTTTCAAGGACATCGACACAAATATCGAGCGCGAGGATGACCGGTTGTGAGCGGCCTTAATGTTGTCGATTCTTCGGGTTGGCTTGAATACCTTAAAGGTTCTGATCGGGCTGAGTTGTTCGCCCCCGCTGCCGAGGATCAGGCCAACTTGATAGTGCCCATTATTACCGTGTACGAGGTTTATAAGAAATTTCGTCGAGAGCGGACCGAGCGGGACGCTCAGGAAGTGATAGGAACGATGATGAACGGCAAGGTCGTTGATCTTGACCTATCTCTTGCAATAGATGCCGCAAAACTCGATCTTCCGCTTGCGGACAGCATCATTTACGCGACCGCCCAATACCATCAGGCAACACTCTGGACGCAGGATGAGGATTTTGAAGGCCTCCCGGGTGTCCGCTATTTTCCAAAACAATGAGTGGCGAATTTGTTCAATTCGATAAAGATGAGATATCTCGTATCCTTTCGGATCTTGATGAGATAGTAGTTTCGCTAGATCGTATTGGATCCCACTGGGGCTTTCGAACTAGCGATCAAGAGTATTTCGAGATCGAAAGTAGGTTTTTGTCTGACTGGGATGTATTTAGAAAGCTAGCTCGTGCAAGGTCAATCCTCGAAGAGCCTTTTTCCCGCGAGAAAGGCGGCGATGGGATGGATGAGTTAGAGCGGTTGCTGGATGGCTCGAATTATTGGGAATTCGCGACAGCGTTGGATTCGAGAAACAAAGCTAGATTTCGTTATGTCGATCAAGAGATCGATGTGAAAACCCTTGCCGAGTCGATCTTCGCGCAGTATTTATCCCCCATTGTTGATCTTGATTGGTCAGGCACAATTCAAGCATCTCGATTCTTCAGCTTCACTGGGCTTTGGTCAAATAGCTCGCTGTACATCCTTTTCGATTGCGGCCAGAATGAGCCGATCGCCGTCGCGGCTGACCCGGTGCTTGATAAGAAGACGATCGGGCTCTGGGAGCGGGATGTCTGTGAGATATTTGTTGCTCCCGACAAAGCTGAGCCGCGGCGGTATTTTGAATTCGAAGTAGCGCCGACGGGCGAATGGCTTGATCTTGCTATCGACCTGACGAGCGGCGAGCGGGTTACGGATTGGGAATATAGGTCAGGTATGGAAGCAGCGGCAAAGATTGAGGACGGCCGCGTGCTGATGGCGATGAAGATCCCATGGGAGGCGTTTGGGCGAAAGCCCAAGGCCGGCGACGTCTGGCTCGGCAACATCTTCCGCTGCGTCGGCGAGGGCGAGACCCGCGGCTACCTCGCCTGGCAGCCGACAATGACAGAAAAGCCGAACTTCCATGTTCCCGAGGCGTTCGGCGAGTTTGAGTTTGTAAAGTAAATTAGGTTTTGAAATGTGATTTCGTAGGTTGTGAGATCTCTTCTCGCCGAGCGGAAAAGCTCCGCTTTTCCGACAGGCATTCTATACTTCTTTCGCGGCTATGCCGCCAATTTCTATGTTCATAATCTCTCGCAAAACGCCTGCGGTCTATTTCACCGCCGTCACCCATCACAGGCTTCCGATCTTCCGAACCGACCAACTCAAACTAATTCTCTGCCAGGCTTACGCCGAAGCTCGCACAAGCCACGGAATTTTGATCCTTGCCTACGTTATCATGACCGACCACGTTCATATGCTCGTGAGGTCTGACAAAACGATGAGTGACATACTAAGGTTGATGAACGGTATCTCGGCACGACGGATAATCCAGCACCTGAATGATAACGGACACGAGAAGTCGCTCTTCAAACTCCGCGGTTCCGCACGCGGACGAAACCACAAACATTCCGTCTGGCACCACCATACGGATTCGCTTGAGATATTCGGCGAATCGACGTTCCGCCAGAAGCTCGAATAAATCCACATGAATCCCATGAGGGCCGGAATGGTCGAAAGGCCATCCGATTATCTTTACTCGAGCGCCAGGATTTGGGCGGGGAGTGAGATCGAGGAAGAACCGCTTCAAGTGGATCATCGGTCGATCCAGTGGCGGCGAGATGTGGCGGCATAGCCGCGAAGAAACTATAAGGCATCGCTCGGAAAAGCACAGCTTTTCCGCTCGGCGAGGCGGAATTGAACCTTTTGGCGCGGCAGGAAAAATTAAAACCCCGCTGTGCGACGCAGATTTAGTCTTTATCCCTGGATGAGTTTTTCGTTTACTAACAACGCGCCCCAGGCGAGGCTGAAGAGGCCGGCGAGGACGCGGATGCCTTTATTTACGAGGTCGAAGCGGCCAGCTGTGAAGTGGAGCGGCAGGCCCATCAGCAGGCTCATTATCATCATTCCCGCGATCGAGCCAACGCCGAATATCACCAAATAAAACATCGCGACAGCGGGCGACGAGATCGTCGGCAGTACGAGCAGCATCAGGCCCGCACTTCCGGCGAGGCCATGGACGAGGCCGACGGCGACCGTCCGGGGTGCAAAGCGGTGGTGCGAACGCTCGGCGGCCTCATCTTTGTGCATGTGTATGTGCGTATGTGCGTGCCCATCGTGCGCGTGTGTGTGGGCGTGGATCTTCTCGGCGGTGAAGATCTTTCGTAATGCATTGAGCCCGAGAAAGACCAGCATTATCCCGACGATGCCTTCGAGCCATGCCTCGGTGCTTTCGGAGATCTGCAGCTTGGCAAAGATGACAAGTGCTCCGACCGCGACCAGCGAGATCGTGTGCCCGAGCCCCCAGAAGCCGCCGATTATCGAGGCGGTCCAAACACGCTTGTGTTCGCTGACAATGGCCGAGACCGCCGCTAGGTGGTCGGCCTCAACCGCGTGATAAAGCCCGAAGAGAAAGCCGATAATGAGCACGGCGAAGGCGGATTGTTCAGGTGATGGGGATAGAATCTGTTCCATTAAATGATCTGCCGGCTGAAGCCGGGACTCAAAACCTAGACCGTCATTCCTCCATCGACCGCGATCGTTTGGCCGGTGATGTAGCTTGAGGCATCGGAGGCAAGAAAGACGACTGTGCCTTTCAGCTCGCCTTCTTTACCGATCCGCGGGATCACATTATTTTCCTGTATCGAGCGTTCGTAAATATCGATAACGGCATCGGCCAGCCGCGAGTGGAAGAAGCCCGGAGCGATGGCGTTTACTCGTATCCCGCGTCGGCCCCAGCTGGCGGCAAGCTCGCGGGTCAGGCCGATCAGCCCGGCCTTACTTGCGACATAGCCGGCATAAAAAGGCCCGTTTGCCGCGGACGTAAGGCCCGCGATCGAGGCGATATTGATGATCGAACCGCTGTTCCTCTTCAGCATCTCGCGGCCGGCGGCCTGCGCCATCAGAAAGCAGCCAGTGAGGTTCACATCGAGCACTTTCTGCCATTTTTCAAGCGGCATGTCTTCCGGCATCGCTCCCCACGAAATTCCGGCATTGTTCACGAGAATATCGAGGCCACCAAACTTTTCGACCGTCGCTTCCACAACGGCCTGAACTTCATCGGCTTTGGATACATCGCATGCCATTCCGGCAACGCGAAAACCGCGACCCGTAAATTCGGCGACCGTTTCATCGAGCCATTCCTGCCGCCGGGCGCAGAGCACGAGGTTCGCACCGGCCTCGGCAAGCCCTTCGGCCATTTCTTTGCCGATGCCGCGTGAGCCGCCGGTTATGATGGCGGTCTTGCCCGTTAGATCAAAGAGTTCCTTTACATTCCTGCCTGGCATATCGCTTTTCGGTCACATTTCGGGAAAGCAAGAGTTTACCATACGGGAGCCCGCGAAAGGGCCGGTGGACTCACACGCCGGATTGCAGTTTAATCTAAGTATGGACAAGAACGAGCGGGAACTGGCTTTTCTCCGCGACCTTTATATTACGGATGATTTCACACGTCGCTTCACCGAGCTTGCCGATAAGCACTTGAAGCTCAAAGACGCTGAGAACGTGCTCTATTTGAATGCCGGCACGGGCACGCACTGCTTCGCGGTCCGCGAGGCCGCGGGCGACGATGTTGCCGTTTTCGCAACCTGTGAGAATGACGAGCTGCTCAAGATCGCAAAGGACAAGGCTGTCGCTTTGAGTTCGGATGTCGACGTCTCAGCGATGAGCTACGAAAGCGATGCCTTTGATGCGGTAATCGCGGATGGCAGCCTGACGAGCCCGGCGGAGATCGGCGAACTGATCGCCGAGGCGGCACGCGTCGTAAGGCCCGGCGGCAAGGTTACGGTGATGCTGCCGGCGGCCGGGAGTTTCGGCGAGATCTTTTCGCTGCTTTGGGAAGTAATGCTCGATGAGGAACTCGTTGGTGACGGCATATCGATTGAAGATCTGATATCCGAGCTGCCATCGGCTTCATCGCTTAGCGAAGTTGCCGAGGCCACGGGGCTTACGAAGGTGAGCATCAACACCGAGAACGAGATATTCGAATACGAGGATGGAGCGGCCTTTGCGGCCTCGCCGCTCGTGGTCGATTTTCTGATGCCGCGGTGGCTTGGGCCGATGGCGGACAAAAAGAAAGAGCAAGTCATGGAAAGACTTGCCCAATTGATAGACGCCGAGGACGGCGATCTTGCTTTTCGATTTACGGTAAAGGCGACCATAATCACCGGTGAAAAGGCCTAATGGAGGATAGGACCCGATATATTGATTCGCTTCTGCCGGCAGAAATGGCGATCCGTGCCGAGGAGATCGGAGCGCGGAAGGCGGCGATGTCGCTCAGCCCGCTATTTGTCCTATCAGTGCTTGCCGGAGCCTTCATTGCTTTTGGGGCTCTCCTCTCGACAACCGTTGTGGCCGGTGCCGACGGCGTTCTAACCTACGGCGTGACGCGGCTGATCAGCGGATTCGTATTTTCTCTCGGTCTCGTGCTGGTCGTTGTCGGAGGAGCGGAGTTATTTACAGGGAACAACCTGATCGTAATGGCCTGGGCGAACGGCAAGGTCTCGACCGCTCAGGTCCTCAGAAACTGGTTTATCGTTTACATCGGAAATTTTGTTGGGGCTTTCGGAACGGCGGTGCTGGTCTTTATAAGCGGACAATATATGTTCGGTAAAGGATCGGTCGGGGTTGCTGCACTTTCTATAGCGAATGCAAAGACCGGGATCGGATTCATCGAGGCCCTAACGCTCGGGATTCTCTGCAATGTGCTCGTGTGCCTCGCGGTCTGGATGAGCTTCAGCGGTCGAACAACCGCTGATAAGGTCCTGGCGGTCGTGCCGCCGATAACGGCATTTGTCGCTGCCGGATTTGAGCACAGCATCGCGAATATGTACTTTATTCCGATCGCACTTCTGATCAAATGGGGGGCTCCGGAGAGTTTTTGGAATGAGACGGGGCTCGCAGCCGCAGACTTCTCGCAGATCGATCTAGGCAGCTTTATCGTCGGCAACCTGATCCCGGTGACGATCGGCAACATCATCGGAGGGGCGGTGTTGGTCGGTATAGTCTATTGGTTCGTCTATTTGCGCGATCGCGGCGATCAAACGTCCTGACCGGCAGGGCGAAGCGTGAACTGCGGATGCCTCGCTTGTGGGGAAAATTCTCTTGTGTCAGCTCGTCTTTGCTTCTGACCTTCTGCGTAGTTCTTCAGCGAGGGCCTCGTCGCTCATTTGGTTGATCTGCGGAGCTTCGGCCGAGCGGAGCGACTTGTCTGCGGCCTCTTCCTCTTCTGCCTCGCGGAGGCCTTCCTTAAAGGCCTTTCGCGATTGGCCGAGCGACTTGGCAAGCTGCGGCAGCCGAGAGGCCCCGAAAAGCAGGAAAAGCACGGCAACTATCAGGATTATCTCAGTTGTCCCAAGAGCAATTGCTAACATAATGAAACCTACGAATTTTTAGACGCAAGAACGGCATCGAGGGCCGAACGGGTCCGAATACCCCAACTATATCACAAACCGGCCGTGCGGAAACGGTTCATCGCGTCTATTAACGCGGCTGTAATGCCTTTCTCCGAGACGGAATGCCCCGAGTCCGGAACGACGATGAACTCGGCCTCCGGCAATGCCCGGTGAAGCTCCCACGCTGAGGTCATCGGGCAAACGACGTCGTAGCGGCCCTGGACGATGACGATGGGCAGATGGCGGATCTTATCGACATTCTCGAGCAAATAATTGTCCGAAGGGAAGAACGAGCCATTGACGAAATAGTGGCTCTCGATGCGGGCAAGGCTCAGGGCCTCGTGCTCGCCTTCCCAGTGATCGACAAGGTCTTGATCGGGGAAGAGCTTTGAGGTCGCGCCTTCCCATGTGCTCCAGGCACGCGCGGCCGCAAGGCGGACCTGCTCGTCGTCGCTGGTCAGCCGCTTGTGATAGGCCGCCATGAAATCGCCGCGTTCTTCTTCGGGAATGGCGTCGCGGTAGCGCTCCCAAAAATCTGGGAATATCTCCGAAGCTCCGTATTGATAGAACCAATCGAGTTCCTTTTTGCGTGTGAGAAAAATGCCGCGGAGGATCAGCCCGAGACAGCGATCCGGGTGGTTGATGCCATAGGCAAGGCTGAGCGTTGAGCCCCACGAACCGCCGAAAACATACCATTTATCAATGCCGAACTTTTCGCGAAGCGTCTCAATGTCTTTGATCAGTTCCCACGTCGTGTTCTCTTCGAGCTCGGCATGCGGCGTCGAACGGCCCGAGCCGCGTTGGTCAAAGAGAACAACGTGATAAGCCTCGGGGTCAAAGAACTGCCGATACATCGGAATCAATCCGCCGCCCGGCCCGCCGTGGAGGAAAACGACCGGAATGCCGTCCGGATTGCCAACGCGTTCGTAATAGATCTCATGAATATCAGAGACCTTCAGCATGCCCGAATCAAAGGGCTCGATCTCGGGGTAAAGATTTTTCATATCCCTAAATGATACGTGAAAGAACGCCACGGAGGAAACCGGACGATAGCAGTAGCGTCTTTGAATTCAAAGAGCCAAAAGCTTCAATCCGTAGCCGCAGCAGCTCACCTGGTATATACATCCATTTTGACGAGGTCTGCATCTCTATCCTTTAAGAAACGCAGAGCAGATAATCAGGTTTCTTTAAGTCATTTCTGAACGAAAGTTTGACTTTACTTAATGCATTTAAATCACTTCGACATTCGAGGACCAGCATGTCAATTTTCAAAACAACCAAGATTGTTTTTGCGACCGCTTTTATCCATGTCGCGTTCAATATAAGCGTTTTTGCCTGTTCATATGCCGACGGCTATCTGTCTACTACGCACTACGATCATGTGAAGGCAGCTTCAGTGATACTGCTCGCTGAGCCGCACAGCAAGAGCGTAAACAAAGTAGATTTCCACATTCGAGAAGTTCTGAAAGGCGAATTCGCGGCTAAGGAGTACACTGCTTCAGAGGTGAACACTAGCTGCACGGTTATCAGATTCCCACTAACCCGCGAAACGAACCTTTCTACATTCTTGGTCGAGAAGCTGCCAAAGGAAGTGCCAAAATACCTGCTTTTTCTCGAAAAAGGGAAAGGCGAATGGAGGCTATCGATCAAGGCGACAGAAGCGATGAACTCGCCCATCTGGGACGATGAATCTTCAGATTTACTCATCGCGGTCAGAGAGCTGATCCGTGTCAGTAAACAGAATAATTACGAAGTAGAGAAGCGAGAATTGAAGCGACTTGCTCGTTATGTGAACCTTGGCCGACGGCCCCAGAAATACCCGAAGCTCTTGGGTGAGATGATAGTTGGTCACTTGAGCACGCCAACGCCAAACAAGACTTTTAAGGATCTAGTTGAGATATTCCACAAGTCGGAGTCAGAGGTACAGAGAGATGTGCTTTGGGCATTCGCTTGGGGAGGGCATAAAGAAGCTGCCGAATTCTTTGAGAATTTGATCGAATCACCGATTCCTTTGAACTATATAGGTCCGCTTAGCCAATACATAACTACAACACGGCATGAGGCTTTGCTGGTTCGGCTTGGACGGAACTATCCATCCCTCGATAGTTCATCTAGATGGCCATTGATGTGGGCTCTCATCAAAACCGCTGATGAAAGGCATGCTGGTCTTATGATGGCAGCCTTGAGGTCGGCGAACAACGAGGAGGCGGGCCGGTTGGCAGAATGGTTTGTTCGTTTCCCGAACGCCGAGGCAACTGAGATTGTGAGGCTCCTTGTCGGTGGGGAGTACCAAGAGAATTGGGAGTTGACTTTTGGTCTATCAGGCATGGGGGATTCGGCGACTATCTCATGGGCGAAGGAGTTTATGAAAACCGACGACGAAGAACGGTGGATCGCTTTCTATACGATTGCTCACTCTCCTCTCGTCGAGGCCGATATCCTAGCGAGAGGTGTAATTGAAGGCTCGGACACAGATGGAATTACCTCGCTTATTCAAGGGTATAAGGAGTCACATAACCCGAATAAATACGATAGGCTGCTAGACATCATCAGACTACCTAAGAAAGACCCCAAGGTTGAGCACTGGCTGAAGCGAACTCTTCAGACGATGAGTGAAGATGGCGATGTGCGATCATCCGTGCTGTTAAGCTTGGTGGAAAATTAGATCCGACCGCCGACGAGTATGGTCGAAGATCTGTGGGTGGGCCGACGAAATAGGAAATGAAGAAAATCAGGAGCTCTAGCCGTTGGGGAAGAAGTTGACCGACCAAAGCTGGAAGACGAGCAGCGTCCAGAGTTCCTTGTGGTGCGAGGCTCGGCCGGTTTCGTGTTCGGTGATGAGACGCTGGACGTAGTCGGGGTTGAAGAGGCCTTGTTGCTTTAACTTTTCGGGTGCGAGCATGTCGTGCATTAGCGGATTGAGGCGGCCTTTGAGCCATTCGGCGATCGGGATGCCGAAGCCTTTTTTGGGGCGATGAAGGATGTCGTGCGGGAGCAGGTCCCGCATCGCCTCTTTCAGGATGACCTTGCCGTTTTTGCCCTTGAGCTTGTACTCGACCGGAATCGATGCGGCGAATTGGCCGATCCGTGGGTCAAGAAAAGGTGCACGCGTCTCTAGGCTGACTGCCATCGCGGCCCGATCAACCTTGGTCAAAATATCCTCGGCGAGATAGTAGTTGATGTCGGCGTACTGCATTTGTTCAATGACGTTTCTCGCGTCAGAGCGGCCGACGAGTTCCCGGACGCCGCGGTAAACGTCGGCATCCGTCTGGGCGAGGACGTCTTTTGAGAAAAGCTCTTTGTGCTGGTCAATAGAGAACGAGCCGAACCACGAATGATGGCGTGTGACGTCATCATAACGAGCGGCACGGACGAACCGCTTTGCCTTGTAATCGAACGACATATTCTTGGTCGAAACGGGCAGAGCGTTGACGACCGGCTCGATCAAACCACGCCGCAATACCGACGGGATCGCCAGATATTTTGCCGCTACGGTGTGGGCGTAGTACATCGGGTAGCCGGCGAAAAGCTCGTCGCCGCCGTCGCCGCCGAGCGCGACCGTTACGTGCTTGCGGACAAAGCGGGCGAGCAGAAAGGTCGGTATCAGCGAGCCGTCGGACATCGGCTCATCGAGCCAAGTGCCGGTCTCGCTGATCAGGTCGCCGGCGGTCGCGGCGGAAAGCTTGTCCTCGTAATGCTCGGTGTTCAGGTGCCGGGCGACCTGCCGGGCATATTTCGATTCGTCAAAGCTGTCTTCCTCAAAGCCGATCGAGAATGTTTTTACACGCTCGGTCGCGTGCTGAACCGCAAAGGCCGCGACGGTCGAGGAATCGATCCCGCCCGAGAGCAAAATGCCGAGCGGAACATCAGAGACGAGCCGCATGCGGACGGCGTCTGAGAGAAGGTCTTTTAATTCGTCGGCTTTTTCGGTAAGCGATGCGTCTTTGAGTCTTTGCGTCTTTGCGGGAGCTTCTCCGTTCGCGTCGAGAGAACCACCCCGTCCGCCCAAAGCGGCGGCCACCCCTCCTTCGTAAGGAGGGGAGTTAGTCCAAGAGATATCCCAGTAGCGTCGGGCTTTTACTTCGCCGTTCTCGACCGTTAGGACGTGGGCGGCGGGGAGTTTGTGGATGCCTTTGAAGATAGACATCGGCGCCGGGACGTAGTCGAAGGAGACGTAGTGGCGGAGCGCGTTCAGGTCGAGCTCGGGCTTGACGGCCGGGTGGGCGAGAATCGCTTTCGGCTCAGAGGCCCAAATCAGCTTATCGTCGAAAACGCCGTAATAAAGCGGCTTTTCGCCAAATCGGTCGCGGGCGATAATCAGCTTTTTACGCCGCGAGTCCCAGAGCGAAAAGGCGTACATGCCGTTTACATGTTCGAGCATGGCGTCGCCGTGCTCCTCGTAAAGATGCGGCAGGATCTCGGTGTCGGATTTGGTGGTGAACTTGTGGCCTTTCTTTTCTAGTTCGGCACGAACCTCGCGGTAGTTGTAAAGCTCGCCGTTCATCATCACGACGACCGAGCGGTCGCAATTGAAAACCGGCTGGTCACCGGTCACGAGGTCGATGATAGACAGCCGCCGCATCCCAAGCGTGACCGTATCATCCAACCACAAACCTTCCGAGTTCGGTCCTCGATGCACGATAGTCTCGCACATCGAGTGCAGCACCGGTTCGGCACCTTGGTTCGAATCAGATTGTTTCAGGTTTATCCAACCTGCGATTCCGCACATAAAAAGTGAGCAGTGAGCGGCTAGCAGTGAGCAGAAGGCTGGAACCAATGAATACTGCTCACAGCTCACTGCTTACGGCTCACTCCGCAAAGCCGATCTTCTCCCTCACAGCATATATCGCCTTGTCCTGCGATTCGTGATACGTCCTTACGAGTAGCTCCGCAAGCAAGCCCATCAGGAAAAACTGTATCGAGATGGCGAACATCACGATGCAGAGGATCGGGAGCGGCGTTTCGACGAAGTCGGCCTGATATTGCGGCAAGCCGATCAGCCCGGCAAACTTGAGAAAAACGGCGTAAAGGCCCGAGAAGATAGAGGCCGCAAGGGCGAGCATGCCGAACGTGCCGAAAACGTAGATCGGCTTGGTGTGGTATTCGGCCATGAACTTGATGGTCATTAGGTCGAAGATGACCTTGATCGTCCGCGAGATGCCGTATTTTGATTTGCCGGCGGTGCGTGCGTGGTGATCGACCGGGATCTCAGTTACTCGTGCGCCTGCCCATGAAGCATAGATCGGGATAAAGCGATGCATCTCGCCGTAGAGCTTTACGTCCTTCAGCACGTCGCGGCGATATGCCTTGAGCGAGCAGCCGTAGTCGTGTAGATGCACGTCGCCGATCCAGGAGATGATCTTGTTGGCGATCATCGACGGGATCTTTCGCGAGACCATCTTGTCCTGCCGGTTGCGTCGCCAGCCGGAAACGACGTCGTAGCCTTCGTCGAGCTTATCAAGCAGGCGTTTGATGTCGGCCGGGTCATTCTGCAGATCCGCATCCATCGGTATCAGTATCTCGCCGCGGGCAGCGTCGATGCCGGCACTCATCGCCGCGGTCTGGCCGTAATTACGGCGGAGCGAGATGACGCGAACGCGGTCGTCCTCGGCGGCGATCTCTTTCAGTATCTCAAGGCTCTTGTCGGTCGAGCCGTCATCGACGAATATCACCTCTGCGGTCTTGCCGAGCGCGTCGAGAGCCGCCTTGATCTTTGCGTGCATCGGGCGGAGGTTGTCCTCCTCGTCAAGCACGGGCAGAAAGAGCGAGAGCTCCGGAGCATCGGTTCGTTTCTTTGAAGTTTCCGAATCCATTTCAGTAAATCCGATAAACCTAATAATCTAGAACTTTCACGCGGGAAAATACAGCACGCGCGAGCGGTTGGCATAAGAACTAGCACCGTTCGTGCACCGATTGGGCGAAAACATGAATCGAAGAACCTTTATTGGGATACCGGCCGCGGTTGCCGCTGCTGCTCATTTGTCGCCGGCTGATGCTCAAACGGCCGCTCTGCGTTCGGGCATGAAAGTGAAGCTGCCGGTCGTGATTTCCACATGGGATAGCGGCATCCGGGCGAATGCGGCCGCGTGGCCGGTGTTGGCCCGCAAGGGTTCGGCTCTCGATGCGGTCGAGGCGGCGGGGCGTGCGGCGGAGCTCGAGCAAAGTTGCTGCGTCGGGCTTGGTGCGAACCCGGATCGCGACGGAACGGTGACGCTCGATGCCTGTATCATGAATGGCAACGGCGACTGCGGCAGCGTCGCGTATCTTGAGCGGATCAAACATCCCGTTTCGGTCGCCCGAAAGGTGATGGAAATGACGCCGCATGTCCTGCTCGCCGGCCGCGGAGCGCAGCAATTTGCCGCGGCGAATGGATTCGCGATCGAGAGCGGCGAACTCTCGCCCGAGGCGGAGCGGGAATGGAAGAAATGGCTCGAGAAATCGAACTACAAGCCGGAGATCAACATCGAGAACAAGAAGGTCTCGCAGGCGGCCCCGTATTTTCTAAGCGACGGCTCGCCGAACCACGACACCATGGGCACCGTCGCAATCGATGCGAGAGGCAAGCTTGCCGGAATGGTAACGACCAGCGGTATGGCGTTTAAGATGCACGGCCGCGTTGGCGATTCGCCGATCATCGGTGCAGGGCTTTTCGTCGATGACGAGGTCGGAGCGGCGACAAGTTCGGGCGTAGGCGAAGAGGTCATCCGCATCTGCGGCACGCACACCGTTATCGAACAAATGCGAATGGGCCGCTCGCCCGAACAGGCTTGCCGCGAGGCGATCCGCCGAATCGTCAAACGCGACCCGACCAAGGCAAAGGAATTTCAGGTCGGCTTCGTCGCCATCTCACGCCGCGGCGAGGTCGGCGCATTTGCGATTCAGAAGGGGTTCAGTTTTTCGGTGACAAACGCAGAATATCCGAAGGGAACGGTCTTCGAGTCTAAAAGCCATTTTTAGCCACAGAGTACACGGAGGGCACGGAGAGATTTTCAGAATTGGATCTTAAGGTCGTCCTGTTGTGGGTTTTGATTCGCCACGTGATCGAAAGATTCTTAAACTCGGTGCTCTCTATCGCCTTTGTGGTTTATGCGTTCGGGTCGCCGGAGTTGATGTGAAAATGCAGGTGCTTTGAGTCCTGGTATTCGCCGAGGTTGGTGAGGACGCGGGCGGCACCGTGTTCTTCGAAGACACGGGCGGCGACCTCTTTTATGACGTCGAAGATCTCGATGAGCAGATCGCTTTCGACCTCGAGAACAGAGGCGACGTGCCGCTTCGGCACAACCACGATATGCACCGGCCAGAACGCCCGCGTGTGGTGATAAGCCAAGACATGCTCCGTCTCAAGCACCTTCTCGACCGGCGTCTTGCCAGAAAAGACCTCTTCGCAATAGAAATCTGTAGGCATATGAATCCGCGAAAGAAGCGTAACGAACTGACCGCCCTCTTACGCAGGCGGTTCTGACTTTCTCGCGACGATGACGATCGAGACGCCAAAGGGGAAGTCGAGGTTCTTGAGGATATGCCGCTCGGCGGAGAATATCCTGCCAAAGAGTCCGTTGAGGGCCGAGACGTTAATGTTGTTTTCCGAGTCGGGCTTGATGCCGGTCAGCTTCATCAGCGTGCGGCCGCCAAGAATCGGGGCAAAGAAGGTAAAGTTGGCGTAGGTCGCCCGCTCGACCGTATAGCCGGCTTTCTCGAGCCGCTCGACGATCTGCTTGCGAGTGTAACGGATGCGATGGTGCGAGATGTCGTCCTGCACGCCCCAGAGCCACATGAATGCCGGAACGAAGATCAGCGAATAGCCGCCCGTTTTCGTTACGCGATGCATCTCTTTGAGGCCCGCGATATCGTCGTCGAGGTGCTCTACGACGTCGAGAGCGGTCGTTATGTCAAAACTCTCATCGGCAAACGGCAGCTCTTCGGCGAGCCCTTTCTGAACGGCCAAGCCCTTGCGGCGGCAGAATTCGAGAGCTTCGTCCGAGACGTCAACGCCCTCAGCCGAGCCGAACTGCGAGAGCATCTCCAGGTTTGCACCGGTCCCACAGCCAACATCAAGAATTCTGAGTGGTGAGTGACCAGTGACGAGTGACGAGTGGATTCGATGTAGAAAACTTTCGAGGATCGCCCGGCGGCCGACGAACCACCAATGGCTGTCCTCCACGCGATCCATTATCGCGTAGGTATGCTGCTGCATTTCCTGCGGAAGCGCGGTGCTCATAAAGCAAATTATGCCACAAATGGTGGAAACACGAGCAGTAGCGAGTGTGCCTGCCGCGGCAGACCAACCTCACCAGTCGGTTTTCTGCTGTAGCCCGAGGAGTTTGCTGGCTCGCGGACCCTGGTTTCCGTTCGGCGAGAGGCCGTAGCTTTCGCTGAGGCGGCGGTGGATGCCCTCGTGGTCAAGAAAGCACGGCCCCGCGTCGCCCTCGCGGCCGAGGATCATCAGGTGCAGGCCTTCGTGGAGGTATTCTTCCCGGCCGATGCAAAGCATATACTCGCCCGAGGTCCGGTGAGCCTCGAGCTCGAGTTCATAAAGCGTCGGGTCAAAAACGGAGAGCGGGTTTACGTCCGCCTGAGAAAGGCTCTCGATGGTGCGGGCAAAGTCATAGGCGTGGTGGCCTTCGTGAACAAGGGTTCCCTCGCAGCCGCGTTGCCCGCCGGTGTCGATCGTCTCCTCGGCGATGGCGATATAGACCTCGCCAAAGGCCTCCCGAAGCCCGATTCGGCCGTCAGCGATCTTATCGTTTGTCTCACCGGGGTCGATCAGGCCGGTGATGCCCGAGGCATTGATCTCCGCGACCGGCTTTACCCGAATCGTCATCTCCGAGCCGACAATGTGGCGGACGATCACCTTTTGCTCGTCCGTTCCGCGCTCGGCTATCACCCCGAGGGCTTCCTCGACCGATCTGCGGTACCTTTTTTCAATGTTGGAATCAAACTTCATACTTTCGGTAGCTACAGTCGGGAACCCAGTCGCTATCGCTCCCGGTTCTGACTTATATCCGACCGAAGCCGCACCAGCTATTGCTGTTGTGCCAGATTATTTCTACGTCTTCGGCTTTGGCGTCCTTCCACCAATCTTCAAACTCCTCTTTCGAGATATAGAACGCCGTTGGGGCGACGAGGTGATCGAAGACGATGTTGTGTTGCTCGCGCCAGCCGAAAGTGCCGAGGTGGTTGAGATAATCGTTATAGAAGAGCTTTTTCGCGACCGGCTTTGCCGCGATATTCGCGGGGCGATAAACGAGTTTCGTCGTCAGAAAAAGCGAGAGCGTCGGGAGCTTTGAAAGCTGATAAAGCACGGGCTGGCTCATCTTTGATGTAAAGCCTTCGCGG
This sequence comes from uncultured Chloracidobacterium sp., assembly GCA_964526245.1. GTDB lineage: Bacteria > Acidobacteriota > Blastocatellia > Pyrinomonadales > Pyrinomonadaceae > OLB17. The sequence continues at coordinate 7,095 of CAZGLZ010000041.1, read as the reverse complement.
ATCGGGTTGACGTATTTCGTGATCCACTCGTTGTTCTCGGCGCCATAGACCCAGGCCGAGATGTGCCCGCCTTTCTGCACTTTTGACGCGAGCGAAATGAACGCTTTCTTCGGGTCCGGCGTGTGGTGGAGCACGCCGACACTGAAGGCGTAATCGAAGACGCGTTTGAGCGGGAGTTTGAAAATGTCGCACTGAATGATATGTGCGTTCGGTAGGTCGCGGGTCAGTGCAAAGGCCGATTCGACGCCGTCGCCGAGGTCAATGCCGACGACTTCCTTCGCTCCCCACTGCGCCGCAAGCTTCGTATGCCGGCCCTTGCCGCAGCCGCCTTCGAGCACGACCTTGCCGTCAAAAAAGTCGGGTTTTACGGGCTGTAGCCAGCCGAGGAACTGCTCGTTATATTTCGGATCTTCCTGCGTAAAATGCGTCCATTGCCAGCCGAAATTCTCGGCCGTTTCCGCCTTGTCCGCCTCGATCTTGCCAAGGTCCGCAAAGCGCGGCACGCCGCGGACGACCTTGTATTCGCGGTCGCACTTCTTGCAGGTCAGAACGCCTTCGATTATCTCTTTGCCTTCATAGGTGCTGGCATAAGCCAGCAAAATGTCGCCGCCGCACGTCGGGCAGGCGAGAAGGTCTAATAGTTTTTCTTTCATTAAAAACAAAAACGTACCAAACACGGTTTGATACGAATGCAGATGATATCAATTTTGCGTCGGGTCGACCATCCAAGAAGATTCCGCGCTTTTACTTATTCGTAGAGCTTTTCGAAAAGGCAACCCTGAAGATTGCGAAGATGTTTACCCCAATGCCAGGAATAGGGCTCCTTAAAGTACCAAAGAGCGTTATCAATGCTTGTATGTTCCCAATACCAGAGAACTTCCTCCATATGGCCCGCTATATCGCATAAATCATCGATCGCATCGCCCACAGCTGGTTCGCATTCACCTACCTTGTCGTTGATATCCAAGACCACATTATACAAACCAAGTTGAGGAAAATTTGGTCCAATCAGACTTCGAAGTGAGGAGTAATCTCTTGTTGTCGCTTCCGGATAATTCGTTTCGTCGAACGTGTAGTCAGCAAAATGAAAGGCAATCGCAAGCTGATCTAAAGCGAAATATAGCTTTGCTTCCCGTTCATCAGCCGGATGATCGCCGAGGATCACATCCATGAAATTCTCTATAGCTTGGTGTATTTCGAAGCGATTCATTACCCAGAAAGGCCATCTACCTCTGTGATTTGAAACTCGCGCTCAATTTCGTTCAACTCAATTCCGATTTCGGGGTTGACGGCCATAATGTAAAGATCCGATGTATCCCGAAACTGAGCATATTCCGCAGACGGGAACGGCTGGCGCCAGTTGAATTCGAATTCGTCCGTTTCGCGGTCTTCGTATAGCTGGTTGAATGTTGCGGCGAAGGCGTTGATCGCATCGCGGAGCGGGCCGGTGTGCGAATAGACCAACTCGCGTTCCGCGGCGTCGCGTTCGTCGGTCGGGTATTGATAGATCTCGATGGTCAGATCATCGCCGCTCCGCAGGAAATGAAAATCGAATTCTTCGGGGTCGCGGTTCCATTTTAACCTGTGTTCACTGACACCCTCCCTACCGGTCGGGTTTCCGCCTTCGGAGGCAAGGGCAGTCAGGATCCGCATAAGATCGGGCAAGGCTGTCTCATGCGGGGCGTGGGCGGTTGTCGTGTGAAATTCGTTCACTCCGTCGGAAAATCCGATCGACATCCATCCGCACTGTGGGCTATTGAAGCTGATCTCAAGCATCGTGAGTAAATAGTAAAACGTGAATCGTGAATAGTAAATCGCAGGTCGGACCAGGGCCTTTTTACTATTTACAATTTACGATTTACTATTCACTAAATGCACCAGTATCAAGATCTGTTAAGGCATGTTTTGGCGAACGGGACGCGGCATGAGGATCGAACGGGCGTCGGGACCATCTCGGCGTTTGGTTATCAAACGCGGTTCGATCTGCGTGCGGGTTTTCCGATAGTGACGACGAAACGTGTGCCGTTTCGCTGGGTCGCCGAAGAGCTTTTCTGGTTTCTGAGCGGTTCGACCGATGAGGCGGACCTGCGAGCTCGCGGCGTCGATATCTGGCAGGAATGGGCGACCGCGGAGCAGACGGCGAGGTTTGGCAGGGAAGAAGGCGACCTCGGGCCGGTTTACGGCTATCTTTGGCGGTCGTTTGGCGGCGACTATCCGCAAATGAACGGCGTGGACCAGATCGCGAGGCTCATCCGCGAGATCGAATCGAACCCGAATTCCCGCCGCCTGATCGTTACGGGTTGGAACCCCGAGACCTGCGACGACGTCGCCTTGCCGCCGTGCCATACGCTCTTTCAATTCAAGATCGATGGCGGACGGACGCTGCATTGCCAGCTTTACCAGCGTTCGGCGGATGCGTTTTTGGGCGTGCCGTTCAATATCTCAAGCTACGCGTTGATGACGCACCTGGTCGCGCATGTTTGCGGGCTCGAGGTCGGCGAGTTCATTCACACTTTCGGCGACCTGCACATCTATTCCAACCACCTCGAACAGGTCGAAGAGTTGCTCTCGCGGAAACCTTTAGAATTGCCAACGCTCGAAATACAAAACGCCGAGAACCTGAAAGGCCTCGACGGGTTGCTAAATTTCAAATTTGAGAATCTGAAATTAAATGACTATCAGTCGCACGGCAAGATCGCGGCACCTGTTGCGGTTTGATCTATTGCCGGACGACCGAGTACTCGATACGGCGGTTGTAGAACTTGCCTAGATCGGTGTCGTTGGTCGTCTTCGGGCGGGTCGGGCCGTAGCCTTTTGTCTGAAGTGCTTCGGGGCGGACCCCGAAGGTTACGAGTGCGTCCTTGACCGCCTTTGCACGGTTGTCCGAAAGCGTTTGGTTTGAGGCGTCGCTGCCGACGTTGTCAGTATGGCCGCCGACCTCAAGCACCACTGAAGGCGGGAGCTTCTGGATGAAACCGGCGCCTTTCTTTAGTGCTTCCATCCGCTTCGCCGGGATGTCGAACTTGCCGCTCTCGAAATTGATTATGAGGATGTTTAGGGCATTCTTAAGCTGCTCTGCGGTGAATGGATCGGGCAGCCCGTCGAGGGCCGCGTTGTAGCAGCGTTCGGCCTTGTCCTCTTCGCCAAGCCCGATGCGCGAACAATCCTCGCCGGGCTTAACGGCCGCCTGCCGACAGCGGGCGACAACCTCACGCTTGCTCGAATTTACCGTGGCCGCTTCGCACTCGAACGCCGGATGGACGATGGTTATCGTGCGGTCGCCGCCGGGCCTTAGGTTTTGAAGCAGACGCGAGCCATCGGGCTGCTCGACTCCCCAAAGAACGCCGTCAACAAAAATGTCGGCACCGATCGGCGGGTTGCGGACGACCGCATTGTAATTCGAGCCCGCATAATTCCAGAGAAGTACGCCGACCAGTACAACCACCGCGAACATGAACATCGCGAGCAAGCCTGCCGCCGCCCAAACCCAGCCGGGAATTCCGCCCTGGGCCTTTGCTGCCGCCTGCTCTTCGGCAGCGACCTCGCCGGGCGTTGGCGGGATCTGCTCGTATTTTTGTCTCAGGTCGTCCGGAAGTTGAAAGTAGGGCGTCGTCTTGCCGTAGCCTTCGTCGCCGCGTCCGCCGCCAAAGTCCGTATCCGGGACGCGAATATTTGCCTGTGTCGCACCCCAATCGACCTCCGGAGCCTTGCGGGAACCCGGATGCATCGTCTTGCCGAAGTCATCGTTGTCGATGTCGATCGGCTTGATGTTGGCAACGGTCTTGCCCCATTCATCGGCCGTTGGCTGTTTGGGATAGTTGTAATTCGTCTTGCTCCAATCGTCCCCGCCACCTGACGGACCGCTCCCGCCCGGCACCTTGATGTTAGGTACGGTCTCGGAAAAATCATCGGGCGGCGGCCCCGGTTTTTGGTTCGAATCACTCACGATCGGATGGCAAAGGCCAAACTTTGACTACGCAGATTGTAACACAACCCGCTCAAAACTGGCCGATGGACTGGAACTATTTGAGGGTCGGCGGTTGGGCGTTCTTGGCTCGGATCGCGATGCCCTCATTGGCAAGAACAAGTAGCCGGCGGTTATCGAATGAGGTCGTATTTACGGGGATGTATGACAGAAGATAGCGGTTCTTTCTGAGCTCGTCGCAGATGAATTTCGCGGCCTGCTGGGCCTCGTCGAGCGGGAAGGCGAGCCCGCCGGTTCCTTCCGTTAACTGTGTTATGACGGCACCGGCCTTCGGCTTTCCGCCGCGGTAAGCACCGCCTGTCCGGTCCGGAACCTGAAGCGCATAAACAGTAATGTTCTGCGACTGCACTTCCGCGAACATCTCTTCGAACGAGACCTTGCTGCCACGGTCAAGCCCATCGCCGACGACGACAACGACCGTTTTTCGCGAGCCGGGCATCAGCGGGAGCAGAACCTCGCGGACCGTCGCGCTCATCGCGTCAAAGAGATTTGGGTTGCCCTGTTTGCGGAACGACTTGAGCGAGGCCTCGAGCTTTTCGGCACTGTCCGTCCATTCCTGAATGATCTCGGGCTTTTCGTCATAAGCGACGACGAAAAGCTGGTCGCCGTCGAAGATCTCGTAGGCGAATTCCATTACGGCCTTTTGCAGCTTTTCTACATCGGCCGGCACCGTTTGCGAGTTATCGACGAGGAGGACGATCCTCGCCGGCGAGGGGTCGAAGCTGAAGTTGCGAATGCGTTGCTCGACGCCGTTCTCATAGAGAAAGAAGCTCTCGGCCGTCAGCGGCTCTTTCTTATCGTCCGTCCGCCAGGCCGTCACATTGACGATCACGCCTTCAAGGTCCCCTCCGCGCGCACTGTGCCGCGATTGAGCTACGGCCACACCCGCAAGCAAAGCTGCGAGGGCCGTAATGAGCAGGGCTTTTTTGGCAGATCTCATCGGGTCAGTCCGTTGATGGGCCGGTCGTGGCCGCACTTTCGCTTTTCACTTTTGATGCAGGTTCGGCCCCGGAGGTTGATTCCGAACTGGAACTTTTCTCGCCGGAAGCTTTTTCCGAGCCGCCCTGCTTTTTCGAATAATCGGTTATGTACCAGCCGGCCCCTTTGAACTGGAACCCTGAAAGCGACCATTGCTTTTCAAGCGAGCCGCCGCATTCCTCGCAAATCTTCAGCGGTTCGTCGGAGACCTTTTGTCTTTTTTCTATATGCTGCCCGCACTCGCGACAGCGGTATTCATAGATCGGCATAACAATAAAATCGAAACTCTATAAAGTTTAATTCTTATCGTGTTGCGTCCGGGTTTAGAAATCTTTACAACCGAACCGCATCTGTTAACATTCTAACTTCGAAATCGCTGGGTGAAAAGCGTTTTGCCCGGTCTAAACGCCTTTCGGGGAGAATATGATGAAGCAATTTTTTCTTGGGATTCTTTTTGTCTTTGTGGTCGCGGTCAGTGCATTTGCGCAGGGAAGCCAGCCAAAGCTCGAGGCGGTGCCGAAGGTCGAACTCGACCGATACCTCGGTAAGTGGTATGAGATCGCTAAGTACCCGAACAAGTTTCAAAAGCAGTGCGTCGGCAACACTACCGCGACATATTCGCGAAAGCAGAATGGCCGGCTTGAGGTGCTAAATGAGTGCCTGAAAAAGGACGGCACGATGGAGGCCGCAAAGGGCGAGGCGAAGATCGCCGATAAGCAAACGAACTCTAAGCTCAAGGTGCGTTTTGCACCGGGTTTTATATCGTTCCTGCCGTTCGTTTGGGCCAATTACTGGGTCATTGACCTTGCACCGGATTATTCCTATGCGGTCATCGGCGAGCCCGGCCGCGATTACTTCTGGATCTTGGCTCGCGAGCCCGAAATGGACGACGCGACGTATCAGCAGATCCTACGAAAGGCCGAATCTATGGGCTTCAACCCCGGACGGGTAGAAAAAACGCCGCAGGGCGTCGAAGCCATCCGCGGCGGTGTTTTGAACAGGTCGTAGTTTCTTGATCTTCAGCTGGCGGCCGCACCGGCCTCGCTTTCGTGTTCCGCAAGAAAGCGTTCGGCATCGATCGCGGCCATGCAGCCCGTACCGGCAGCGGTTATCGCCTGCCGATAATATGAATCCTGGGCGTCGCCGCAGGCAAACACGCCCGGGATATTTGTTTTCATCGTTCTGCCTTCGGTCCTGAGATAACCTGTCTCGTCCATCTCGAGCACGCCCTTGAACAGATCGGTATTCGGCTTGTGGCCGATGGCAATGAAAACGCCCTGTGTTTCGTAATCGTAGGTCGCGCTCGTCTCGCTGTTAAAGAGCGTGATCTTCTCGACACCGGTTTCCTTCTTGCCGTGTATCTCTTTAACCTCGGTGTTCCATAGCACCTTGATCTTCTCATGGTTGAGTACACGGTCGGCCATGATCTTCGACGCACGGAACTCCTCTCGGCGGTGAATGACCGTCACTTCCGAAGCAAACTTGGTCAGGAAAAGGGCCTCTTCCATCGCCGTATCGCCTCCGCCGACGACCACGATCGGCTTGCCGCGGAAGAAAAATCCGTCGCAGGTCGCGCACGCCGAGACGCCGTTGCCGCCAAAGCCGTTCGGAACCGGGTCTTCGCCGGGAATGCCGAGCCACTTGGCCGAGGCTCCGGTCGAGATGATAAGCGTCTCGGCTTCAATGATGGTCGTGATCTCCTCGGCGTCCTTGCTTGATTTGCCGAAAAGCGTGAAGGGCCGGTTCGAGAGATCGACACGGTCGATCCAGACATTGATGATCTCGGTCCCGAACCGCTCGGCTTGTTTGCGAAACTCGTCCATTAGTGCCGGGCCCATTATTCCTTCGGAAAATCCGGGATAGTTCTCGACGTCCGTGGTGATGGTCAATTGGCCGCCGGGTTGCGGCCCGTCAATGACGAGCGGTTCGAGCTGAGCACGCGAGGCGTAGATCGCCGCCGTCAGGCCCGCCGGGCCCGAGCCGAGAATGACGACCTTCTTCTGAATCCTGTTTGGTTCCATTTGTTTTATGCGTCGGCCTAAGTTCAACAATTATTTGATATAGGTTCGACCTTTATAGTATAACTATCGAGTATTTGGTTAGTCGAACGTAAGGGCCGCTCCGTACCTATA
>CAZGLZ010000040.1:0-30595 GCA_964526245.1 uncultured Chloracidobacterium sp. | reverse complement strand
TTAGTTCCCGTGTGTGCGGATCGACGATCTGGAATTCCTCTTCGATGCCGAGTGTGAATTGTTCAAACATTTAGTGTCTCTTCCTTCCCTAAGAATATGCAGGCGGTGTTTCCAGTGTGTTAAGCGGCATTGCCGTCCGCGGCCGGTCTTGTCCGGGCCGCCATTTCCTCGGCGAGTTCAAGGAACGCCTTCGCCGCATGCGAGAGCGGCGAGTTCCGGCGATAAACTATGTGCAGCCGCCGTTCAAGCCGCATCTCTTTGACCGTTACGCCGCGTAGCCGCCCGCTCTCGATCTCGGCCGCTGCCGTCAATCTGGGCACGAGAGCAACGCCTGCGTTCTGCTCGACCATTCGCTTGATCGCCTCAAGCGAAGGCAGCTCGACCGTGATCCTAAGCGGCGTCCGGTTGTTTGCAAAGCACTCTATCACCTTTTCGCGATATGGCGATTTCGCGTTGTGGGCGATAAAGGTCTCATCCGCCAGTTCTTTTATTGAAATATTCTCTGCTCCCGCGAGCCGGTGGCCCGGTGCGACGATCAGCACAAGCTCGTCCGTCAGCACCTGCATTGCCTTCAAACCGGCATCGGCCGGCTTGAATGACAGCACGCCAAGCTCGACCTCACGCGAGGCGATCTCTTTCGGTATCCGGCTCGCGACGCCGCGTTTGACCTCGACCTTGATATGCGGATGCAGCCGGCGAAATTCCATGATCACCGGCAGCAGGTAAAAGACAGTGTGCTCGTTGGCGCTGATCGTCACCTTGCCGCGGTGGAGTTCTGAAAGCTCCTTTACGGCAAGCTCGGCATTGCGGCGGAGGTTCAATATCTGCCGTGCATATTCAACCAGTATCTCGCCCGCATCGGTCAGCGTTCCGTCCTTTGACGAGCGATCAAAGAGCCGCTGCCCGAGGTCCTGCTCAAGCCGGCTGATCGCCTGGCTTACTGCCGGCTGCGTTCGGTCAAGTATCTCGGCCGCCCTTGAGAAGCTCCGCTCATTGGCCACCGTCACTAGTACTTCAAGCTGGTTTATATCCATCGAAAATCAGAGATTGTGAGATTATCCTAGCCGATAGTTTTATAACTTTCAATTATAAACCGATCGATTTTTACCAAATTTTTCGCCGCCAAAAACCGCCCGAAAAGCCGTCTTTCCTTCAGCCGTGCATTCGGGCCTAACTTGTTTGACATAATAGACTTCGACCGATACCATTTCGGTTGGCGATCAAAGTCCCGCCGCGTTGGTCAATTTCCGTAAAAGCAGATAAAATGGCTGAATATCAAGTTCAGCGTTTCTGCTCTATCAAGTATGGGATTTTCAACAATTGCGATCCACGCCGGAAACGAACCGGATCCGGCAACCGGCGCGGTATCGGTCCCCATTTACCAAACCTCGACCTACGCACAGGACGGCCTTGGCCGGCACAAGGGCTTTGAATACGCTCGTACCCAGAATCCGACCCGAACTGCGTTAGAAAAGAATATTGCGGCGCTCGAGAATGGCCGCTTTGGTTTCGCGTTCGCATCCGGAATGGCCGCGATCGACACCGTGCTCAAGCTCGTCAAGGCCGGCGATCACGTCCTGCTCGGCGATAACACCTACGGCGGCACGTTCCGGCTCTTCGATCGCGTACTGCGAAACTACGGCGTCGAATTTGACCTTGTCGATAGCTCCGACCTTTCCGCCTTTGAGAACGCCTTTAAGCCGAACACCAAAATGGTGTTTGTCGAAACGCCGACCAATCCGGTAATGACGGTTACCGACCTCGCCGCGGTCGCCGAGCTTTCACATGCCCGCGGTGCCAAGGTCGTTTGCGACAACACCTTCATGTCGCCTTACTTTCAGCGGCCGCTCGACCTCGGCTGCGACATCGTCGTTCACTCGACGACAAAATATCTCAACGGCCACTCGGACAGCGTTGGTGGCTTTGCCGCTCTCAATGACGAAAAGGATGCCGAATGGATCGGCTTTGTCCAGAACAGCGTTGGTGCGATACTTTCGCCGATGGATTCTTTCCTCGTGCTTCGCGGTACAAAGACGCTCGCCGTCCGGATGGAGGCCCACGACCGCAACGGCCGGCAGGTGGCAAACTTCCTCGCTGAGCACCCGCGGGTCGAGAAGGTATATTATCCCGGCCTCGTCTCGCACCCGCAGCACGAACTCGCCAAGCGCCAGCAGTCCGGCTTCGGCGGCATGGTGTCGTTCGAGACCGGCTCGCTTGAGAATGCAAAAAAAGTGCTTGAGGGCGTCAAACTGTGTACACTTGGAGAGAGCCTCGGGGGCGTTGAATCTTTGATCTCGCACCCGGCAACTATGACGCACGCCTCGGTGCCCGAAGAGCGGCGTCGCCAGCTTGGCATTACCGACGGGCTCGTCCGTATCTCCGTCGGCATTGAGGATGCCGAAGATATTATTGCGGACCTCGATCAGGCCCTTGCCTGACGCGGCCGATGACTTTGCGGAGCGTTCCGCCGGCCGGCTACCCGCAGCCGTCCACATTGATCGTTTATGCTAAATGTTGAGGTTCATGCCACGTCCCATGTCGGACGCGTAAGAAAGGGCAATGAGGATAACTACCTCATGCTCCACATCTCGCGTTCGGTCGCCTGGACGGGCACTCAGGAAGATTCCGAGTTCATCATCGAAAGCCAGACCTTCGAAGTTGATGACAACGGTGTGGTGCTTGCGGTCTCTGACGGCATGGGCGGCGCGATGGCGGGTGAGGTCGCGAGCAAAATGGCCGTTGAGTGCGTTTGCGAAAAGCTGCTCGAGGACGACATCGAGGAAACGCTGACGCCCGAGGCATACGACTACAACCTGATCGCCAAGCTCTACAACGCCACCGTTTACGCAAATTATCTTGTCCACCAGCAGGGCCGCTCGGACGCTCAGTTCCAGGGAATGGGAGCGACCTTTACCGGCATCGGCGTCACGTCTCGCGGCATCGATCTGATCCAGGTCGGCGACAGCCGCGCATACCTTGTCCGCAGCGGCAAGATCTATCAGGTGACCAAGGACCAATCGCTCGTCCAGCAGCTCATCGACGCCCAGCAGATCTCGCCCGAGGAAGCCGAGACGCACACGCTCAAGAACGTTATCCTTCAGGCTCTCGGCGCACAGAACGAGATCTTCCCCGTCGCTGCCCGGCTCAAGCCCTGCAATGGCGACGTGCTCCTGCTTTGCAGCGACGGCCTTTCAAACAAGGTAAGTGCCGCCGGTATGCAGCGGATCGTCACCGAAAATTACGACTCGCTCGGCCAGGCCGCGGCAACGCTAGTTACCGAAGCCAACGCGAACGGCGGCGAGGACAACATCACCGTCGTCATCGCCAAACTCAGCGGCGATAACCTTCCTGCCCCTAACGGCGAAGATGTCCAACTTGAGATACTTGATCTTGGGAATGTTCACGACACCGCCGAACAGGATACGGCGGAGATAGTTGAGGACGAGGCCTAGTCCTGCTTCCAGCCCGGTATTTCCTTTCGCGAGGGGCGAACAAAGATCTTCGCTCCTTCGACCCGAACCACTTCGACCTTCTCGCCTGCGGTCAATTCCGTCTCTTCATCGGCGGGAAAAGCCGTCCACTCCGAACCGTGGACGCTCACCGATGCCGCGTTGAGTGCTCCCTTGCTTCCCTCGACCACCGTGCCGACCTTTCCCGGCAATGCGTCCGCTCCGAACTTCGCTTCGCGGTCGCCCTTGCCCCACATATAGTTTGAAAAGATCGTCCGCGACATCGCCGTCAGGATCCCCGAGACCGCAACGAACGCGATGAACTGCCAGAGATACCCGAAGCCCATCAGCCCGACAAGCCCCGCCGCCAACGCCCCGAGCCCGAACCAAAAGAGCACGAAGCCGAGCGTGAAAACCTCCGCCACGATCAGCGACACCCCGAGCACGACCCAAAAGATCCAAGCGTATTGTTCCATCAGCCGAGAACCTCGATCCTTGCTCAAATCATAGCATATCGCCGCCGCGGCCGAAGGCTTGTTCCATGGGCGTTATCGCATGCCGATATCTTTATCCGCACCCGCCGCCCGTGCTAATATCATCTTCGTGCTGGGGTGGCGGAATTGGTAGACGCCCAGGACTTAAAATCCTGTGTCCTTAGGGGCGTGCGGGTTCGACCCCCGCCCTCAGCACCACCTCCCGATCCCTTATCTTTTTAGCTCGCTCCTTTCCCTGAAACATGATCGCGACGCCTGTGTGTCATACATAAAACACTTGACCATTTCTGCAACGTCTGGCAAAATGTTGCAACGTATGGAAGATGATGATGATTATGACGTTGATAGATACGACAGTGCGATCGGCTGGGAGCCCAAGGAGCAGAAGCTTCCGAAGCCCCGGAAAGGCCCCCTCGATCCTGACTGGAGCGAGCCGAGTCCGTTCGTTGTAACGCCCGGCGGCGTTGCGGGCGGCCCGCCGAGGTCCGAGCCGCTCCCGCTTTTTGGAGATTACTGGCGCGAGGGCGAGGTCGCCGTGCTCTTTGCCGAGGCCGGCACGGGCAAGAGCATCCTCGCTACGCAGATCGCCGAACTCATCGCTCGCGGCACAGTTTACCCGCGGCCGGGCCGCAAGCCGCTTCCCGGCCGCCGCGTGCTTTACTTCGACCTCGAACGCCCGGACGCTCTCTTCCGCGAGCTTTATTCTACGCGGCTGCCCTCGGGCCGGCTTTGGAATTACCCGTTCTCAAAACGCTTTCTCCGCTCAGCGTTCGACCCCTTTTTCAGCCCCGCGAACGCCGGCAAACGCGGGCTCGGCGTTTACGTCCAGAACGCGATCCTCTCCGAGCTCGAGGCCGAACCGGCGCGCATCTTCATCCTCGACGACATTTCCTATTTCGCCGCCGACCGCAACGCCGCACGTGCCCTCAAGACCATCAAATACTTCGCCGGCAGGCGTCGGCTCTCGGTGCTTCTGCTTGCCCATGGCCGCGTCCGTCGCCGCCCCGGGCCGGTAACGCTTGCCGACCTGACCGGCGGACCGGGCATCGCCGAGATCGCCGACAGCATCTTCGCCCTCGGCCGGAGCACGCTCGGCCCGGACCTGCGTTACGTCAAGCACTTGAAGTCCCGCACCCGTCCGCTCGTCGCCGAAACGCCCGTCTTCCGCATCGGCAAATTCCCCGGGCCGCACTTCGAGCACCAGCTTCCCCGCTCGCCCGGGCCCGATAGTTCCGTCTCGGTCGTGCCAAGCTCCGCCCCGATCGCCGCCGCTCCATCGCCGCTGCTGCTTCACTTGCCCGCCGCCGATGAACGCCCCGCGTTTCTCTCCGGCGACCGCCGCACCGGCCCCGAAGGCTTCACCGGCCTCGAGTTCCTCGGCCTCTCCGATCCCGCCTCGCTCAGCCACGACCACGAGGCCGAAGCCCAAGCCGCACTCCGCGCCGAAGCCCTCGCCGAACGCCGCCTCCGCCGCCGCATCCGAACCTCCGCCAAAACCGCCCTCGCCGAAGGCATCCTCAACGGCTCCTTCACCCGCTACCTCAACGGCGACTAGTCAATACCGCGCATTGTCCATTGTCCACTGTCAGTTATCCACTGCATCGCCGGGGTGGTGGGAGCTCTTCGGTATTAGTCAGAACCGCATACTGTCCGTTGTCCACTGTCGTTTGTCTACTGCATCAGCAGCCAGGCGGGAGAAAGTGGTGGCAAAAGCCGACGCCGTCCTCAACGGCTCCGACACCAGATATCCAAAAGATTGACGCCCCGCTACCAATCATTCGTCATTCGAAGTACAACTCGAAATCATGTCGTTCTATACTCATGGTTCTAGGAGAAGTGCTCGTCCAGCAGATCGCGATAGTAGAAAAATCCGCGCGACAGGAGATTGTCAATTAACATCTCAGCCTTCTTAACAGCCTTCGATTTTTTGGAGCGGAGAATGGAGTCCAAGGAACTTCGAATTTCCATAGAGGCGCCGTCAGTACGGTTACGACCCCTGCCTGTTTCCATATAAGACGCCAAACAGTTAACTACTGGTTCTGGATATAGTTCTGCGAGCTCGGACAGCTCCTTTAAGACAAAATAAGCCGAGTCAATTTCTGCTCTTGAGGCGAGTACTCGACTCAACGTTTCAAGTTTCCAGTCATTGTCGAATTTGCCGCTTATGAACCACTCCCCAAACGCTCCGAGTTCATCACCGTAACCATCGAAATTAGCCTTGCTGGCGGCCAAAAAGCGGAATTCCCAGAGGTCCTTAAGCCGCGCAATAATCTCTAGTGGAATTTCCCCATCAGACTGGCGAAGGCTTCTGCCCACGAAATTCAAAACGTCGCCGCGGGTCTTTTCGTCGGCTACGTCGAAATATCTCTCAATCAGGCTTTCGCCGCTGGCTAACGAAAATTTCCCGCGCCAGTACATTGCTACAAGATGTTGGCCGAGGTTGAGATCGGGAGTATCAGAGAAGATATTCCAGATCTGCGTCTGAGGCATACACGAGACTGCAAATTCATATTCTGATTCAAGGGCGTCAAACACCGAATCGTACGCAGGTGAATACGCTAAGTAGGTGTGCCAAGTCGCGTCATAAAAAGACTTTTGCTCTTCACTTTTAGGTAAGAGCCTTGAGCGATTTTCCTCTACCCAGTCAGCGTCTAAAAAAACAAGCCATGGTAACCATTGGCCTAAGGTGGCTCGAGTTGAAAGTGCTGGATCTCGTTCGGTGTGCAGATGTCGTTCGAGAAGATGCCTTACCTCACTAAGTTTCTTCCCGCCCGGAAGATCTTTGGTGAAAGATACGGAAGCTACTGCAGAATCAGGCTCTATTGAGTAGGTTCTATTCAACCAAAGTGCGTATTGAATCGCCGCGTGAATTGCCTGACCTCGCACCGTATTGATCGACATGGTTGCAGGATCATTCGATTGCGACAAATATTGTGATTCGTATGCGACTGTCGGGTCTTCGTTCTCTGCCAATTTCTCTACAACCTTCCAAGCAATTTCCCTGCATCGAATTGGTAGTTCATTTTCACGGTGCTTGAAGAGCGAGTACATTATTGAAGCCGAATTGCGAAGGAGTTGTCGCTTGTCGGTGTTTTGCTCGTCGGGGAATTTGAAATCGACGATGAAGTTCTCTCTGGCGACCTGTTCAAGCAACTTCAATACTGGAATCCAATTTAGTTTTACATCTTGTTCGACCAGTCGCCGAAACGTGTCAATGAACGCGTTTAAAAATAGGCCGTCGAGTTTTAGAAGCTTCTCCCACCGCTCCGCAAATTCCCCGGGCGATTTATATACTCGACTCGATAGAACATTGACGTATGCGCGAATTTGCTCTTTGTCAAGACGTTTTTCAACACCGTGGAGTGTATCAACGAACTCATCCACGGTTAAGGCGGATAAATTTTCAGAAAGTTCCGGATCATCTACTTCAAATCCCGATGACCATTCAATCGTGTGGTGAGTTTGGGTTTCGACCGGTCCGACCTCTTTCAACAACTTGGCATAAAAATGCAACCATTCTCCGTCAAGAAAAGAGTGAATCGGTTCAAGTTTCTCCAGTTGCCATTTTCTTCGTGCGTTTATGTACGAATCAGGGTGAATATCTTTCGTCCCTAGGAATTTCCGGAGGCCTTCCTCGTATTCACCCCGATCCAGTTGGGGACCGTTTTTGATCCGGCTGAGATATTCTTCACGGCTCGAAGTATTCAGAAGACCAAAACAGCACTCAAGTAGGGAATTGAATTCTCGGCGAACACCTAGGTCGTCAAACATTCTCGGATCCATCAGCCGCGTTTCGATCAACAGCTCGAGGCCGTCCCGTTGGGTCGCCAGCAGGGAGAGAATAATTCTTTCGTATATCGAGGATTTTTGTCTTTCGAGTGCTGCAATCGTCTTCAGTGCAGTCTTTCTATTTCTTCCAAATGCGATCTTTGCGGTATCGAACACGGCCGAGGCAAGAAGGTCCTTCATTCCCCCAATCCTTGTACCTTCTTCGACGTTCGGTCGCCAAATGTACGAATAGTCTTCTCGATAAGGAAAATTCCTATTGTCGATTCGCGCGTATCGGTTATCTAGCGCCTGGGACAGTAGTTTTGAAAGGAGTCCCAGCGTTGTAAAGGGTGCAGCCTTTGCTAAAGGAGGAATATCCCTGCGGAGTATTTGCGAGTACTCCCAGCTATCTATGAACGGTTTAGCATCGCTCCAAGCTGTCAACTGCCCTTCATCATCTTCGAATCGAATTCGCAAAAGCTTATGAGCCAAATCAACACCAATAGTAGCTGCTCCTCTTGCTGCGAACTGGGGAATAAGCTCGCCAAGTTCGATTGCGCCGTGCCCATAGATCGAAACATGTGAAAGCCATTCTACAAGGTGTCTTCCGGGTTCCCGATCATAATAAGGCGGTAAAGCTTTTACCACACCTCCGAACTGAACTACGACCTGAAAATTGTCAACAAAAGGTATCGATCGCAAAATATTACCCACCTCGTTCGGCTTGCGATTTGCAACGCGTTCCAGGTACCTCAACGGCGACCATCTAGGTAATGAAACTCGCCCATCGTCATGAACGAATTTTGACGGCGGATTTCTAAAGAAACCGCAGGCAGCTAATGGTTCGACCCATTCTGCTGAAGTGAGGTTGTTAAAGGTGTAATCGAAAAGTGCTGGCTCTTCCACCAGGTTTTGTAACGCTTGCAAATTTCCGTCGGAGTATGGGCCCGAAAGTATCTGGTCACATTTTCGCAGAAGGTTGTAGAAGTTCAATTCACTCATTTATTTCGGATAGAAACCCTAATTAAAGCCAGTTTGTCTCTCCAGAAAAGCCCCAGGGCTATCCTTCGCCCAGCTCCGTAACAAGACATCTATTCCTCGGTAATCAGGAAGCGACCCGTCGTAAAAAACTGGCTCCAACCCGAGAGCGTCGAATCGCGTCAATTGTTGTCGCTCGATCTCCTTTTCTTCAGGATTAACTGCCGTCGGCTCTGGAGTAAAGATGAAACGCTTGACATCCGCATTGGGACCTATTCTACGCCTGATTTCTAGACTCTTCTCCAACAAGTTGCTCAAGTGTGGTTCAAGCGGGTTGATCCCTACAAACACTAGGTTTTCATAGACAAACGCATTGAGTAACAACCCGGGCAACAATGATGCGTCCGAATAGGCGATATCGAACGAGTTTTTGCCGAGTACCAAATTCTCGATAGTCGAGTCTGGATCGTCAGCATCAAAAAGGCCATGCAAAAAATAAAACCGATCAACTATCCCATTATGTTGGTGCAAGTCAGGATAATAACAATAGCCATTTTTGAAATCTCCAAATTTCGGTTGATCTTTTAGCCAAGGATCGAAATTGGTTGTAAAGATTGCTTTGAGTTTGAATTTGAGTAGATAGTTTCCGGCAGACCGCAAAACGAGAGGAGCGGCAGGAATTGACTCTCTTAATGAGTCGTTGCAAGCAGCGATATTTTTTGCGATGCAGTCATCAATGAGAGTTAGTAAGTAGTCATCGGGCTGTCCATCCGGGTTAAACTCCAGGCCCGCCGATTGGGCGATTTTCTGGACCAAGCCCTTCCAATCGTCCCCCGGGGGCTTCGACATACCAGCTCCCAAAAAGCAAACGCACTGCTTCTCAGATAACAATAATTGCTTGCATTCTATCGAACGGTCGGTTTTCGTAGGAGTCGTCATCAACTAGGGCTCGGACACTCATCAAATATTCCGCATTTTATGCACAGTCAGATATTAATACCAATTCTTGAATTTCGAAAAATGACGGATGGAAATTCCAACGGAAGCTTATCGCCCCAGCGCTAAAAAGCCCCATTGATTAATCAACGGGGCTTTCTTGTTTGAAAGACGCGGAGTGCTTGCACTCGGGTCATGCTTATTCAGCGACGGCCATCCTTCTGAAGGACGAAGGATAAAGGATAAGGGATAAAAAAGCCTTGCCGATCGCTCGACGAGGCTCTTCTTTGTTGTGAGGAACGCGGTCGGAAGAAACTATATCCCGCCGTTTAACATCGGCCGCGGGGCGTTTGCCAATTCACTCTCCAAACCTGATAGCGTGATCGCGACCGCGGCGATGCCTATGATCACTACGGTAAGGGCGGCGACCGAGGTGAACTTTTTGCCGCTGCGCGCCCGGAAAGGAACGAACGAAAAGAGCGGAAGCAGGATCAGCCCACCGATGCCGGCCACGACGGCCATTTCCCGGCAGTCGGAATCCTTAAGCGCCCGGCTCATCTATCCCGCTAGCGGCTGGACAGTTTTGCGTTTATCCATTGGTTGAGCGAGATCCCTTCGCGTTCGGCCTCGAGCGAGAGGCGGCGATGCAAATGCTGCGGCATACGAAGTCCTCCCCGGGAGCGGCTAGATGAATACATCGATCGGGAGGCGGAAGCGTTTGGAGAGTTTGCGGGCTTGGGCTTTGCTGATCTCGCGTTTGCCGTTGAGGACCTGCGAGACGGTGCCCTGCGAACCGAAGATCTCGACCATATCGGCCTGTTTCAGTTCATGTTCCCGCATCAGCTCCCGCAGGGCCACCGAAGGGGTTGCCGGCGCATCCATCGGATAGTGATGCGACTCATAGTCCTCGACAAGCACTGCCAGAAGACGAAGCAGCCGATCCTCTTCGGGCGAGAGTGCGTCCTCATCCTTACGCATCAATTGATCGATCAACGAAAGAATGCGTTCATAGTCGTCTTCCGATTCGATCGCCCCGGGCGAAACGCTTATAAGGAGTTTGTTATAAGCTTTGCGGTCGTATTGCGTTGTCATCTATTTACCTCCGGAACGTGATCAGCAATCGGCTTTCCATTTGTCTTTGTCATATTCTTTGTGGGTAAGCACATGGCGAATAAAGACCATTTGTCGATTAAAATGTATACGGGCGACCACTCGGTATTTGTTGCCGCCGACATTGAAAACAAAACAGCTCCCGACAAGATCCACCGACGGAAATGTCGATCTTAACTCCGCAATGTTTTGAGGTTCGATGCCCGATAACTTCTTATAGAAATTCCGTAAAACATCTTCGGCCCCGGTTTCTTCTTCCCAAAACTCGCGGAGGGTTTTGACCGATAGTATTCTCATATAGCTTGGCGAACCGGACCGATCGAACTCAAACTACCTATTCTAGGTTATATTGCGAAATGCAATATTTGTCAACGGTAATATTGCAAAACGTAATATACCTCAGCTCACAAAAAAGCCCCGCGATAGCCGCAAGGCTTTTTGATCTACGCCCTTACTTACGTGCGGGCCTCTGCAATGGGGCTGCTTACTCAGCGACGGCCATTGATTTGTCTTTCTTTTTGAGGCCGCCGATCTGGACGAGGTTTTCGCCCTTGATCTGGTTCTTTTCGAGGACCATTTGGTTATAGAGCTTGCGCATCATCTGGACCTCTTCGGCGGCGGTCTTCGGGCCTTCCATTTCCGGCTTGTTCGGCCGGGCGAGGTCAACCTCGTTAAGGATGAGGTTGTGCGACTTATCGCCGAGCTCGACCTCTTTACCGCGGGCGAAGACCTCGTGGCGGCCGTGCTCCTTATACCACTGTGCGACGGTCGCGTTCTGGTGCATATGCTCGATGATATTGCGCCAGCCGATTCCGGTATTGTAAGCACAAAAGCTGATCTCGCCTTCCTGCGTGCCGTAGGGGATGATGCACATCTCCGTGCGGCGGAAGTCGTAGTTAAACAGATCCTGGAACCACATTCCGGCGATGAAGAGGAAGTTCCACGGGTCTTTGCGGCGTTTCTCGATGTCCTCGATCGTCCGGTCCGGGCCGACCTTTCCGTAATCTTTGCCCGAAAGCCCGAACGACTTGTCGAACTTCATCAGGATGCCCTTGAGCGTAAGGCTCGCCGGAGCTCCGTACGGATTGTAGTTCTTCAAAAGGGCGAGGCCCATCATGAAGTTTGAGAACCACTTGCCGCGGTTCGTGTCCGTGATGTGCTGCATATCGGTCACGAGGCCCTGAATGTTCAGGAACTGCGGGACCGGAGCCATCTCTTTCGTTTCCTTGTTGACCATCACGGCCGTGCCGACGCCGCAGTTCGGGTGGCAGCCGCAGGAAACCTGTCCCCAATCGGCATCCGGCCCGTGGACGACGTCCGCAAAGTCGGCAAATGCACCCATCAGCGAAAGCGGGAACCAGTCACGCGTCGGTTCTGTGATGCCAACCTGGCCCTTAACGTCGTGGGCAAGGTGGGCCAGCGTATAACGCTGCTGAAGCCGCCGCTGCTCGGTGATCATCTCGTCGCGGCCCGTAAAGGAAACCGGCTGGAACGCGATGAACGAGATCTTCTTCGGATTCTCAAGGGCAAAGCGGATGATCGAACCGACCTGGTCGTTGTTGATGTTGTTGACCAGGGTCGTAACAAGGATGATATCGACGCCCGCTTCGTGGAGGTTGTTGATCGCACGGAGTTTTACGTCAAAGAGGTTGCCGATCTGGCGGTGCGAGTTGGCGTCATTGCCAATACCGTCGAACTGCAGATAAACGAAGCGAAGTCCGGCCTCGGCAGCCTCGCGGCAGAATTCTTTCGATTTTGCGAACTCGATGCCGTTGGTCGCAGCCTGTACCGAGTTATAACCGACCTTGCGGGCATACTTGATCGCATCGATGAAGTAAGGCGAAAGCGTCGGCTCGCCGCCCGAGTACTGGACCGACATCTGTCGACGCGGCTTGATCGAGATGGCGTTGTCGAGAATCTCTTTGACGTCTTCCATCGAAAGCTCGTGGACAAATCCGACCTGGTTGGCATCCATGAAGCACGGGTCGCACATCATGTTGCAGCGGTTCGTAAGGTCAACGGTCAGTACCGCGCCACGGCCGTACTTGATCGACGAGGTGCCGTGGTTGTGCAGCTTTTCGTCGTTGTGCGACTGCATGTCGCGGCCCGGGAAGAGCGATTCGATGTGCGTCAGGAAGTTCGAGTCCATCGCCATCAGGTCCTCAAAATGGCCGTGCTGCGGACAGTCCTTGATCATCCAGACCTCGCCGTCGCGCTCGATGATCTGAGCCTTGATCTCTCCGACCTTCTCGTTGATCAGCGTGCTGACATCGCGCTTGCCCGCCAGGATCTCTTCGCGCGCCTCAATGACACAGTTCGGACAAAGCGAATCGGTCTGCCGCGGAAAGCCTAGCGTCGGCTTTGACTTCTGCCACGATTTCAATATCGGCTTATCTGCCCATTTCGGCGTAAATGAAGGATTCGGCTTGAACTGGTTCACCGATTTGATCGCATTGAACATTCCGGCCGCGACGTATGTCAGGCCTTTTTCAACGTGTTTGATTGGTCTCATATGATTTCTCGTCGTTCTGGTTAAATTCTGTGGTATAATTCCCTATCGCCCGCAGCCGCGGTTTCGCGTTGTATCGTATACATGAGCGGGCGCAGTTTTCTCGCTCATTTGAAGGCAACAATCGTACCATCAGGAACCATCCACAACACAGACTGTTGGGCTGCGTCATCTTATCTGAAAATACAACAGTTAGCGGCAAATCCGGATCGGAGACACGAACCCTCGATGTGTCTTTGCGATACACGCCGTGACTCGGAAACGATATTTTCCCATTTCGACACACCAGGCCGGCCGCAAGAATAGCATCCAAGTATGTCAGGGATAGACCGAAAGCTGACGGTTAAGTGATTGCTTAAATCACCTGGCCCGATGCGTGCTCGCCACGCATTCACGAGGAACGCCGTGGTCGATTCGTATCCCCAGTATCTCAAAGGAACCGACGCGGATCTTCGGGAAATTTGAACAATCCGACGGCTTTAAGCGCATAGCTGATTTGGCGCATTAGCTCTTATGTTGTAATCGTTGCAAATAAATATGTTAATTTCTTAAAAAAGTGCTTTACAAATAAAAATTCCTATGATACAGTTTTTGCACTTCGTGGCAGTACGCGTTTTTGGCTCGATTTAACAGCCCTATTTATGGACATTCGATTCGGTACTTCCGGCTGGAGAGCCGTGATCGCGGATGAATTTACGTTCGAGAATGTCCGGAAAGTAGTCAACGCGATCTGCAGTTATTTGAAAACTCAAGAGGGACATGAGGGCGGAACGGTCATCGTCGGCCACGATTCTCGGTTCATGGGCGAAAAGTTTTCCGAGTTCGCCGCCGAGCTTATGGCGCGGAGCGGCTTTCACGTGCTCTTCTGTACCGGCCCGACCCCGACCCCGACCATTTCGCATGCGATCCGTTCGCGTTCGGCTCTCGGGGCATTGAATTTCACTGCGTCGCACAATCCGCCTGAATATCAGGGCATCAAGTTTTCGACGGCCGACGGAGCTCCAGCATTGCCTGAGATCACCCGAGCGATCGAAGAACTTGTCAGGTCCGATGCAGAGGCAGTAGCGGAGGCCGGAGGGTCGGTCGAGGCGTTTAACCCAAAAGAAGCGTATTTCGCCGATCTTACGACGAAGGTTCGGTTCGAAGCTCTCCGGACTGCAGGCGGGCGATATGCTTACGATGCACTTTGGGGAACCGGCCGTGGATATTTGAATACATTGATCGCTGATCTTGGGCTGGAGATCGAGACGATCAACGATCATCGTGATGTGCTCTTTGGCGGGCGTTCGCCCGAGCCAAGTGAAGAAAAGCTCTTTGAACTACGCGAGCGTGTAACATCAAAGGGACTGACGCTCGGGCTTTCAACTGACGGCGATGCCGACCGGTTCGGTGTGATCGATGCCGACGGGACGTTCATCACGGCCAATAAGCTGATCGCTTTGCTCGCCGATTACCTGATCGAGAGCCGAGGATGGAAGCTCGGTCTCGCCCGCAGCGTTGCGACGTCGCACCTGATCGACCGGGTTGCCGAACTCCATGGCGTAGAGCTGCATGAGACTCCGGTGGGCTTTAAGTTCATCGGCGAATTGATAAACGAGGATGCGATAGTGCTCGGCGGAGAGGAATCTGCCGGACTATCGATTCGGGGCCATTACCCAGAGAAGGACGGGATTCTTGCCTGCTTGCTTGCGGCCGAGGCTGTTGCCGAGCGAAAAGCAAGTCTCGGCGAGCAACTTGAGGAGCTCTATAGGAAGACCGGCAAGCTTGAATCGGAAAGGATCGGCGTAAAACTCGACGAAGAGATCGCCGCAAAATTGAAAACTAAACTTGCGGAAGATCCGAAAGAGATCGCCGGACGAAGGATCCGGGGCGTGAACCGTTTGGACGGCGTCAAGTTCCTTTTTGAGGACGGCTCCTGGATACTGATGCGGCCTTCCGGCACGGAACCGATGGTTCGGATCTATGCAGAATCCGAGTCGCGAGAAGAACTGAACGAACTGCTGGAAGCTGGAGAGAGCTATCTGCTCGGTCATTGATATATGTCGGCACGAAAACGACGAATGGCGAATGCAGAGGTGAAAGCCGCAAAACGGCCGAGGTGGCTCGGCTTCACGGCCGCCGTCGTTCTTTGCTTGCTCCTTGTCATAACGGTCAATTATAAGTCGTTCACGGTCTTTGAGCGTGAACGCGAGCAGCAGCAGGAATTGAACGAAAAGATCGAGGATCTGGCGGATGAGAATCTAGCACTTCAGGAAGAGATCCACTACCTGAAAACGGATCCCAAAAAGCTTGAGCCCGAAGCAAAAAAGCTCGGCCTCGAGAGAAAGAAAGAAGTATTTTCTAAGGCTGATGAAACGGGGACAGCGGAAGTGCCCGCGAATCGGCAAACACCAACCAGTAACTAAACCGCCTTTTGCCTATCATTTCCGCAGGCCTACAGGAACGCCTTCCGAAATTTGCGGCTCGTGTTTCCCGAGAACACGAGCCGCTCTTCCTTTCTTGGATACTACCTCTACTTGCAAACTTTGCCCGAAAGATGTGTAATTATGGTTTGCCTGCTTGCTGCCCTGTTTACCGGGCGGACTGAGCAGCGATCCTTGCCGAAAAGGGGGTGAGACAGCAAATGGCACTGGTAATTGTAAACAACAACGAATCGATCGAGAATGCTCTTCGTCGCTTTAAGCGTAAAGTTATCAGCGAGGAGATCATCAAAGATCTAAAGAAGCATGCTCATTTCATCCCGCCGGGACAGAAGGCAAAGCTCAAATCGGCAAATGCCCGCAAGCGCAACCGCCGCCGTTTTCGTCAGCAAAGGAGCATGAACACCGCTCCGCGTCCTTCGGGCGGCGGGCAGAACCGCTAGTTTTCTGATCAGTTTGAGGCGGAAAAGTGACAGCTTTGATCGGTGGTCACTTTTCCGCCTTTCGATTTTAAATCTCTGTAAATGGACCGAAAGCCTAAAATTCTCGTCACAAATGACGACGGCATACACTCCGAGGGCATAGCCGCCCTCGAGGAAGGCCTATGCGGTATCGGCGAGGTTTACGTCGTAGCGCCAGAGTCGGAAATGAGCGGAGCCGCACACAGCCTAACGCTTGCGCGCCCTCTGCGGATCAGGCAGGTCGATGAACGGCACTGGACCGTTGACGGCACGCCGACGGACTGCGTAACGCTTGCCCTAAACCAGATACTTGCGCCGGACATCCGGCCGGATATTTGCGCCTCGGGAATTAATCACGGAGCGAATCTCGGCGACGATGCTACGTATTCCGGGACCGTGGCCGGAGCGATGGAAGCGACGATCCTCGGCATTCCCGGGCTTGCATTCAGCCTCGTTGCCAACCGAAGTTGGGATTTCACTGAGTCGGTTCGTGTTGCACGTGAGGTAACGCTAAAGGCACTCGCCGAAGGTTTACCGTCGGGAACACTGCTCAATGTGAATATCCCGAAGGGGTTTGCGAAAGGCTACCGAGTGACGAAGCAGGGCTTTAAGACCGCAAGGCCGGTGATAAGCGAACACATCGACCCGAGAGGAAAGCCATATTATTGGATCGGTGAGGTTCGTGAGGGCTTCCGTGCCGAAGGCGGAACCGATTTTGAAGCGATCGACGAGTGCTTTGTCTCGATTACGCCGATGCGAAGCGACCTGACAAATCACGCCGTTCTCGAAGAGATCCGGCGTTGGGAAAGCTGATCCGATAGCGATGGACGAATTTGCAATTCCCCGCAGGCGAATGGTCGAGCATCTCCGGCATCATTACCGGATCGCGGACGAGCGAGTTTTGGACGCAATGAACTCCGTGCCGCGGCATCTTTTTGTGCCGGACGCGTTGAGGTCGCAGGCGTACAAGGACAACGCTTTGCCGATTGCGGCTAAGCAGACCATCTCACAGCCGTTCATCGTTGCCAGGATGACGGAGCTTCTCGGGATCAGCGGGAAGGAACGTGTTCTTGAGATCGGCGGCGGCTCGGGCTATCAAACGGCGATACTTGCCGAGCTCGCCCGAAAGGTCTTTACCGTCGAGCGGGTTCCTGAGCTTGCGGAAGGCCTAAAGCAGATGATAAGGCGGCTTGGCATCCGAAATGTCTCCGTTCGCTGCGGCGACGGCACCGAGGGCTGGAGTGTTTATGCTCCGTTCGATGCGATACTTGTAGCTGCGGGCGGGCCGGAGATCCCCGAGCCACTGCTCGACCAGCTCGAAACCGGCGGGCGGCTTGTCATCCCGATCGGTGAAACGCAGAAGTCACAGAGGCTAGTTCGTGTGACCCGTACGGAGAAAGGCTTTTCGACCGAAGATGCAGGCCCGTGTACCTTCGTGCCGCTTATCGGCGAACATGGCTGGAAGGAAGCCGCGAACGGCGGCTAAGACACCAGATGCGGGCAGCCTTTATCGGCCCGCAGCAGAAAAGACGTGAGAAAAATATTCGAATACCTCAGACGCCTGAAGGCATGGGTCGAAGGCTATGCGGAAAAACCGCATGCCGCTTGGGCCTTGTTCATTATCGCCTTTACGGAATCGTCCTTTTTCCCGATCCCACCGGACGTGCTGCTGATCGCGATGGCCGTTTCGGTGCCGGCAAAGGCGTTGCGTTATGCCCTTATCTGCTCGGCCGGCTCTGTGCTCGGCGGCGTTTTCGGTTACTTCATCGGATGGGCGTTCTTCGAGGCGATCGGACAGCCGATCCTGCAGTTCTACGGTGCGATGGGCCATTACGCTCACGTTCAGCAGCTCTACAATGAGCACGCATTCTGGGCAATACTGTCAGCCGCGTTCACGCCGATACCCTACAAGGTATTTACCATCGCGGCCGGTACGTTCGAGGTCTCGATCTGGACGCTGATAGGAGCATCGATCATCGGGCGGTCGGCGAGGTTCTTCCTCGTCGCCGGACTCTTTTACTTCTTTGGAGCACCGATCAAGAAGTTCATCGACAAGTATTTTGAGATCCTGACCTTTGTCTTTCTTATTTTACTGATTGGTGGATTCGCGGTCGTCCGGCTTTTCCTTAAGTAGGAACATTGACACTTGTCAGCTTCTTTCATAGACTGTTTGTTCGCTCGACCACGAGCGAATCGACTTCGGGGCGTGGCTCAGCCTGGTAGAGCGCACCGTTCGGGACGGTGAGGTCGGAGGTTCAAATCCTCTCGCCCCGACCATTTCAAAAAGAAGGATCGCCTCGAGCGGTCCTTTTTTTGTTGCTATGCAAGACAACAGAAACGAGATCGTTATTCGCAGGGCTGCGGGGTCCGATGCCGATGTGATCGCGATGCTCGGCTTTGTTACTTTCTTTGAGGCTTACTTCGAGCAGGACGACCCGCAGGACCTCGCCAGCTATCTTACCGAGAACTTCACCCCCGAAAAGATCCGCGAAGAGTTGGACGACCCGAACGCGACATTCTATATCGGTTACGCGGACGGCAATGCCGCAGGCTATGCAAAGCTTATTGCGGGCTCGCGAGCGGACGGTCTCACCGGCTCGGACCCGATGGAACTAGAGCGAATATACCTTGTTGAACGCTATTGGGGAAAGGGCCTCGGAGTGCGGCTTCTCGAGCATTGCGAGGACGAGGCTCGCCGACTCGGCCACGATACGCTCTGGCTCGGCGTCTGGCAGGAGAACCGCCGCGGCCAAAACTTCTATCGCAAACACGGCTTCCGCAAGGTGGGCACCATAACCTTCCCATACGGCTCGACCACCGGCATCAACGACGTCCTCGAGAAGCTCTTGTAAACTCCGCGATCGACGAGCCGAACGCCGCAGCCGTCCGGCGGCTTCTTGTTGTCACCTTCCACGACCCATGGAGTTTGAGTTAACCTCGAATTAACCCCCGGTTCACTTTGAATCAATAATCTACGTCAATAATTTCGTTTGCACTTCTCAGAAAGAAACCTCGTAAAGGAGTAATCTATGACCAGCGTCCTTACGTACGCAGTTTCGGCTGTTTTTTTATTCTTTATTGTCATTTGCGGCACTTTTGGCGTATCGGCACAAGCGACCGGTACGATCACCGGCCGAGTGCTCGACGGCACCACCGGAAACGCACTGCCGGGCGTCAGCATCGTCGTCGAAGGAACGTCGCTTTCAACCGAGACCGATCGCACCGGTGCATTCATTCTAGTCAGAGTTCCTACAGGCCAACAAAAGATCACGGCTTCGTATCTTGGTTTTGAGTCGACCACGATCGATGTCACGGTCAATGCAGGCCGAACCCCGACTTCCGTCGATATCCAGCTATCCGTCGGCATTCGTGAGACGGTAAC
Source organism: uncultured Chloracidobacterium sp. (assembly GCA_964526245.1). Classification (GTDB taxonomy): domain Bacteria; phylum Acidobacteriota; class Blastocatellia; order Pyrinomonadales; family Pyrinomonadaceae; genus OLB17. The sequence goes on along the minus strand of CAZGLZ010000040.1, from coordinate 11,088 downwards.
GGTCGAGGCTCCGCTCCTTGAAGGACAAGCTCGAGCACTGAACCAGCAAAAGGAAGCACTCAATATTCAAAGCGTCGTCTCGTCCGACCAGATCGGCCGCTTTCCCGACCCAAACTCGGCGGAGGCAGCTCAGCGAATTCCCGGCATCACCATCGAACGCGACCAGGGCGAAGGCCGCTATGTGCAGGTTCGCGGCACCGAGGCCCGGCTTAATTCGATGCAGATCAACGGCGAACGAATCCCTTCGCCCGAAGGCGACGTTCGGGCCGTCGCTCTTGACGTGATCCCGGCCGACCTGCTCGATTCGATCGAGGTTTCGAAGGCCCTGACCGCTGATCAGGATGCAGATTCGATCGGCGGTGCAGTAAATCTCGTAACGAAAGGTGCACCCGAGAAGACACGCGTTTCGCTCACTTTCGGCCTCGGCTACAACCGCCTCGTAAACAACGGCCTGGAGACGTTGAACGGAACTTTCGGCCGCCGTTTCGCCGACAAGAAACTCGGCTTCCTTTTCTCCGGCAGTTATCTGAATACGCGACGCGGCTCGGAGAGCGTCGAGCCCGCTTACGATGAAGGCTTTCTCGAGGAGATCGAACTTCGTGATTATCAGGTCAACCGCCGCCGGTGGGGCATCAACCCTTACGTCGATTACCGCTTCTCGAATTCTTCCGAGATCTATTTCCGCGGTATATTTAACGACTTTAAGGACGACGAATTTCGCCGATTGATAGCTTACAAGGCCGCCGACAACGAGATCGCCCGCGAACTCCGCGACCGCCTTGAAACACAGCGAATTTATCAGTTCTCTGGCGGCGGAAGGCACCTGCTCGGCCGCTCGATCCTGATGGACTATCGCATTTCTTATGGGTATGCCGAGGAAGACGAACCGAAGAATATCAGCTCGGCTTTCCTTCAGGAAGATGTCGATTTCGAACCGAACGTAACTCCCGGCTCGATCGACCCGGAAAACATTCAGGCCAATCCGTTGAACGAGAACATCAATGAATTTGCGTTCGATGAACTTACATCCGGCGACAACTTCACATCGGAAAGCAGCTTCACCGCTCAGGTCAACTTTGCGGTTCCTCAGCGGACCAGCAACAATTTTGCCGGCACGTTCAAGTTCGGTGCGAAGAACCGCTTTAACAGAAAGGAACGGGACAACGAAGAGTTTGAGTTCGGCTTCGATGACGACATCTTTCTGACGGACATCCTCGACCCGAACTACAACAAATCGTCTTATCGCGGCGGCCTTTATAACTTCATCCCGGCGTTTCAGGATCCGCAACGCATCGCCGCACTACGGACTTCACCGGGAGCCGAAAGCGAAAAGCTTTTCGAGGAAGACTCTGCCGATTACGACGCCCGCGAGAACATTTTCGCCTTTTATGCAATGGCCCAGCTTGGGTTTGGCGAACGGTTCGTCCTAGTTCCCGGCATTCGGTATGAGCAGACCGACGTCAGATACACGGGTTTTCGCGTGCTCTTCGACGACGAGGGCGATTACGATTCGACCAACCCGATCGATGGTGACAATACGTTCCGAAACTGGTTCCCTTCGCTTCACGCGAAATACAGGATCGGGGACAACACGAACATCCGTGCCGCATATTCGCGGTCGCTTGCCCGGCCAAACTTTGTCGATCTCGTTCCCTTCCAACTGATCCTCCGCGAGGACAGCGAGATCGAACGTGGAAATCCGTTCCTTCGTCCGACAACCTCGGACAACCTCGATTTCCTTGTCGAGCATTACTTTCAGAATGTCGGCGTCATTTCCGGCGGTTTCTTCTTCAAACGGCTTAAGAACTACATCTTCCCGTTCCGGTTCGAAGAGGACATTGCCTTTGGAGGAAAGCCGACGACCTTTGAGGTAACGGAACCCCGAAATGGTGAATCGGCAAACCTTTACGGCTTCGAGATCGCCTATAATCAGCGATTCACGTTTATGCCAAAACCCTTCGACGGGCTAGGCGTTTACGCGAATTACACCTATGTCAACTCCGATGCGGTTCTGCCGAACGAGGACATCGGCGAGCCCGGCCGCGATTCGATCCTTCCGGGACAGGCCAAGAACATCGCGAATTTCGCCTTGTTTTACGAACGATTCGGCTTTTCCGGTCGCGGTTCGCTCCATTACCGTGATAAGTATCTGAGCGAGGTCGCCGGATCGCCGGAGTTCGATCTTTTTGTCGGCAATCATCTTCAGTTCGATTTCTCGGCAAGCCAGAGGATCACGAAGAACGTCCGCGTATTTGCCGAGTTCATCAATATCAACAACCGGCCCTTCAAGAGCTATGAAGGCGTTTCGAATCGCATTCGTCAGGACGAACGCTACAAATGGTGGTCAACCTTCGGGGTCAAGGTCGATTGGTAGTAAGTTGGTGTCATAAAGCCTGCGGAAGATGCCTCAGACCCGTTCTGTAACATCTTCCGCGTTTTTATTTGCTACGATTCAGTTATGGATAGACGAAATTTTCTGGCTGCGGCATCGACTGCCGGCCTCGCAGTGGCATTTGGCGGGTTCGGTCGATTGGCCGAGGCCGCTGAAATAAAAGGAAGCATCGACAAGCTACGGGCCATCGGCTATGGCGAGCTTGCGCCGACCGCGGCAAAGAACACCGGCGAGATAGTGCTTGCTCTTCCCAGCGGATTCGAATACAACGTCCTCGGCAAGACCGGCGACAAGATGTCCGATGGCCGCCTGACGCCGAACGAGCACGATGGAATGGCCGCCTTTATGAGCGGCAGCGAACTACGGCTCGTCCGCAACCACGAGATAAATGACGATGTGCCGAAGGACGGCGTCGCCATCGGTACCGCAAATCACTACGACGATAAAGCCGGCGGCGGCACGACCACACTCATCATCAACCAGAGAACACGGCTCATCGAACGCGACTTCGTTAGCCTCAGCGGGACGCTCAACAACTGCGCCGGCGGCCCGACGCCCTGGGGAACCTGGATCACTTGCGAAGAAACGACGCATGGGGTCAGTAAATACATGGACGATGAGGACGAGGTCGGCGGCTTCGCAAAGCCGCACGGCTATTGTTTTGAGGTGCAGGCCTCGGCAAACAATACTCTGCCGCCGGTCGCCCTGACCGCGATGGGCCGCTTCTCGCACGAAGCCATCGCCGTCGATCCGCGAACGGGCATCGTTTACCTGACCGAGGACGCAAAGCCCTTCTGCGGTTTTTACCGCTTTATCCCGAACCGCCGGAATCGCCTCGCCGAAGGCGGCGTTCTGCAGATGCTCGCCATCCACAAAAAGCCGAGCTACAACACACAGTTCGGCCAAACGACCGGAACCCGGTTCGATGCCCGCTGGGTCACCATCGACGACCCGAATACGATCAAGTCCGACACCGACGAACAGGCCGTCTTTAAACAAGGTGCCCGCAAAGGCGGCACTCATTTCAACAAGCTTGAGGGCTGCTGGTCGTCGCCCGATGGCAAGATCTATTTCGTCTCATCGAGCGGCGGCGATGCCGGCGGCGGTCAGGTTTGGCTATACGAACCAACCGGGAAAGACAACGGCAGGTTGACGCTTCTTTTCGAATCGCCCGACCGCGAACTGCTCGATATGCCGGACAACATCTGCCTTGAGCCCGGCACCGGTCATCTTTACTTGTGCGAGGACAGCGACTATCCGGGCCTTTCCGGACGCGGCGATAACTTTGTGCGGATACTCGCGCCGAACGGAAAGATCGCCGATTTCGCCCGAAATATCCTTGAAGGTTACGAGGAGACCGAATTTGCCGGTGCGACCTTTAGTCCCGATGGCACAACGCTCTTCTTCAATATCCAAACACCGGGCATAACCGTCGCCATCTGGGGCGACTTCAAAAACTTCAAAGCCTGACCTCAAAACACCCGCGGACGGTCAATATCTTCAAGCCCGTCCGCAAACTCTGCACTACCTACCGCTCACCGCTCACCTCTCACCACCAACGGCTGGAAGCTGAAAGCTAAAAGCTGGCGGCTGTTTCTAAAACCCCCTTTACTGCTCAGCGCTCACCGCTCACCGCTCGCTACATAGGTAGCCACGCTCGTCGGTGTTTCGTAACAGCGGACCTTATAGACCTTCACACGATCATCGCCGACGCGGGAGTTGAGATATTCGACAAAATAGCGGGCGATGTTCTCCGCCGAGGGGTTCAGTTCCTCATCAAAGGGCGGCAGTTCGTTGAGGTTCCTGTGGTCGAGGTACCGCGTAATCTCGTCTGCCGCCTTTTTAAGGTCCCCGAAATCGATCAGCAGCCCGATGTTGTTCAGCTCCTCGCCGCGGGCATAGATCTCCACCTTGTAATTATGCCCGTGCAGGTTCTCGCACTTCCCTTTATAGCCTCGCAACTGATGCGCCGACGAAAAGTCCCGCTCGATCATCACCTCAAAAAAGGAAGCCATGTTTTTTAATTCTCCTTGCCCGGCAGCACAACCTCGATCTTATAAAGCTCACGCAGCATCTCGGCATATTCCTCGATTGGCGGAAGCCCAGCGGCCCTTCGTCGGTTGTTCAGTTCCAGCGGATCTTCCACGGGGCTCATCACCATCCGTCCATCCTTCATCTCAAAATTCGATCCGTATATTTGCGGTTTGCCCTGATTGACCAACAGCCGGTCAATGAACGCTGCATAGCGGTCCGGCGGTATCTCTTTTCGCTCAAACGCCAGTCGCATGGGCTCCTTTATGCGTTCGCGGATATCGTCCGAAACCGCGTGCTGCACCAACAGCATGAATGCTTCAACGCCGTCTTTACCGACCATTGCCGCCACCGGAAACCCGTGCTTATCAAAGATCTCATTGAGCCGCTTCGTGTGCGGAGCGTCGATTTTTTCCGCCATCTCGCGAAAGCACTTCATCTGCTCCTCGGCTGATCCAAGACACTTCAGCCGCGCGTCCTGGTCCACCCGCCGCATCTCAAGTAACTCAGCTCTAAGTTCAGGCTGCGACCACTGTCCATGGGCATTCGTCACCGCTATTGAAAGAGCAAGCCCCACAAGAATCGTGAATAATCGGGATCGAGCATTCAGGACGAACATAACTTTCTATTCGAGATTCCCTTTTATATGCACATCTCGCTGCGGGAATGGAATCTCGATTCCCGCTGCGTTCAGCGTGTTATATATCTCGCCGACCATCTCGCTGCGAAGGCGAACCCAGCCGTCGGGGTCTATGGTCCAGAAGCGGAGTTCGAAGTTAAGAGCGCTGTCACCAAGCCCAATAAAGAGCGTTTGCGGCTCCGGATCGGTCAAAACGCCCTCGCGGCCAATTGCGATCGGCGAGATCAGCTCTTTCACCCGTGCTGGATCGGTGCCATAGGCCACGCCAAACGGGATATCGATCCGCCGTTTGTCGTCAGAAAGCGTCCAATTTATTACTTCCTCCGAAATGAGCTGGCTATTTGGAACTATGACGTCGGAACCGTCGATCTTACGGACGACACTAGCTCTGAGCCCGATGCTTTTTAGCGTTCCGATGTGCTGACCGATTTGCACTGAGTCGCCAACCTTTACCGGCCGCTCAAATAACAGGATAAGGCCGCTGACGAAGTTGTTCACGATCGTCTGCATACCGAACCCGATGCCGACACCGATCGCCCCGGCTATGAAAGCAAACTGCGAAAACTCGAAGCCGACCGCCAGGATAGCAAGAACAAATCCTCCGACGAGAATAACGTAATGAAAGACGCTTGAAATGGCGTATGATACACCGCCGCCAAGGTCCATCCGCGGATAAACATCTTCCTCAAGCAGAAACCGCACGAACCGCGACGCAAGAAAGGCAAGCCAAATCGCGATAGCGAATGCCACGACGCTGCCAACCGTTATGTTTAACGCACCTATGGAGAACCCTGCGTTCCAAACGGTGAATATCACCCCGAAGACGCGGTCCTGAACGGCAAGCATCCTGAGCAGTGCGGCGAGCCAAACGATGATCGCGGTCCAATTGACGGCCCGCATAATGTTGGCACGGATCAGGCTGCGGCTTGTCCGTACCGCATTCAGCCGGGTGAACGGCTCAACTCTGAGGGCGAAGGCGATCACGCTGTTTAGGATCTGTGCCGCGGTGTACAGGACAAGTGCGAGATAAGATGACCGCAGCACGGTTCCGCCAAGCAAGAGCGAAAGATCAACAAGCCCTACAACGTTTGCGACGAGCGCGATCAGCAAAATTCCGGCCGCAATTGGCAATACTCGATGGATCTTCTGGAATACCGCTACATCCCCCGCGGCAACCCTAGCGGCGACCTTCTTTGAACGGTAAAACCAGAACAAAAAGACCGAGGCCGACAGAAGCTCGAAGGAGAAAACCAACCTGGTCGTAAGCGGAAGGGCGTGAGCGATCTCGCGTAGGCGGTCAAGAAAGAAAAGGCCAAGAAGGGCGTAGAGCAGTAGATCGAGTGGCGGAGCGACCAGTTTCCTCAGAACAAAGACGCCAAACCCGATCGCCGCGATCCCGAGAATTGCGTTAAGAAGCCGCGGCGAATCCTGATAGATGAAGATCGAAACGATGACCGAAAGTACGACCGCTGAGCCGATCGGAAACTGAAAGAACGCAGCAACCCGTGCGAGCTTTGGCTCCTCTTCGACGATCGGAATGAACCGCTTCCGTGCCCAGTAGAACGCCGCCGCGAGCAATAAGATAATGATTGCATGAATGGCGAACAAACTCCCGTGGCTATTTACATATCGTACAAGGCTTGCCCACTGCTCACCGAGCGAACGTGTGATCTCGCGGACGAAATAACCCCAAGTCATCGCTTGCCAGTTCGCAGCCCAAAACGGAGGCTCGTTCGCGTTCAGGATGCCGCTGAACGCAGCCTCGCGACGGCTTTTGATCTCGGCGAGCCGTTCGTCGATCGCACGCTGAAGGTCGGAGATCTCCGACTCAACGGTCAGAAGTTCAGCCCGCCTTTCCTCAGCCAGTTTTTCTGCCGTCTCGATCGAAGCAAGCGTCTCCGCAGCACGACGACGCACCTCGGCGGGAACTGCATCCGGACTCGTGTTGCCCGGATCATCGAATGGGTCAAACGCCGTTATCGACCGCTGCCAAAGGCTTTTCAGAGATTTCAGCTCAGCGATCTTCGCGTCAACTTCCCTGATTTTTGCCTGTAGCTCGGACTTCCATCCGCGAAGCCGCGTCGCTTGGTCATTCCATTGCCGCTCGGTGAGGTTTAACTCTTCGAGCGTCGGCGACCTTGCCAAGGTATCCCTTGTCTCAGCTTGCAGAAGCTCGATCGCGGCCGGTTTCTGAGCAATTCCCTGCCTAACCGTTTCCGGAACGCTGCGAGCGGCAACATATGATGTCGCATCGCGTACTGCATTCGCAGCCTTTTCAGCCTCGGCGACGATCGCGGTCAGCGGGATCGGCGTGGGCGTGGCACTTGGCGACGGGCTTGCGATGGCGTTGGTGTTATTTCCCGAACTTGTCTGGGCGTTTACCGCCTGAGACGCAGCAAGCAGAAAGGCCATCACTATGCCAAGCGTGGTTAAAAGGGATACCTTTTGAGCTGTTTTGACGAGAGAAGTAAACATCAAGCTATCGTTAAAGTATAGGAAATCTTCACTTTTTCGCGAAGTTCGAATATCTTTGAAAAGATTTTGCGATTTTTTTTGCGAAATTGTGCAAAACGTCAGATAGATATCCGTCTCCTGTTCGGATTGTATCCCGAAGAAAATTTTTCGGCCTTTACGCAATTCGCCCGAAGCGTAGGTTGAAAGCTTTTTTACGAAGAAGCGTTGGGCTCCTGCTGCCCCGCGGATACCGTTTCCTTGGTGATCATTTGCACTCAATTTAGAGTTGCCCGATGGTCATGCCGCTGACTCTCGGCCGGAACGAAGAATATGTCGAAGATCAAACAAAGCGATATCGAGCGAATGATCGGCCAGATCTATGAGGGCCTTTCGCTTGAACGAAAGGACGGTTGGGAGGAGAGCTATCGCGAACTCAGCCGTATGTTTTCTTCAGGACCGGGCAGCTTACATTTTTATCTTCGGCGGCAGGAGCGGTTTGAAACACTTGCAGATACCAACGAGCCCGGATTCATCGAAGAATTTAACGCCAAGTACTTCGACATGATGCCCTACAAGAACGACATTGCGGGCCTGAAACCGGGCGAGATCTTCGTTCGCTCGGCCGCGATGCCGGATACCGAATATCGCGAGATCGAGCTCTATCGCGATCACTTCAAGGAAAAGGGCATATTTCACGTTGCGCATGTTTGCCTTTTAGAGAACGGGGACGCCGCCGCAGGCGTAACTTTCACCCGCCCTGAGACGATGCAGCCATTTTCCGATGAGGAACTTGAGGCTCTTCGAGTGCTGACGCCACATCTTCAGAGGGCGATGCGGATCAGAATCGAAATAGCGGAAAAGATAGAACGCGAGCGGCTGCTTACGAGATCGCTTGACGAACTCGCCCAGCCCGTCATCATCGCGGACTCTGCGTGCACCCTCTATTTCAGGAACGGTGCGGCAGAACCTTATTTTGGCGATGATGGTGTTTTCAGCATTGGGCCAAAAGGGATCATCAATTGTTATCGTACTGAGAGAACCGACGAACTTCGCGCATTGATCGAAAGCGCGACCGGCTTCCCAGAATTGACCATCAGCAGCGTCGGAGGCGTGATCAACCTAAGAACACGCTTTTCCGATCGGCCGGTCGCTGTGCTGGTTTCTCCGCAGTCCGAAACCGACCCGAACACCGGAGCCGTTAAGCGTTATGCGATGATGCTGATAAGCGACCCGACACGACCGCTTCCGTCGCTCAACGAAGACCTGATGGTCATTTACGGCATGACGAAACGCGAGGCTGAGCTTTCGATCTTGCTCGCGGACGGGCTTTCAGTGAACGACCTGAGCGACCGGCTCGAGCTAAGCCGGCATACAGTACGTACCCATCTTAAGCGGGCACTCCAGAAAGTTGGCACGAATCGCCAAGCAAATCTTGTCAAGTTCGTCCTGAGCCTCTCGGGCATCCGCTCAGGCGTCGGAAAAGAAGATTGAAAACTACCCCAAATGGGTGACGACATCCGCCGCCTTATTGACCGACAATGGTCAAAGTCGCTCCGACCACAACAGTGAATAACTAACCTCGAAGCTTCGTTGAATCACAAACGAGGTTCACGCTTAATGCTTCGTTTACCTGCACGGCTCCTCCCACGACCGCAACGGTACGGATGCGAAAGATATTCCTCCCACATTTTTTTGTGCCGGATCCGTCTTCCGGCCTGTATCTGACACCCTATCGCCCTCGAGAGCGATATTGCAATTTGGAGGAACTTGCCCGCATGTCAACAACTTTCGATCTTGAAATCCAAGAAGCGCCGATTATCGCTGCTTCGGCAACCTTATTTCCAAAACTGAAGAAAAGTATATTGAGTATCTTTGCGATTCTCTTTCTCAGCTACATCGCTGTAAGCGGGCAGGTGGCGGTTTACAACTCTGTGAACTCTCCGCTCGCCCCGAATTACGCAAGCCTCGGATATCAGGCGACTCAGACAGCACAATTTGGCGACTATGTGCAGTTGGGCGGATATGCCCGCAAACTGGATAGCGTTACCGTAACGATGAGCAATTGGGCTCTCGAATCAACCCCAGCAAACGTAACATTCTGTACGAACAATCCTTCGCTATGCCCTCCAGGCGGATTTGTCCACCCGATCACGGTAAACATTTACAACATCGGTGCGGGAACGCCCGGCACACGCGGTGTCGGTTCACTGATCGCGACGCTAACGGAAAACAAATTCATTCCGTGGCGTCCGGCGGCAGATCCGACCTGTTCGACACCGACAGCATGGCGTGCCGGAGACGGAAACTGCTACAACGGTTACGCGTTTAATCTCACATTCAACATGAGTTCACTCAATGTGACGCTCCCGAACAATATCGTCGTCGGCATTGCCTACAATACTCAGACATGGGGAGCAGCCCCGATCGGTGTTGACGGTCCGTATAACTCCCTTAATGTCGCCGTTTCCGGCACCGTCTCAGCAGGAAATGACGATAACACCGACAACGTTTTTTGGAATACCTCGACGGCGGGAAACTACACAGATGGTGGAGCGGCCGGAGTCGGGATTTTTCGCGAAGACTCCGATTGGACGCCGTTTGGCACGGTGCAGCTATCGGTGAATGCGACATCATCTACATTTATGGTCGACGATGACGGACAAGCCTCCGCGACAAGCTGTGACGATGCGGATGCCGCTTCGACGACCGTTGCTGCTGCGCTTGCTCTCGCCAACCCCGGCGATACGATCCGCGTTTGCCCCGGCACCTATCCGACCGCTGCGACGATGAACCTGAATAAAGCGGGTATCCTGATCCAGGGCGTCGGTCCGACACGTCCGGTCCTCCAGATCGCTCAGGCGCGGGGAAATATTTTTAATATCACTGCGAACGACGTAACTCTCGACAACCTCGAGATCCAAAAGACGGACGTTGCCGGTGTTCACAACCTGATCTCGGTAACAGCGGACAACTTCACGGCGACAAACAACCTGATCTACGGACCCGACCCTGGAAACGCCTGGGGAGCAAGCGGGATCGTAAGCCGTGCGTTCGTTATTTCGCCGGGCCGCTCGGGCTTGAACCTTGCAAACAACACGATCCATACGCTACGGCAGCCCGGCTACCTCGATTCGAGTTCCGGTTCCGTGACAAACAACGTGGTCTATGGAACTCGCGGTTGGGTCGTGGACGGAGCAAATGCAATATACAACATTGTCGGCAACAGTTGGGGAACAGTTGAAAACGAGGCATGCGATATCGCATTGATCCCGACGGTCAATCCCGCAAACTATCCGTCGCGGCTGGCGATGAGCCTTGCAAACAGCAATGCGTTCATTTGTGCTCAATATACCGGCGGCGAGAATGGCCGGGCGACGGCGTACGTTAATAATGCTGGCCCGCTCGGCGGAAGCTCGCTTGATCCCTACACGACGATCCAGGCCGGAGTCGATGGAGCCCTTGCAGGCGGGACGGTGCTGGTCGCATCCGGGACCTACATCGAGGATGTGAACATCAACAAGCCGCTGACTCTTACGGGAGCCGGTGCCGCGACCACGACCATCTCAGGCGT
>CAZGLZ010000039.1:0-31140 GCA_964526245.1 uncultured Chloracidobacterium sp. | reverse complement strand
GCAAGATGCTTTCGGATATCGAACTTTTGAAGCGGGTGAAGTGGGACAACTCGCTTATGACGGGTAACTAGTTTTCGTCCGTTGAACTTGCGACGCGGGGACACGGAGTGGTTTTACCGGGTCGCCGCGTCTCTTGCTTAAGGCGGGGGCCGCAACTCTCAGGAAATGGTTGAGCGAAGTCAGACAGAGGTTTGGAGGTTGACGCCGTGGCTCGTCATCTTTCTTCTTCTGGGCAATTTCATACTAATGGTCTTCAACGCCCGCGTTGAGGGCGGCGAACGCGTCATCAAGGTGTGGGCGTTGACCGTTGCCGACTTCGTCCAGTCGCCCGTGACGACGATCAGTTCGGCCGTTACGAACTACTTCACATCATTCGCCGAATTGCGTTCGGCACAGGACGAGAACACCCAGCTCAAGGAACGTGTTCAGGAGCTTGAGGTCGAGCTCAAAGGCCGCTCCGACCTTGAATCCGAGAACGAGAGGCTGAGGCAGTTGCTCGACCTGAAGGAAAAGAGCAAGTACCGCGTTCTTTCAGCTCGTATAATTGGCCGCGACCCTTCCGCCTGGTTCAATTCCGCGGTCATAAACCGAGGAAGCCTCGATGGGGTTGCCCTCAACATGCCTGTTGTGACAGATGGCGGGCTGGTCGGCAGGGTAACGGCGGTCGGGCCGTTGACGGCACAGGTTGACCTGATCACACACGACAAGTCGGGCCTCGGGGCCGTGATCGGCGAGATCGGAAATTCGAATGCCCTTGGTGTCGTCAGTGGAACGGGCAAAACGGATGTGATCGAGATGAGATATGTTTCGGGCAGCATCGAGGTTCAGCCGGGGCAGGTAGTTTTCACGACCGGACAGGATGGCATTTATCCTGACGGGCTAAAGGTCGGGGAGATCGTCGAGGTCATATCCGGTTCGGCGACGGTTCCGCACCGTATCTTCATCCGGCCGGCAGCAGGGCTCGGTTCGATGCAGGAAGTGGGCATTCTGCTCTACGAGCAACCGCAAAAGCCCGATTTTGAACGCTCGCTAGCTCCGGGCGAAAGAACGACAAGGCGGCCGGGTGCGAGCCCCCAGTAATCGATGGAACAGGTGAAGGTCACAATTGCATTGATCCTTGCCATTTTGGCACAGTGGTCGCTGCGCAACGTTGCGGAGCCGTTTGCCTATGTCGATTTTCCGCTCATCATCATAGTCTTCGCGGCACTCCAGCGTAATTCGATGCGGGCCATCATCTACGGAACGCTCGCCGGGCTTGCTGTTGACGCCGTTAGCAGCGGCCTTCTTGGGGCTAACGGTTTCACCAAGACGTTGGTCGCATACGCGGTTTCGGAGCTTGCCCGCCGCGTCTATCTGGACAACCTATTTCTGCGAATGTTCGTCATAGCGGGAGCGTGTTTGGTAGACGACTTGGCCTATTACGGCTTGCATCAACTTCTTGGCGTAACGCCTTCGGCGCCGCTCGTTACGACCGTTGCGTATTCCTTCATCGGAACGTTGATCGCGGGCACGATGATCTTCTTTGTCCTTGACTACTTTTCGTCTGACAGACTCCGACCCCGAAGACGGGAGAGCCTTTCTCCGCGGAGGCAGTCTCGACGGAGAAATCCGATAAAGTTGGGCAGGTAGCACACGCAGTATGAAGCTACGGGAACAAGCACAGAATCTTGGTATTCGGATCGGGACGATCCAGGTCGTCGCGTTCCTTCTGCTCGCCGTTCTCGGCGTGCGGCTGTACTATTTGCAGATCGTCCGCGGCGACTATTTTCAGGAGCGGGCTGAGAATCAGCGGATACGGCTGATACCGATCCCGGCCCCTCGGGGAGCGATCTTCGACCGCAACGGCAATATCCTTGTCGACTCGCGGCCGACATTCAATGTCGTTATCTCGAAGGAACCGCTGAAGACCATCGATACCGCTGAACGAATCCCGCAATACTCACGAGGCTTGTCCCTCGAACCGCAGGTAGTCACCGAGCGGTTGAATGCAATAAATAAGCAGACAGATTTCGAGACATTGATCCTCAAGGACAATGCGTCGATGCAGGATATCGCGTGGGTCGAGGCTCATTCGCTTGAGTTCCCGGAGCTTCGTGTCGAGCTGCAGCCGCAGAGGTTCTATCCGCACGGCACCTACATGGCGCACATTCTCGGCTATGTTGGCGAGATCAGTCCAAAACAGCTTGAATCTGAACGTTGGACGGGGCTTCGGCCGGGCGACATCATCGGCAAAGGCGGGCTCGAGGAATATTACGACGAGTTTCTTCGGGGAAGGCCCGGCTACCGGAAGGTGATCGTCGATAGCCGCGGACGGATACAAAGCGAGATTGAGGTCGTTCCGCCGCAGGCCGGTCAGGACCTGATAACGACGCTTGACCTGGATCTGCAAATGGCGGCCGAACGTCAGATAGAGAACTCGGCTTCAAAGCGCGGAACGATACTGGCTATGGATCCGCGGAATGGTGAGATGCTGGCAATGGCCTCGCAGCCTTCGTTCGACCCGAACGTATTCGTACAGGGCAGTAAGACCCGCGAAGGACGAAAGCAGATCGCGGAATATTGGCAGGACGAAGAACGCCCGCTCTATAACCGAGCGATACAGGGCCGCTATCCGCCGGGCTCGACATGGAAGATACCGATGTCGGTCGGCGGTTTTCAGTCCGGTGCAATGACCGAGACGAGCACCGCCTTCGCGTGCGGCGGCGGCATTCTGATCGGGAGCAAATTTACGAAGTGCATGGGAAGCCACGGTACGCCGACACTGATCCCGGCTATCGCCCGCTCGTGCAATGGCTATTACTATCGGCTCGGACTGAAGATGGAGATCGAAGGCATCATCGATATGATCGAGACCTTCGAATATGACCGCAAGACCGGGATCGACCTGCCGAACGAAAAGATCGGCCAAACCCCGAAGAGCTGGCGGCCGATAGTTGAGAAGCGCGAAGGCCGCTGGCCGGACATCCGCACCGTTTACGCATCGATCGGGCAGGACACTGTGGTCGTAACGCCGATCTCGCTCATCAGGACCATCTCGGCAGTCGGCAACTTCGGCCGGATGTATGTTCCGCACTTCTTGAAGGAATTCAGGCCGATCGCCGCTACAGAGCATTTTGAGGAACGGCCGGGCTTCGGCTTTCAGAAGCCCGAACCGAAGATAATTGAGATGACCGCGGGCCAACAAAAAATGATCGCCCAGGGTATGGCCGATGCGGTCACCGGCGGAACGGCACGGGTCGTGAATATTCCGGGCTTCGACGTCGCCGCCAAGACCGGTACCGCTCAGGACGGAGACCCGAAGGCCGGACGGAAGGACCACGCCTGGATCGTAACGTTCGCACCGGCATTCAGCCCGGAGATCTCTGTCATCGGCTTGATCGAGAACGTCGGATTTGGCGGCACTCACGCGGGGCCGGCCGTGAAGGGGGTGTACGAGGCCTACCTGGCAAAGAAGAATCCGCAGCCGGCCGAACCAACAGAGGTAGCAAAGAGATAGCAGATGGTCGCGATACTCGAAAGACGCTCATTAAGGGACTTTGACTGGCTCACGTCAGTGCTGGCTATCGCTATAGCATGCTTTGGCATTTGGCAAATACATAACGCCGTCCCGACCGCCTCATATTGGACAAAACAGATCATCGGGCTTGGGATCGCGACCTTCGCTTTTCTGGTGGTCGCGTTCACCGACTACCGCCGGATAATCGAGGCGGCCCCGATCTTTTACGGCTTCGGGCTGCTACTGCTTTTTCTCGTTCTGACGCCGCTTGGCGTGGAGGTCAATGGGCAAAAGGCATGGCTCTGGCTTCCGGTCGTCGGGCAGTTTCAGCCGTCAGAATTTGCCAAGATCCCGACCGTGCTGATGCTCGCAAAGTACTTCGGCGACCGCAAACCGGTGCCGCTCAAGTTCAAAGAGCTTTTGATCGGTGGTGCGATACTCGCGGGCCCGGTCGGCCTGATAATGCTTGAGCCCGATGCCGGGCAAGCGATCACATATTTCCCGCTGCTTGCTGCCGTGCTCTTCCTTTCGGCCATTAAGGTGCGCTACATAGTTGCGACCCTTCTCGCCGCAGCTATCCTCATCCCGACGTCGTATTATGTCGGCGTCCAAAGCGGTGTTATCAAGCAGTATCAACGTCAGCGGATCGAGGCGATCATCAACCCCGAAGCGGTCGATCCACGCGGCTTTGGTTATCATACGATCCAATCGATGATCACGGTCGGTAAGGGCGGCCTTGCGGGCATACAAGGTGATACGGAAACCTCGCAGAGCGTTCTTAAGTTCCTGCCTGAGCCGCAAACGGATTTCATCTTCGCCGTTACGGCCGAACACACGGGATTTATCGGCTGCGTTTCGCTCCTGCTCGCATATGCGTTGCTGCTTTCGCGGCTGATCGCCGGTGCGCGCGAGGCTAACGACCGGGCGGGGATGCTTGTTATAATGTCGATCGCAGCGGGCCTCGCGTTTCAGATATTCATGAATATCGGTATGACGCTCGGCATCTTGCCGGTGATCGGTGTGCCGCTGCCGCTGATGAGTGCCGGGCTTTCGGCGATGCTCGCTACGTTCATCGCGATCGGCTTCGTCGTTAGTATCAAAATGCGGCGGTTCGTGAATTGAGGTCCGCGAGTTCTCGGAGAAGTTTTATGGCGAGAGAGAAGAAGATAGTAGAAAAAGAGATAGGCTCGTTCGAGCGAAAGAACGGATTCTTTGCAAAGCTTGCCTGGTTTACTGCGGCACTGCTCTTGGCCCTAGCCGCCGGCGGCCTGACGGGCGTCCTCGCGGCCTACTATCTCAATAACTCGCGATATTCGGTCGAGGTCTCGGCGCTTGCGACGTATCGGCCGCCGCAGGTGACTACTATCTATGCCGACGACGGCGAGACGATACTTGCCGAGTTCGCCATCGAAAAGCGGATTCCCATCAAGGAAAACGAGATACCGCAGAACGTTGAAGATGCTCTTATCGCCATCGAAGATTTTCGCTACTACGACCACATAGGGATCGACCCCTACCGCATCGCTGGTGCCGTTTATAAGAACTTTACTACCGGTTCGACCGAAGGCGCCTCAACGATAACTCAGCAGCTAGCGAAGAACCTATTTCTGTACAAGGATCAGACCTACACCCGCAAGGTGAACGAATGGATGGTCGCTCTCCAGATAGAGCGGTTCTATACCAAACGGCAGATCCTTGAGATGTATATGAATTACGTCTTTCTCGGAGCGGGTGCCTACGGCTTCGAGGCAGGGTCGCGGACGTATTTTGGCAAGTCGCTAAAGGATCTAAGCCTCGAGGAAGCGGCATTGCTTGCCGCAATTCCGAAATCGCCCGAGTATTCGCCTACCCGAAATATGAAGCGGGCTGAGATGCGGCGGAACATCGTTCTCGACCAGATGGCCAAGTATTTCCCCGAGCGGTACTCGCAGGCCGCGGTCGAAGCAGCCAAGGCCAAACCGATCAAGCTGGCGGACACGGCATATTACCAAGCTCTTCCGAAATCAACGCCCTGGGACTATCCGGTCGAAGAGGTCCGTAAGTACCTTGAGGACCGGTATACGACCCGCGTTGCACAAGGCGGGCTAAAGGTCTATACGACCATCAACGTGGAGGCCCAGAAGATCGCCACCCGCGTCATCCGCGAGCGGCTTAGGTCGTTCGATAAGGGCCGCAAATGGCGTTCGGATTATAAGGATATTCTTCTTGATGACGAAGGCCAGCCGATCACTGATAAAAAGGAGATCGAGAAGACCCTGAATGCGTTCAAACATGCCGATTGGTACGGCGACGAATACGAGGAAGGCGAGTACATCAAGGGACTTGTTGTCACGCAGAACCCGGCAGCCGACGAGGTCGGAGTTAGGTTCGGCAGATACAAAGCCGTCGTCCGGGCGAAGGACATGGGCCGGAGCGGCAAGCGCCCGAAGGATGAGCTAAAGCCCGGTTACCTCGCCGAATTTTTGATCAAGAAGGTCGATAACGAAAAGCAAATGCTCGAGGTCCAACTCGAGCAAGTTCCGGAGATCCAGGCCGCGATAACGACCGTTAATGCCAAGAATGGCGAGATCGTCGCGATGGTCGGCGGTTACGATTTTCACACTAATCGGTTCAACAATGCGACGCAGGGCCTTCGGCAAACCGGTTCGGCATACAAGCCATTTGTTTATACGGCCGCAGTCGAGGACGGAATGACGCCGGACATGATCGTCAGCGGTGCTCCGCTCAAGCGGGGCGGTTGGCAGCCATCGAACTACGACGGCTCGCCGAGCCACCCTAATGTGCCGATGAAGGTCGCTCTTGCAAAGTCGTATAACCTTGCGGCCGTGCACCTCCTCGACCAGGTCGGCATCCAGGCTGGAGCCCAGATGGTTCGCCGTTTTGGCATAACGAATCCGATGGCGCCGAGCCTTCCCTCGGCGCTCGGAGCTTCCGAGGCGTCGCTCCTCGAAATGGTGGCGGCGTATGGCGCATTCCCGAATAAAGGTGTCCGGGTTCAGCCGCACCTGATCCGAAAGGTTTACAGTCGCGATGGAACGCTTCTTGAGGAGTTTGACGGCTCGAGCAGCCGCGTAACCAGCGAATACGTCGCACTCACGATGGTCGATATGATGCGGGGCGTGACCTCCGGTGGTGGAACCGCGTCCGGAGCAAGTGCCGCCGGCCATCCGCTCGCCGGCAAGACAGGAACCGTGAATAAGCATACCGACGTCTGGTTCATAGGCTACACACCGACCTACGTTACCGGCGTTTGGATGGGCAATCCGCTTAGGAAGGAATCTCTCGGCCGCGGGCAGACGGGCGGAGGAACGGCCCTGCCGATCTTCAATGCCTTTATGAACCCTTTCATGAAGGATAAGGCTCGCGACACTTTCCCGGGCGTGCCGCCGATACCGTCGGAGATCCGGGCGTTGATGGAACGCAACAAACGCGAAGAGGCTGAAAAGCTTGCTCGTGCCGAGCTTGCGGCGGCGAAGTCGGGTGCCAGCACACAGCCCGTAACCACCGAGACGACCGAAACGCAGACCGGAACGGGCTCGACTGAGACGCTCCGGCCCGGAACGGAAACGCGTCCTGCAGTTCCCGAGCCGCCTCCGCCGGTCGTTCGTCCGCTCCCGCAACCCGAGACGCGGCGGACACCCGAAACCAGGCAGCCGTCGCAACCCGAAGGCACACAGCGAAAGGGTAAGAAGGGCGACGGGTAGCGCTCGCGACCCGTGGTTCGAAATACAAAAAACGCGGCAAAGCATTCAATTGCATTCGCCGCGTTTTTTCTTTTGATTCCTTGTTATGCAACGAACCGCCCGAGATAATACGGCAGCATCTTTCGCCACCACGGCCAGTCGTGGTTGACGTCATGGCCCCAAAGCTCGAGCAGGTGCGGAATGCCTTTCGAGTGGAGTATCCCTGAAAGCTCGCGGCTGCGGTCCGGAGCTTCATATGAGCCCTGACCCGAGACGATTACTATCGAATCCGCCTGCCGAAGCCGCGGAAGATGGTAGTCGTCGTTCAGATTCTTGAGGTACATCGCCGGGTTGTTGAAGTAAACGTTGTCGTTGTAAAAACCCTTATCGAGGTAGTTATAAATGTCGTAGCTTCCGCTCATCGCGATCGTGCCGCGGAACGCGTCAGAATGTTTGAAATAGGTATTTGCCGCGAGAAAAGCTCCGAGCGATGCTCCGGTCGTAAGCGGGCGGGCATCTTGGCCGCATTCGTTGCGGATGAGCGGCAAGACCTCATCCATGATGTAGCGGTCATAGCGATTGAGCATCTCGACCTTCCACGCCGGGTGCGACTCGCGGTTAAGCAGGCTGTATTTATTGACCGAGTTGATCGAATAAGCCCGGATAAGGCCGGCGTTGATCAGGTCCTTGATCGCATCGACCAGATAAAATCGCTCATACTCAAGATAGTCCGCCGCGGCGGTCGGGAACATCAGCAGCGGGTAGCCGGCGTGCCCGTAAGCCACGAGCGGCATGTCCATATTCAGATTGTGGCTGTACCACGAGGTTATATCGCGTCGCATAGTTTGGTTTAAGCCCTGCTATCGAGCAGCGGCAATCGTCGTGATTCGAAATACTTGAGAATATGTGAATTCGCGGTCGTCCGCAAGCCGACCCTAGGACGACGACGTTAGCTTAAGCCCGGCAATACCCACGATTATCAGCATTATGCAGACGATGCGGACAGCATCCCGCGGTTCATTGAAGAGGACCATCCCAAGAATTGCCGCACCGACCGTCCCGATGCCGGTCCAAACTGCATATGCGGTGCCGATCGGGAGCGTCTTGACCGCAAGCGAGAGAAAGTAAAAGCTCGCGATCATCAGCACACCCGTGATGAGGCTGGGCACAAGCCGTGTCCAGCCTTCGGTGTACTTCAGCCCGATCGCCCATGCGATCTCCAAAGCGCCTGCAATTGCGAGGTAAACCCAGTTCATAAGGGAGTTTTGAGTCCCGCCTTCAGGCGGCCTTCACTAAGCTGGCCAAAGCCGGGACTCGAAACAGATTATTTAACTACAGTTATATCCCGCGTCGTCGAATTATACCCGCCGTTTTCGACGACGTTTCCGTCCTTGTCAACGAGTTCGAGTTTGATCGTGTGCTTGCCGGAGGTCCAGCCCGCGAGCCAAAGCGGCGCCCATTTCTCGATGAACCTTGGTTCGCCGCCATTCACCGAATAACGGACGCGATACTCGCCACCGTCACCGACCAACTTTGCGTTCGCCAGCCAGAAATCGATCATTATCGGGTCGGCGTCGGCACCCTTGTATTCGCCCTTCGGCCGGCTGTAGGTGAGCAGCGGCTTGTTGACGTCGATCGCTCCGCCCTGCGAAGCCGGCATATCCTTGCCTTCGGGGGTCGGTGCGGCGTTGGCGTTCGCATTAGCGTTTGGAGCCGGTGCAGCGTTCGCATTTGCATTCGACATCTGCTGGCCGTTGTTCGCAGTCGCCGGCAGGTCAAGATTCGCCCCGCCGTTCTTGACCGTGAATTTCACAACGTCAAAAGCTTCCTCGTTCTTGTAGCTCTCGTGCCAGGGCCGCGAGGCGAAAACGCGCAGCGTGTGTTCGCCGTCCGGAACGTTCCGGAGTTCGAATTCCTGATCAATATTGTAATAGGCCTCGTACGGTTGATTATCGAGGATGACGTGAATGTGATTGCCCATCTTCGTCTCAGGATCCATTCCCGGCTTGTAGCCCTTCAGGTCACCGCCGACAACGAGCTGCACACGTACCGTTGAGGATTCAACAGTCGAGCCATCGACCGGTGCAGTAATGCGGACCTGCGGAGCGGCAGCGTCTTGCTCGCCGCGGGCGGCCATCATGTCCTTTATCCGCTGAGGCACTTCTGCATTCGTCAGCGTCAGCGGGCCGGCCGGAGCCGCGTTCGTATTCGCCGTGTTGCCATGGTCGTGGCCCGAGTGGTCCTCGGTGCCCGAGCCGCATGCCGCTGCGAATGCGGCAACTGAGATCGTTGTAAAGATAAGCAATTTCTTCATAATTTCCTCCCAATAATTCGATTTCATGCGGCGGAAGCAACCGGCATTTCGATATCGCCGGTCACCTCCGCGACGCCAAAAACATCTACAAAATTCCGGATCAGCCGATCCTCAACCTCGGCCATCGACACCTCGCGGCCGAGCAGCCTTTCCATCGAAGTGACCGGTTCGCCCTCGCAGGCGATGATCCAGTCGAAATAACTGAGGTCAGTGTTTACATTGAGTGCAAAGCCGTGGGTCGTGACCCATCGCTTTATATGAATGCCGATCGCCGCGACCTTGCCCTCGACGGTATGAACGCCCGTCAACCCGTCGATCCTGAATGCCTCGATGCCGTAATCGGCCATCGTCCGGATAAGTACTTCCTCGATATCGCGGACATATTTGTGAACATCCTCGCGGTCGGGCGAAAGGCTAATGATCGGGTAGCTGACCACCTGGCCGAGGCCGTGATACGTTACCTTGCCGCCTCGGTCGGTCTCGAAAACCTCGGCACCGATGCTTTTGAGTACCTCGGCAGTCGCCAAAACCCCATTCTCTTTTGAACGGCGTCCGACGGTATAAGTATGCGGATGCTCGAGCAGGAGAAGATAGTCTCGCTCACGGCGCTCGATGACCTCGCGCTCAAGCTCCTTTTGGAGCCCGAGGGCGGTGCGGTAATCCTGACGCGCAAGGCGTCGAACCTCAAGCGTGCGTTTATGCATCTACGTCTATGATAAGATTTTCGCTTAGCATTTTACAGGACGGACAAAATCAATGACCAAACGTTTCGCACTACTTCTTGCCTTCATTCTGCTCGGTTCTGCCGTTGCGGCCGATGCCCAAACCCGCCGGACGACCCGACGGACCACGCCGCCGAAGGTGGTAACAAGCTCCACGCTGCCGGCAAATGCGGTGGCCGAGCGTAAGGCCGGGGCCGAAAAAGCCGCCGTCCAGATCAAGAATGTCAGCCGGTTCATCTTCCTGCTTGGGGGCGTTGCAAAGGGCATTGAGGACATCGATAAAGATCCGCGGGCGAACCGAGCGGCAAAAGATGCGAACGAAACGAACAAGCGGGAGCTCGTGCAGGCCATCCGAAACCTCGAAGCCGGCCTCCAGGCTCTTGAGATCGAGTTTCGGACGAAGGAACCGCTCAAAAAGCACGTCCCGATCATCGGCGGCATCACCGAGCTTGCCCGAACCTCGGGCGATCTTGCCGCCGCGGGGCGTTTGACCGAGGCCGGCCGGCCGCTGCTTGACGTCGTTGAGAAACTCTCGGACACGCTCGTTGCGATGCCCTAGGGCTTTTGGAGCTTTGGCCCTGCGGTCGCGGGGTCGCACGCCTCGACCGGCTCGCTGCGTGCACTCAACAACTCACTTCCCGTCTCGAGCCCGAGCTTTTGCCGAATGAACTTCTCGGCCTCGGGCTTTATCATTTCGCCGTTGATGATCTTTGGCCGGGTGACGAGAACATCGCCATCGGGCATGACCGCCGCCGGCTCGATGAAGATGTACCACGGCGTTCCCCATTTGCGCATATCGCCCGCCTCGCGGCGTTGGGCAAAGTGAACCGTCTTTTCGCGGTCGGCGGGTTTGTCCGACTCATAGACCGAGGGGAAGGTGAGCTTCTTTTGCTCGAAGTGCTCGCGCATTTTCCGCACCGAGTCGTACTGCCCGACGCCGATGATCGAGAGCCCCTTGTCGGCGTATTTTTCATGAAGCTCGCGGACGAACTCCACGTCGTGTGCCCAGTTCGGGCACCACGGAGCCCAGTAAACCACCATCACGAACTTCTTTCCTTTGACGAACTCGCGGAGATTCGTCTCGCCCTCGCCGTTAAGGTTCCGCAGGGTCCAATCCTTGTAGGCAAAGTTGCCGTCGATGATCGGTGCCTGCTCATTCTGTGCAAAAGCAGCGGCCGCAGCCGCGAGGATGACGAAAAGTATTGATAAACGCTTCATATAAACCGCCTTGGAAAGATCATTGTCTCAGACGCGCCGACACAAGCAAAAGTTGCAGTTCGCTTATTCATCGCCGCCCTCCGCCAATTGTTTTCTCCGCCGTCCGAGCAGCCGCCCGCCCCAATAGACGATATTGAGATAGATGCCCGTCAGCACCGAGAGCGTCGCGATGCCGGAGAGGATAAGAAGCAGCGGCACCTGCCAGCGGCCGGCAAAGAAATAGAAATGCGCCTCGCGAAAGAAACGCGTCCGTGCCGTTGGCGGCTTTGAAAACTCGGCGATTCCGGTCTCGGCGTCGATAAAGATCGAATCCGCTCCGAGCCCGCCGATCGACTGATATTGCGGGCGGCTGTCCTTCATCAAGAGCGTTAGGGCCGTTGTCGGGAGTTCCCGCCCGGCGAGTTGGTTGGCGCTCTCGATCGCCTCGGCGGGCGAGATGCGGACCCGCTCCGCGGCTATTTTCTCAACAACGCCGCCCTCGACCGCGTTCGGCAACGAGTAAAGAAACCCGCTCGCCGCCCAGCCGAGCAGCGGAATGGCCGCCGCGAGGCCGAGCAAAAGATGCAATTTGTAGATGAATGCTCGCATATTTTAACGCTCAGATTAACACAAACTCGTGCCGCGAAATCTGCCGCCCGGGCGGTGAAATTCGGGGGGCAACTGTGCTAATCTGAAAACACTTATGAGTGCTCCGACCGTTACCGAGATCTTCAAGCGTGCGCTTGAGCTCCGCGAAAAGAACCCGAATGCCGATTACCCAGCGCTGAAGTCGCAGTTGATCGGCGAATTCTCCGGCAAGCCGTTTCCGGAGACCGCGTATCTGACCATCCCGGAATACGATAACATCGTGCCGGAGGAGGACTGGACCGCCGGACTGCCCGTAACGCTCCGCGGCATTCAGAACGAAGATTGGAACGACGTCATCCATGGCATCATCATCAGCCTCGAGCAGGTCGAGAACTACCCGATCCAATCCGGCCGCGAGGACGATCCCTCGAAGGACTGGCGGAACCGCAGCAGACGGATCGCCGAGGCCGAGGACAAGGTGACCGAGAAATGGATGCCCGAGGACCTGATGGCCCTCGCCAAGCGAAATACGCATAACTGATTTCCTTTTTGCAGTTTCTGACCCCGAAGCGTCTCCGGCCCGGCCGGTAACGCTTTTTTCTTTTGGGCAGGCTGTTTCATTTTTCGTCGAGGCCATACATTCCTGAAACGGTTGAAACGAATGAAAGAAATGAAACGCCTGAAACACTTGAAACGCCTGAAACGCTTGGAACGAATGGGGCAGATGGGACGAACGGCCGGGATTGGGGATCTGATCTCTGGCATTCTCTCGCATTGGCAATTGTTAATTGGACCATCGTGAATTGGTTAAAAATGGATAATGGGCTTTGGTATTGGGTCTTCGGTATGTGCATTTTCACACTACCTAATGGCACTCCGCTTAATTAGTAATTACTAATTTCTAATTATTAATTAACTTAAATGGAGGACCTCCTTCGGCTTCCCGACAGTTCACTGCTCACTGCTCACCGCTCACTGCTCACGCTTTACCGGCCTCTGCGACCCCTGCGGCCTCTGCGTTTAAGGACCACTTTCCCGCGAAGCCGCAAAGGCCCGGCAAAGTTACTGCTCCATGAACTATTGACGATTTACGATTCACGATTCACTAACCTCCGCTGTCCATTCTCTTAGGCCTTAACGCCAAAGTGAACGGCGATCCGTTAGATATGGAAGATATGGATGAAATGAAAGTTCTGGAGAGTTGCGAAGTTTCGAGAGTTGCGAAGTTCCGACGTTTTGAGTCCCGGCTTTAGCCGGCCGTAAGAGCTACACCTTCAGGCGTGACGGAATGCGGAGGCCCGCGCGTCAGCAAGGGCTTAACATCCGACACGGCCCGCCGGAGTCGTCGGAGACGGCGGAACCGTCGAAGACGGTGGCATCGGCCGCTAAAGAGTTTTAAACCACGGAAGAAGAAAACGAGAAAACGGAATGTTCACAACGAATCCGGAATCTTGAACTCCGTATTCATTTTCCATTCTCCACTAACCACTTTCCATTTCCCGTCCCTCTTGACGTCGCTGCTACAATTATCCCGCAAGCCAACCGCCGCCCGGGCCGGAGCATCTTTGATGGTTAGAATTATGCGAGTTCGAATACCCAATGTCTTGAGAAGATTATCTCTAATCGTCGGCCTCGTCTTTTCTGTGTGTTTCGCGATCGAGCCGGTGGTTGGGCAGCCGGTGTTTCGGGTTGCGTCGATCGAGCCGCAGGAGATGGGCATTGACATTCAGTCTGCGTCTGACCTTGACTCGTCGATCGATTTTTGCGAGATCCAAGCGAAGCCTTCGGAGTTTCTCAATAAAACGTTCGAGGTGCGAGCGGACTATGTCGCGGGATTTGAGATGGGCTGGTTCGAGGACGTTCGCGAATGTGATACGAAGCAAACAAGCGCGATCGCTTATTTGTTTGACGAGCAGTTCGCGGAGGCGACTGGAAAGGCAAAACACAGACGCTTTGAGCGTAAACTCAAGATTCGGCCCGGCCCGGGGTTGCCGCGATCCGTTCGGGGTACTTTTAAGATCCGGGTTGAACCATATGCAAAACGGAATGAGATGGATCGGCGTTTCGATTATCAGTTTCGAGTCCTCTCGGCTGTTGCGATCGAGTAGGAGAAACGATTTGATTCCGAACGCGGACCTTGTTGATCATGATTAGCAACGGGAAGCATTTTGTAGGATTGAAAGAGTTAACTTCAATCGTCGGCCTCGTGAAGATTGGAGCGTTTTGTATATTCTTCTTGGCGGCGGCGATCGGACTTTCTTGTTTAGGTACGGGCACTCCAGAATCCGCGGAATTAGCAACTCTCCAACCTGAACCCAGCACTGATGATAATCGTTCATTGCCTGAAGGAATTCTCTTTCAGGGCGAAGCTATAACGGTTTTTAGAGTGGCTGATGACTTCTTGAGCCGTGTAAAACCGTATACAACAGATTCTTCATGCACTGGCGGGAGCGACGAGATCTTTCGGGATACGCTTCCGGAATCGTTGGTGGGTGGTACGCGATATTTACGCATAAGATCGAAGCACGGAAATGGATTTGGGCGCGAGAGACTCTGGATCTATTTGGATCAAGCTACGTTTGACAGGATCGGCGAAAGCTCCTTGAAAGAAATCGATAAGATCGCTAGTTCAACGCTCGATAGTTCGGTGTTTCTCCTGGAAAACGAGGGAAGTTCCTACATCTTGTTCATTGGGAAAGAATCGGTATCGTCGGGGTTGGGTCTTTCCCGAATGATCCATTCAGTTCGTCGACTGGAAACGGGCAATGAGTTTCTCAATTTTTACTCAGTTTCAAATGATCCACATCGAGTGAAAGTGAGCAGGACGGGAGATCTTCATTTCGTCCAGATCGATTTCAATTGGGAAAAAACCGACGAAGAGAACGGCCCAATTTGGCTAGACGTAGGCGTGCAAAGGGTGACGGATAATGAGATTGAAGTAATTCGAAAACGCGATCTTTTCTGCCCAGACTTTAACAAGGCAATGGAGCTAATGTCTGCTCGATGGATTCGCGAGTGATACTCAGCCTGCGCATCAGTGGCGATGCCAATGCCGTCGTCTTCGACGACTGGGGCGGCGAAGCCGAGGGCCGGCTCCAGCTGGAACTCCGAGTTTACGTGAGGGCTTTTGACACCGCGACCTCACACAGGCGGAAACCCGACCGGTGGGGAGGGTGTGTTGTGTGAAGCACGAAGAATAAATTGAACCGACCACAGAAAGCACAGAAGCCGGTGCACAGAATACACAGAAGGAAAGTCAGATCGAGGATACAAACCGGCATGCCGTATGCCGCATTGGATTAACCGCCCTTACTCACGTGCGGGCTTGCGCACTGGAGCCCTTACCGACGTGCGGGCTACTGACACGGGCATTCACCATTCACAACTCACCATTGGATGCTAAGCCCTTGCTTACGCGCGGGCCTCTGATACAGCGGGCCGGCTAAAGCCGGGACTCAAAACGTGAATTCACCATTCACAACTCACCATTCACTATTCACGATTCAACATTCAACATTCAACATTCACCATTCACAACTCACCATTCACCATTCACCATTCACCATTCACAATTCCAGCACTTGTCCGTCGTGGGCTGCGAGGATCTCGGAGCGGGGTTTGAAGGGGGCGAGTTCGGTTCGGAGGTCGGTGGAGTCCCATTCGGGGTAGAGGTGGATGAGGACGGCCCGGGCGGGCTCAGCGCGGTGGATGAGCCAGATAGCCTCGGCGAGTTCGAGGTGCTTTTCGACCGGTTTGTTGCGGATGAACGAGCACTCGAGGATAAAGAGATCGACGTGGCGGGCAAAGGCTGCGAGCGGCTCGTGGAAGCCCGTATCAGATGTAAAGACGAGTGTCCGCCCGACGGCGTCCCGGAGGTGGATGGCGTGGCTCTCGGGCGTGTGCGGCGTTTTTGCGGTAACGGCAGTGAGGCCCGCGGCGATAGCGAACGGCTCGGAGGTCTCCGTATCGATGATCTCAACCGGAAAAGGCTGTTCGAGCAAGCGGTAATTATTCACGCGGTCGAATGCGGCAACCAGTTCGCCGATGCCGGCCGGGCCAAAGATGCGGAGCGGCTTTGTGCGGCTCGCGGTCTCGGGAGCATATTTGAGAGCAAAAAGCAGCGGTGCGAGCCCGCCGCAGTGGTCGAGGTGAAAGTGCGAGATCCAGATGGCGTCGAGCCCGGCCCAGTCGCAGCCCTCGGCGGGCATCCGGTGAATGGCCGAGGGTGCACAATCGAGCAGCACCTTTGCCTCCGGCGTATCGACCCAAATTGCCGAACTCGTCCGCCGCGGGTGCGGCACCGAACTTCCCGAACCGAGTATCACGACACGCATCAGCCGAATGATAGCAGAGCGGCGGCTTTTTGCCCGCAAGCCCGCGTGGCGTAAAATCTAGGGCTTATGGACTCCGCACCGCCG
Source organism: uncultured Chloracidobacterium sp. (assembly GCA_964526245.1). GTDB lineage: Bacteria > Acidobacteriota > Blastocatellia > Pyrinomonadales > Pyrinomonadaceae > OLB17. The sequence goes on along the minus strand of CAZGLZ010000039.1, from coordinate 14,722 downwards.
GAAGAGCTTGAACTCGAGAAAAAACTCCGCGTGCTTGAGCGGCTTAAGGACCGCCTTGCCGACCGCGAGGAGGACATGGCCGACCTCCGCGAGGAGCTTGAGCGCTTTGAGGCCCGCTATACGATGGAGGTCGGGCGGCTCTATGCCGAACAGGACGAGATCGATGCCGAGATCGCCGAACAGGAGCTGAAGCTCGTCCCGGACGATGAGGAGATAAAGAAGCGCGTTGAGGAGCTTCGCCGCCTCGCGGAGGAATCTGCCGCCCGACTCAAGGCCGCCGAGGAGCACGAGCAGGACAAATGGGAACCGACGGCCGAGGCCCGCAAGGCATATCACGACATTGCCCGCGTCATCCACCCGGACCTCGCACTTGATGAAACGGAAAAGGAACGTCGCCACGGGCTGATGGCCGAGCTTAATCAGGCATATGCCTCGGGTGACCAGCAGCGGCTCAACAAGCTCGTGGCCGAGTATCGCGTAAGCCCCGAGACGGTCCGCGGCGATTCGGCGGGCGACGCGCTCGTCCGGGCGATACGGCAGATCTATCAGGTAAAGCGGCGGTTTGCCGAGCTTGATGCGGAGAAAAGCGAAGCCGAAGCCTCGGAGCTTTACGAGCTTTTCCGCAAGGCCGAAAGCGAGACCGCCGAAGGCCGCGACCTGCTCAAACAGATGGCCGAGCGGGCCGCGACGCACATCCGCAAATCTGCCCGCCGGCTTGAGAATTTGCGGGCCGTTACAGCCGCCCAGGAAGAGCACGTCCGCGAAACCTTCGGAATGGACATCGGCGAATTCAGGAAGCAGAAATGAAGTTTCTAGTAAGCCAGATCACATACTTCATCGGCCAGCGTGAGAGCCGGCAGAACATCTCTGCACTCGTCAAGTATCTGCTGTTTCTTGTTTTGGTCATCACTTTTTACTCGGTGATGTTCCATTTCATCATGGCCTGGGTCGAGGGCAAGTATTTTTCGTGGATCACGGGTTTCTATTGGACGCTGGTCGTGATGACGACGCTCGGCTTCGGCGACATCACCTTTGAGAGCGACATCGGCCGGGCGTTCAGCCTGCTGGTCCTGGTCTCGGGCGTGGTCTTGCTGCTGATAATGCTGCCGTTCGCGTTCATCCGGTATTTCTACGCGCCCTGGCTTGAGGCACAGATCCACGCCCAATGCCCGCGTGAGGTTCCGCCGGACACCGCCGGCCACGTAATAATCTGCAGCTACGACGACATCGCCCCTTCGCTGATCAAGCGGCTCGAGCACGCCGGCATTCCCTATTTCGTCATCATGGAAGATGCGGCCGAAGGGGCACAACTTTTTCAGACCGGCGTTTCCGTGATCCACGGCAAGGTCGATAGCCGCTCGACCTATGAACGGATGCTGGTCAGCCAGGCGAAGCTCGTTTTCGCCAACCTTGCCGATACGACGAACACCAATATCACATTGACTGTTCGGGAAGCGGCACCCGATGTACCGATCGTTGCGACGGCGGCCGACCCGGACTCGATCGACATTCTGGAGCTGAGCGGTGCGTCGCACGTTCTGGCGCTCAAACAGCAGCTCGGCGAGCAGCTCGCAAACCGGATCAGCGTCGGCGACGACCGGGCACACGTGGTCGGCCGGTTCGGTGCATGGACGGTCGCGGAATTCACCGTCCACAACACCACGCTCGAAGGTAAACGGATCCGCGAGACCGGCATCCGGGAGGCGACGGGCGTAAACATCGTCGGGGTTTGGCGGCGCGGCAGGCTGCTCAAGGCCGAGCCGGAACATCTGCTCGCCGATTCGGATGTGCCGGTCGCGGTCGGGACCGGGGAACAGATCGAGGCACTGGAAAAGTTTCTTGACCGGCAGGAGCCGCTTGCCGGGTCGGTACTGATACTGGGCGGCGGCAAGGTCGGCCGGGCGGCGGCCGAATCGCTGAAGAAAAAGGGCCTGACGGTCTATATGGTCGAACGCGAGGCGGGCCGCTGCGAACCTGTAAGCGGTTCGCTCGACCGGCTGACGACCGGCGATGCGGCCGACCGCGAGACACTGATCCGCGGCGGACTGATGGAAGCTTCGCTCGTTCTTCTGACGACGAACGACGACGCGGTGAACATCTACCTCTCGATCTACTGCCGGCGGCTGAATCCGGAAGTTCGGATCATCAGCCGCATCACGCACGACCGCAACCTTGAGGCGATCCATCGTGCCGGGGCGGATTTTGTTTTGAGCTACGCGCCGCTCGGGGCGGAATCGGTAATGGCGATCGTGCAAGGCCGGCAGGCGTTCGTCATGGGCGAGGGCGTCGAGTTCTTTACGGCGGATGTGCCCGCAAGCCTGGTCGGGAAAACTCTGGCGGAAAGCGCGATCGGCGAGCGGACCGGCCTGCTTGTGCTCGGGATCGAGGAAGGCAAGGAGATGACGGCGAATCCTCCGCCGGCGATGGTGCTGCCCGCCGGAGCGAAGCTTGACCTCTTGGGCACGACCGAGCAGCTCGAGATGTTCAAGGACGAATTCGACTAAACGGCGGTGCCCGCGGCGTGGCCCGACGCCCACGCCCACTGAAAGTTGTAGCCGCCGAGCCAGCCGGTGACATCGACGACCTCGCCGATGAAATAAAGCCCCGGCAAGCGTTTCGCCTCCATCGTCTGCGACGAAAGTTCGCTGGTCGAAACGCCGCCGAGCGTTACCTCGGCCTTGTGCCAGCCCTCGGTTTCCGTGAACGCACGCCGCCAGTGGTGAAGCTCATTTCCGACAGCTTCAATGTCGCGGTTGCTCAGCTCATTGAGCGGCTTTTGCGGCAGGCGTCCTGCAGTAAAGATCTCGACAAAACGCTCGGGCAAAAAGCCTTTCAGAAAGTTATCAAGCCGCTGCCGGCTCCGGCGATTCTCATTTAGGGCCTCGGCGATATTTGCCGTCGGGACCAAATTGAACTCGACCTCGCCGCCGGGCTGCCAATAGTTCGATGCTTGCAGGATGGCCGGGCCCGAGAGCCCGCGATGGGTGAAAAGAATATTTTCGCGGAAACTTTGCGAACCCGCCGCGACCTCCGCATCGATCGAAATTCCGGCAAGCCCGCGGAATTCATTCGCCCCCGAAAAGACGAGCGGCACAAGTGACGGCCGCGTCTCCTCAATGGCAATGCCGAATTGACGCGCAACGTCGTAGCCGAAGCCGGTCGCACCGATCTTTGGAAACGAAAGCCCGCCGGTGGCAATCACGAGTGCTTCGCTTTCGAAGGTGCCGCGGGAAGTTGTGACGGTGAAGTGCTTCCCTTTCTCGATCCGCTCGACGCTCGTGCCGGTCCTTATCTCGACCCGTGACCTGCGGCACTTGGCAAGCAGCATCTCGACGATCTCGTGTGAGCGGCCGCGGCAGAAAAGCTGGCCGAGCTTTTTCTCGTAGAACTCGATGCGGTGGGCTTTTACGAGCTCGACAAAATCGGCGGGCGTGTAGCGGGCCAGAGCCGAGCGGGCGAAGTGCGGATTGCGCGAGATGAAGTTCTCGGCCGTCGTGTTCAGATTGGTGAAATTACAGCGGCCGCCGCCGGAGATGATGATCTTGCGGCCGACCTCGGCGTTGTGTTCAAGTGCGAGGACACGCCGGCCTCGCCGGCCCGCTTCAATTGCGCAAAAGAGCCCGGCGGCCCCGCCTCCGATGATGATTACGTCAGTCTTCAATTGCCACGGTCTGCATTAATTGACGAAGATGCGGACAACCTCATTCATAAGGTCTTCGAACGCCTCGTTGGTTTCGCCCTTCGGGGTTGGCCGACGGGTCGCCCGCACCTTGATGAAATGATCCTTGTAAACAAAAAGATAGATCTCCGACTCAAGCCCGACGCCGTTGGCTGCAAAGGTATATAGCGCGTAAAGAGCTTCCCGGCCCTCCGCTCCGCCTATCGTTATCTTTCCGGTTCGCACCTCACGGACATTTTGATAGTAGCCCGCATCGGCGACCGCTGCGATCTCCGCCTTCGCGTTCTTCATCTGGTCTGCGACCGGTCCGGTAAGGCTCTCGGGTATCTTTGCTAGTCCGCCGTTGTAAACATAGAACGTGACGCGGCCGCCTTCGGGTGAGCTATAGCCGACGCTATAGCCAAGTGCGGCCGTCGGGTAGGTCGTGACGTCGCTTTTTTCCCAGCCTTCGACGTCAGGAAACTCGACATTGCCGTCAAACGGCTTTTCGTTCTCGAGTTTAATTTTTTCCTCCGCGGGCGGTGTCGGCTTTGGTGTCGGTGTCGGGGCCGGCTTCGACTGCGCGGCAGCGACGAAGGCAAGGGCGATGATGGAAAGCAAGGTCGATGTTATGTACTTCATTGTTACTCCTTTATTGTGAGATGTCGGACGCTCCGGAAAGCGTAGACCAAGCGTTCGGCCCGGTCAATAGCTGTGCGCTATTCTTGTAGCCGGAAGGCAATGCGAACTTTGATAACAGGTGCCAACGGGATGGTTGCCCGGGCCGCGAAAGAATATTGCGAAAAGATCGGAGACCAGGTGGCTGCGCTGACGCGGGCCGAGCTCGACATCGCCGATGAGGCGGCGGTGCAGGCCGCTGTCGCGGAGCTTAGGCCGGATGCGATCCTGAACCTGGCGGCGTTCACGGACGTTGACGGTGCGGAAAGCCGGGCCGAGGCCTGTTACGCGGCGAATGTCGCGGGTGTCCGCAATCTGGCGCTTGCGGCGGTGGAACACAGCGTGCGGTTCGTAACCGTTTCGACCGATTACGTTTTCAGCGGTGAGAAGGAAGGCTTTTATACCGAAGACGATTTGCCGGAGCCGAAAGGCGTTTACGCCGTCTCGAAATACGAGGGTGAGCTTGCCGCCGCCGAGGCGAACCCGGAAGCGGTCATCGTCCGCTCGGGCTGGATCTACGGCCGAGGCGGGACGAATTTTTTAAGCGTGATGCATCGCCTGCTCGGCGAGGGGAAGGCCATCAAGGCGATCAGCGACGCCTTTGGCACGCCAACCTACGGGGCCGACCTCGCCCGGCGGATGCGCGAGCTTGCCGCGAGCGACTTTACGGGCGTCATCCACGTAACAAACTCGGGCGAAGGAACAAGCTACTCGGGCTTTACCAAAAAATTAGCTGAGCTCGGCGGCTTCGACATCGGCCTGATCGAGGAAGTTTCGGGCGAAACGCTCAATCGGCCGGCACCGCGGCCAAGGAATTCGCGGCTGGCGACGGTCCGCGAGGCAAAAAACTTGGGCGCCCTTCCCGATTGGGAGGACGCCCTCAAGCGTTTTCTCTTGTCAGAAAAATGAACGCTACGTCAGGCGTGGCCGTTCGAGCCATTGCCGTTCGCGTCGCTGTCCATTCGCGGCGTCGAGGTGTCCTCTTCCGCGTTCTTGTAATAATCGTAATAGCCCGCGCCGTAATAGCCGTATTCGACCGAGCCCTGCTTGATGCCGTTGAGCACGACGCCGTAGATGCGGGCTCCGATATTGCCGAGCCGCTGCTTGAAACGGCGCATCAGGTGCATCGAGCTCTTGCCCGCCATCGCCACCAGAACAACACCATCGACCTGGGTCGAAAGGATCGCCGCGTCGGTGAATGAGATGGCCGGCGGCGAATCGATGATCACGTGCTTATATTTGCTCCGGAGAAACTGGAGCAGGTTGCGCATCTCGTTCGAGCTAAGAAGCTCGGCCGGGTTCGGGGGTATCGGCCCGCTGGTTATCACCTTGAGCCGCGGAAGATCGCGGCAGGCCTTGATCAGGTTCTTGGTGTTGCGGTCGCCCGAAAGGTAATTCGTCAGCCCCTCGGAGTTATCAAGTTCAAAATAACTGTGGAGCCGCGGACGGCGGAGGTCGCAATCGACGATAATGACGTCAACATCGGCCTGAGCGAGCGTAATGGCGGTGTTGATGGCGGTCGTCGTTTTGCCCTCCGATGGCTGCGACGATGTAACCAGGATCGACTGCGGCGGCTTACCGGCCGACGAGAACAAGAGCGACGTACGCAGGTGGCGATATGCTTCGGCCATCGGCGATTGGCGCTCATCAAGTGCAACAAGGCTTGTCCCGGATGTCCCGGCATTCTCGGCCGCAAGGCGAAGCCGCTTTTTCTCCGAACCAAAATAATGCGGGATCAACGCAAGCGTCGGCAGGCCGAGCTGGCGGCCGATCTCTTCGGAGTTCTTTACCGAATCGTCGAGATAATCGAGCAGGAACGCGAGGCCGATGCCCGCCGCAAGCGAGAGCAGCAGAGCGACAATGATATTGCGAAAGCGGTTAGGGCCGACCTTGCCTGCTCCTTCGGCGGCAGCGGCCATTTTGATGTTGTCCGGCGTGCTGTTGGCGATGGCGAGTTCCTGTTCCTTGAGCCGCTGTGTATATGTATCAAGCAGGTTCCGCTTGGTCTCGATGTCGCGCTTGAGCGTGGTCAGCCGCGTCTGCGCCTGGCCCTGAATGTTGGCGAGTGCGGCCTCGCGGTCGTAGGCGGCCTGAGCCTGAGCTTCCTCTTTTCGCTTTGCATCGAGCTGTGCCCGGAGTGCGGTCAGCGCACCGCCAACGGCCTCCCGCTCGATCCGCTTCTGGTCACGGTCAATGATCGAAGAGACCTCCTGCTCGGTCCGCGTTCGTGATTCCTTGAGCGATGCGATCCGCTCTTCCATTTTCTTCACTTCCGGATATTCCGGCGTGTAGCGAACAAGGAGTTCCGATTTCTCGGTCTCGGCCTGTTGGATCTGCTTATCGATGTTGCGGATGTCGTCCTGGAGCTTCGCCTTGCGCTCATTATTGAGCCGCATCGTGTCCTGAAAGATCTTATTCTCGTAAAGATCGGGGATGTTCATCCCTTCGCCGCGTTGGCTGGCAGAGACGGCGGCATTGTAGCGGCTCTCGAGCTGACGGCGGGTCTCCATCGTCTTGAGGTAGGTTTCGCTGAGCGTGCCGAGCCGGCTGGCAGCAAGGTCCTGGCCTTTTTCCTGGAGCGGCAAGTTGCTCTCCCGCATCGCGGCGATCAGCTCAAGCTCCTGTTCGGCGATGGTTCGCGAGAGGTCTTCCATCGACTTTTCGAGGTCCTCTTTTGCTCGGATGGCACCTTCCATTTCACGCTGGGCGTGCTGGCGGATGAAGACCTCCGGCAGTTTGTTCGCAACGACCTTAGCAAGCTCTTGGTTGCTGCTGCGGACCCTCACATCAACAAGGTTCGTCCGTTCGAGCGTTGCTGCGGAAACGCCAAAAAGATTTGAATACCGAACAACGCGGGCTTCCTCTTCCGGAGAAAGCACGGGCTTTGTATCGTCGCTTACGGGGACCTCGCTGAGCACAGCCAACGAACCTTGCTTTTCAGGCTCGGGCTCGGAACCGGAAAAGACCGATGCAAGATTGCTGAACAATCCGCCGCCGCTGCTGCCGGCAAGGTTCGGGTCACGATAGAGCCCAAGCTCGCGAACAAGCTCTTTCTTGAGGTCCTGTCCCTGCAGAAGCTGGATCTGCGTCGCCATGTAGTTCGCATCGCCGCCGAAGTTGATATTGATCGCGTCCTTTGAGGTGACCTTCGGCCGTCGCGGCTCGATGACCATTTTCGAAACGGCCTCGTAAATGTCCGCCTGCCGGTACATATAAAATGCCGCGGCCGCGGTAACTATCGCCATCAGCGCAAGGATCAGCGGCAGCCGCTTCATCACGACCCCGATATAGTGCTGCAAGTTCCGGCGACCCTCGGAGACCGGGTCGTCGTACATCGGCAAATAGCTCTGCTGATACTCGGGTGCCGCTGTTCGTAATTCGCCGGTCCTCGGCAATGGAGCTAGCCGCTGTTCCTGTTCCATAAATGCTCTAAACTGAACGAGATCAATAATATCGGGGAAAATTCTCGCGCAAACTTGCTTTATACCATATTCCGCCCGCTTTTTCACCGTTTTTCCGTTTTACCCTCTGTAAGCCGCCTTTCGCGAAGCGGGGCGTTTTGTTGGCGTTTCGGGCGCGGTGTTAGAATAAAAGGTTGAATTTATTTACGTGATTTTCACGAATATATACTTATATGACGCCATTTTCCGAGATAAATACTAATGCCGACGGGTTCGACTTCGAGCTCGGCATCGACGGATTTAACTATTCAGACCTTTTTGATGCCGCAAAGCTGAAAGAGCTTGCCGATAAATTCTATGCCGAGGTCGCCGAAAAGGAGCCGGTGCTCGGCGATGCCCTCAAAAAATACATCGCGGCACGCGGCGAGGGCTACGAACGGCGGGTCGAATCAAAGATCCTGACCGATGCGGCCCCGTTCCTTTCGGACTTTGTCGGCAGGGTCTTCCGCATCTCCAAAGAACGCGAGGCGATCCAGAAGGCCATCACGGAGCAGGATCCGATCTGGAAGTACAAGTTCTTTGTCCAACGCCGGGCGATCAAGGCCTATAAACCGGAGTCGATCGCTGAGCTAAACGTGAACGAACTGAACGCAGCGGTGACGGAAATGCGGAACCGCGCGTTTGATGAAACGCTGATCCACGACGAAGAGCTTGGCATTGCCACGATGGCGGCACGGCTGACCGAGGCGGAGGAAGCGTTTCAGAAAGACCCGAACGCCAACGGTGCGAACAAGGCCGCAGTCGATAACATCCAGGCACTTTACGAAAAGCAAAAGGACCAGGCATTTGGGCGCGTCTTTACCGAGCACATCATCAAGACGGACGCGGCCGGCGAACTGCTGACGGTCAAAGCGGCACTTTCGATCCTCGAGGCATGGTCGGCCGCCGAGTTCTACAAAAAGGAAAAGCGGTGGAAGGCGTTCAAAACGCCGCACGCGCTCGATTATCAGAACCTCGTCCACCTGATCCATCCCGAACCGAAGCTCCACAACATAATGCGCGGCCGCGAGGAGGAACTCCGCCGCCGCGACGGCTTTAAGCTGACGGACGACCGCGGCACGATGCGCGACGCGCTCTACGAGATCGACTACTGCATGATCTGCCACGAGCGCGGAAAGGACGCCTGCTCGACCGGGCTCCGCGAACCGGACGGCACCGCGAAACGCAACCCGCTCGGCATCAAGACCGAAGGCTGCCCGCTCGACGAACGCATCTCCGAGATGCACATGCTCAAGAAACAGGGCGACCCGATCGGTTCGCTGGCGATCGTCACCATTGACAACCCGATGTGTGCCGGAACGGGCCACCGCATCTGCAATGACTGCATGAAGGGCTGCATCTTCCAAAAGCAGGAGCCGGTCAATATTCCGTTGGCGGAAACGGCTTCGCTGACGGACGTGCTCGGCCTGCCCTATGGATTTGAGATCTACAGCCTGCTGACGCGTTGGAACCCGCTCAACGCACGGCGGCCGTATGCACTGCCATACAACGGCAAGAACGTGATGGTTGTCGGGCTCGGGCCGGCCGGATACACGCTCTCGCAGTATTTGCTCAATGAGGGCTTTGGCGTCGTCGGCATCGACGGGCTGAAGATCGAGCCGCTGCCGGACGAATGGACCGGTAAGCTCGGAACCGAGTGCCCGAGGCCGGTGAAAGATATTTCCGAGATCACGGAAGAGCTTGATGAGCGAATTCTCTCGGGCTTCGGCGGCGTTTCGGAATACGGCATCACGGTCCGCTGGGACAAGAACTTCCTGACGATGGTCCAGCTTTTGCTCCAGCGGCGGAAGCGCTTCCGTGCCTACGGCGGCGTCCGCTTCGGCGGCACGCTGACCATCGAGGACGCATGGGATTTTGGCTTTGACCACATCGCGATCGCGACCGGTGCCGGCCGGCCGACCATCGTCCCGATGAAGAACAACCTGATCCGCGGCATCCGCCAGGCCTCGGACTTCCTTATGGCACTGCAACTTACGGGTGCATTCAAGAAGGACACGCTCTCGAACCTGCAGGTGCGGCTGCCGGCGGTCGTTATCGGCGGCGGACTGACGGGCATCGATACGGCGACGGAGCTTTTCGCGTATTATCCGGTCCAGGTCGAGAAGATGCTGGCGAAATATGAGGACGTAATCGCCGAATTTGGCGAGGAAGCGACGCTGGCAAGATTTGACGAAGAAGAGAGGGCGATGATGCTCGAATTTCTTGACCACGGCCGAAAGGTCCGGGCCGAACGCGCCCGTGCAGCGGCCGCCGGCGAAGAACCGGACCTCGTTTCGCTGGTGCGTTCGTGGGGCGGAGTTTCGCTGGTTTACCGCAAGCGGCTTCAGGATTCGCCCGCATATCGGCTGAACCACGAGGAAGTGCAGAAGGCTCTCGAAGAAGGCATCAACTTTGTCGGGCTGATGTCGCCGACCGAGGCGGTTCCGGACGAATACGGGGCGGTCAAGGCACTGAAGTTCGAGGCCGTCAGTTACGACGCCGAGACGGGCAAGTTCACGAACTCCGGCGAGATACACGAATTCCCTGCGAGAACGGTCTGCGTCGCCGCGGGCACCTCGCCGAACGTGATCTACGAGAAGGAAAAGCCGGGGACATTCCAGCTCGATGAATGGCGGCAGTTCTTTAAGCCCTTTAAGGTCGAGCGGAACGGCGACGGCAAGCTCCACGTGGCCGAAGCTGCAAAGGGCGAGCCGGCGTTTTTCACCTCATACGAGCGCGACGGACGGTTCATTTCGTACTACGGCGACAATCACCCGCAGTATGCCGGCAACGTCGTCAAGGCAATGGCCTCGGCCAAGCACGGGTACTCGAAGGTGGTCGAGCTTTTTGCAGATGAGCTTGCCGAACGCGGCTCGCTGCCGCAGGCGGAACGCGACTCGATCTTTGACAAGCTTGTCGCAACGCTCGACGAACAGCTTCGGGCATATGTCGTGAAAGTCGTAAGGCTGACGCCGACGATCGTCGATGTGATCGTTAAGGCACCGCTGCAGGCGAGGAAGTTCGAGCCCGGGCAGTTCTACCGGCTGCAGAATTTTGAGACGCAGGCACCGGTGGTTGACGGCACACGGCTGATGATGGAAGGCCTTGCACTGACCGGTGCATGGGTAGATGAAGAGGCCGGGCTGCTCTCGATGATCGTGCTCGAGATGGGAACGTCCTCGCGGCTCTGCTCGCTGCTGAAGGAAGGCGAAGAGGTGCTCGTAATGGGCCCGACCGGAACGCCGACCGAGATACCGGAAAACGAAACGGTCCTGCTCGCGGGCGGCGGCCTCGGCAACGCGGTGCTTTTCTCGATCGCCCGGGCACTTCGCGAAAAGAACAACAAGGTCGTTTACTTTGCCGGGTATAAGAACAGCGCCGACCTCTTCAAACGCGAGGAGATAGAGAACGCGACCGATCAGGTGATCTGGGCGACGGACGCGGGCGAATTCATCGCTCCGCAGCGGCCGCAGGACGCACATTACCGCGGCAATATCGTCCAGGCGATGGTCGCATATGCCGAGGGCAGCCTTGGCGAACAGCACGTCAGGCTCAATGAGATCGACCGCATCATCGCCATCGGGTCTGACCGGATGATGAACGGCGTCCGCGAGGCACGGCACAGCGTGCTCAAGCCCTTCCTGAAAGAGCAGCACGTCGCCATCGGCTCGATAAACAGCCCGATGCAATGCATGATGAAAGAGGTCTGCGCCCAGTGCCTGCAGCGGCACGTAAACCCGCACACCGGCGAAGAGTTCTTCGTCTTCTCTTGCTTTAACCAGGACCAGCACCTGGACTTCGTTGATTTCAAGAACCTTAACGACCGCCTCCGGGCAAACAGCGTTCAGGAAAAACTAACGAACCTCTGGCTGGACCGGGCGTTCGGCCGGGACGAATTCAAACGGCTTTACGGAAAAGCGGCACAGACGTGCGACAGCGAATGATCTACAAAGCGGCGGGCAATTGGTCCCGCCACTTTTTTGCCTTTTAAGTTTATAGCTTCCCGGTCCTCCGGAACACTATTTCTCGAAATCTGTCGACATTGCATATGTGTTCGTTCACTTCCCTTTTGGTTTCACAAGCCGCAGGTTCCAGGTGATCTTTGTTTTGCCGTCGGGTGAGGCTTGGGAACCTGTAAGTATGTCTTTGTTCTTCGGATCAACTTTCCCTACCGCTTCGAAGCTGGTGCCGGTGAATTTGCCGTCGGGAATGGAGATCGCTTCCTTTGACGGCTGCTGCTTGTCCGAGGGACAGCCGGAATAATCACGTGAAGTTTCCACCTTACCGATGATCGTCCCGCCGGGTGCATTGACCGTAATGGTGTACGTGCCGTCATTGTCGATCGAAATGAACACGGGCATTGTGTCGGTGCCCTGCCCGAGTTGGGTCATCGTTTCCGAAAATTGCTGGTTGAAATTGGTGAAGTAGGGATTCTTTCCCGGTTCGCGGCAGCGCGTCTCGCCGCTCGTGCTTTCCGACTTCTCGAAGGTGAGTTTGGTGCGGTGCATCACACGCGCCGTCGACGAGCCGAACGACACGCCCGTCGCCGGCTCAAGGAGCGTTGCCTTGATCATCGTGCTGGCGATCGAAGTCTGGGTTCTTTCGCGTTTCACGTTGCGCCAGGTTGCATGGGCCGCCCCACCGTCGGTCTCGCGTTTCGTTTCGTTCATTGAGGAGAGGTAACGGACAGACCCCGCCCAATGCGGCTTGCAGTTGTCGGTAAGGTAAGAGGCGAGCTGCTTTACGAGGCTGTCTGCAACTTCTTTTTCGCTACCCATCGCACGCGCGACGGTCCGTCCCGTTCTCGTATCCATTACGAAGCCCGAATACACGGTCGTGCCGCCCGGGCCGGGCATCGCCTGAACGCTCGCAACGAGGCTTGAACCCATGCGGTTCGCTATAGCAGTAAGCACCTCTTGCGAGTCACCGCCTTCGAGCAGGGCCCGTTCACGTTCGTCTTGAAGCTCATCACGGATATCTTGATCGTCCATCGTCTCAACGCACGGTTTCTCACGGGTAAGGGCAGCTTCCAACTGGCTGCGAAGCCCTGCGGTCGCCCGCTCACCGCCGTTCGCTTGCGAAGTGTTGTCTCGCACAATGATCGAGGAGGCTTTCTGCTGGCCATCTCCTTCGACCGCGGTAAAGAGAGCGACAAGGATCAACAATATAAAGTGGAGTATTTTCGGCCTCATGGATATGACCTCCCGGGCTGCCTTTCGCAGCCCCTTTCAACTCAAGTGTCGTCCTTTTGTTTCGAGAGAATGTGACCGCCGTCACCGATGTCGGAAGTTATGGGATGCAGGAGATTTTTACGATCCGAAGATCACCTTTAACTGGAGGTCTGCCGGTATGACGGCCGCGTTTTGACGGGTTCAAAATTACGGCCGCTCAATCTATCGTGCTCGTTATGAGTAGGACACTTTTTGCAAAGCGCTTGAACTCCGCAACATTTGATCTAGTGAAGGAGATTGAATCAAGAAGCTTCGCATTCTGAGTGTCATAGACTTCAATTCGAATTCTCTCACCGGTCGCCAACCACGCAAGCTCTTCTCGCTTAAGGTGGAAATGAAGTCGGTCATAGCCCTTCTCCTTGACCACTCGCAAGACACCGCGCAAATGATTTGACCGCAGAGCGATATCGTCAGTGATCAGTTTAACGCCGTAGGCAGACTCGCTCGAATATCGAGCCCGGCTTCCGTTCATGTAAAGAATCGTTGAAAGGTCGCTATCCGAGCTGGGCCCAAAGTACATTATCCCGATATCAAAGTCCGCTGAAGTTCCTTCGCTCCCGAGAGGCATGCGAAGCAGTTCCGATGTCGCGTTCTCGTCGCCGACGGTCACATTCACGTAGCCATTATTCCTGGCATTCTGAGCGTTCACCGCAATGACGCTCAGAGCAAACATAGCAAACAACAATGGTGAAATAGGTTTCATGATCACTCCTTGTGGCGTGCGGTCGGATCGCAGGCCCGGATAATATCACGGCTTTGTGCCCTGTAGAAGTAAAGGATCACGATGAGAGCAGATCAGATGCATGGACCGAACCGACGGTGTCGCCGCGTCGGTTTTGGATCGGCATTGCGGCGAGGTGTGGTATCAACCGAGCGAATCGATCGATCTTACGCCACCCAAAAGCTGCCCCGACTCCAAACGGCCCTCCAGCCCGTACGGGTCCTCTGCAACAAATACGTATTGTCAAAACCGGAACATGTATCCTTGCGCTTGATGCGTACCAGCGCGAAGTTATTGCTTATCGCGGCTCGCGAAAGTTGATAATATCCGCTCGCCTCAGGAAACTTTCGGTAGAACGGCCGCCAATGTGTGCTCCCGCATTGGTCGATCACAGTAAGCAAGTTCTTCTTTTTCGCATCTTCGGTCCGCCGGTCATTTTCAGCTTTTCCCTCAATGAAAAGCTTATCAATATCAGCCTGCGAGATCAGGTGATACTCATTTGAATATTCACCGCGAGGCAATTTCTTTGCGATCGGGTGCTCGGATTGGTTAAGTGAAACAAAATGCTTGACCAGGTTCCGAAACTTTCTGGCGGTCGGGGTATTAGTGGCGTCCGACCTCAAGGTTCTATCAACGATCACAAATTCTGACGCGTTAGAATAGGTTTTCCGATTTTCGGCATAGATCGTTCGAAGCACCGTACCGTAAACGGCATATTCAGAGGCAGTCGGCCCGGTCTGACCGAATCCCGGACAAATACGGACAAGGAAGACTGCAAAATATGTCGATACTTTCAACATCGATTCCGAACTTTCTCATTTGATGCAGCTCTCAACCCAACCGATAGTATCGGCCCTTCGATTTTTAACCGGCATTGGGGAGAGGTCGGGCAGGGCTTCGGGGGTGATGAGGCCGAGGCATTTTAGGATGGCGACGGAGGCGACGGGGCGGGCACGGCGGTCGTCGCCGTCCTCGACCTTGAGCGCAATGGCGA
>CAZGLZ010000038.1:0-31602 GCA_964526245.1 uncultured Chloracidobacterium sp. | reverse complement strand
TCCGCCGGCCCGAAGACCTCGGCGATCGACCGGATCGAGGCCGTGCTTCGCCCGTCGGCACTTATCGACGCGGCACCCAATGCCCCGCTGAAGCTTCCGGCAAGCGAGAACATCTCCGGATACTTCAACCCGAACTTAAGGGCTCCGTACCCGCCCATTGAAAGCCCGGCGATGGCGCGTCCGCCCCGTGTCCCGATGGCCCGATATTTCTTCTCGACCTCAGGGATCAGTTCCTTAATTATGTAGCTTTCGTATTTCTCCTCGGGCTTCGTGTAGCTGTCCGTATACCAGCCGTTGGCACCTTCGGGCGTGACGATAATGAATTCATGCCCCTCTGCATATGCCGGGAGCTTGGTCAGGTCAGTCCAGTTCCGGAATCGTCCCGTCAGCCCGTGAAGAAGATAGATGACCGGATACTTCCTGCCCTTCTCGGCCGAGTAGCTCTTCGGCAGCACGACACGATACGGCATCGGCCGCGTCATCAATTTGCTGTCAAGTTCGTGATCCGAAACATTTGCCGGCAGCGGTGCCGGGGCCGGCGACTGCGACAAAATGCCGTGGTGCAAGCCAAAAAGTCCGACGCACACTAACAGCAGCCGGAATAGGGACTTGTTTGATCGTAGATTGTTCATTTCGTATTACGAGTCTGATCGGTGAATTGAACGCATCCGCTGCCGCGCCTTCTTTGACCGGCGAAGCGTGCCGCCGCGGCCGCGGAAAGGCCCGCCGGCCCAGTCCGAGACCTGCTTGAGCGGGTGCCATTCAAAGTTCTCGAGCGGCAGCACTTCGGATGAAGCGTCCCGAAGTCGAAGCGTGCTGAACGCGACAAAGAATATCGTGAAATTAAAGATCGCACCGATCGCGATCACAACCCAGCCCGGAGCAAGTCCGACCGTTGCCCGATTGAAGAACAAATCCCAAAATCGCTCGCGGTCGGCCGGCGACGTCGTCGGGATCGGCGAAGGGTGCAGATAGACCTTCAACGCCCACGAAAGTGCGAGAAGGATAAAGATCCAAAGATAGTTTGCCCTCAGCCGCCGGCCCAGAGCTTCCCAGATGCTGATCGTAAAGTGCGGCGAAAGAAGGTCCGCCGAGATGTGGTCAGCCCATTCCTTGTCCGGAGGTATCGTCCGTTGCGAGAGCATCGGTGCAAAATATCCCGTCTCAAGCACCCGCACGCGGTTCGCCCAGACCTCGTAGTACCTATACCGCCTTGCCTCCATAAATAGAAAAATCGAGACAAGTATCGTATTGATCGGGATGGCGAAATGCGGGTTGTCCGGCGAACTGAAAACGAATGAAAGCGTCGCACCCGCCGTGATGACCGCCCAGTTCGTCGTCGCGTCGAGCCGGTTCCGCCAGATATTCGACCGCGCCACTTCGCCGCGATAGAAGTGCACCATCGCGGTGTTGAATTCCGACAGGGACAGCTTTTGCGGGACCTGGACGGGTGAGGTCTGCTTTTTCAAGTTCCGCTTCCGAACCTCCTCGGCCAATGCCTTGAATGATTCAGGAAGCGAACTCGTGTGAATATCTTCTTCGGTCCGTGCGGCACCGAACCGAATTTCTTCGTTCATACTTCGAGATCGAACCTCAAAATTAGCGGGCGGAGAGCGAATCCATTCTTAAGATTATTCTCAAACTACTTTGGATGCAAGGATTTCGGGCAAACCCGGCCACGTCTCGCCATTTTGGCAAGACCGCTTGCGGAGTTTAGAATCTCACTCGATGTCATTGGACGACGAACATTGGATGGGAATTGCCCTTGAGCAGGCTCGCGTTGCAACGGCCATCGACGAGGTCCCGGTCGGGGCGTGTGTCGTCTCCGCCGAGGGCGAACTTCTCGCGGCCGCCTCTAACCGGACGATAACGGACAACGACCCGACGGCCCACGCCGAAGTGCTAACAATCCGTGCCGCGGGCGAGCGGCTCGGCAACTATCGCCTGACCGGGACGACGCTCTACACGACCATCGAACCCTGTGCGATGTGTGCCGGAACCTTGGTCAATGCCCGCGTTCGCCGGCTCGTCTTCGGTGCCCCGGATGACCGCTACGGAGCCGTGATCACACACTTCGGGTTGTGTGACAGCCCGCTGCTCAATCATCGGCTTGAGATCACGGCCGGAGTGCTGCTCGAGGAATGCCGAGCGCTGATGAAGGAATTTTTCAGGAAAAAACGGCTTTCCACTTGATATTTTTTCGGCTTGCCACGTATTATTAGAAGTTCGCGGAGAGGTGCGAGAGTGGTTGAATCGGGCGGTCTCGAAAACCGTTGTACCCTAACGGGTACCGTGGGTTCGAATCCCACCCTCTCCGCCACAGTTCTTTTTCAGGGTTCTTAACGTTCGGATTTTCCTACACGGGTTCGTCCATGCCGGATCGCTGGTCAAGGATCTGGATTTTTGAAAACTTGCTTTACCGTTCGAACTCGGCCAGACATTATCACTTTCACTGACATTCAATTGGAGGAATTGGTATGCCTATTAGCAAGAGGTTGGCTGCTGAGTTCATCGGGACTCTTTGGCTCGTTCTTGGCGGATGCGGAAGTGCGGTCCTCGCGACCAACTACCCTAATCTCGGGATCGGCTTTGCCGGGGTTTCGCTCGCCTTTGGCCTTACGGTTTTGACCGGAGCTTATGCGCTCGGCCACATTTCCGGTGCACATTTCAACCCGGCCGTTTCGATCGGGCTCTGGGCCGGAAAGCGGTTCCCGGCGAATGAGCTTTTGCCGTATATCGTCGCCCAGGTACTTGGTGCTTTGGCGGGTGCCGGAATTCTCTTTCTCATCGCCACAGGCAAGGACGGCTTCTCGGCGGTGGCCGGCGGTTTTGCATCGAATGGTTTTGGGGCAAATTCGCTCGGGTCGCCCGGCGGATACGCTGCACACGCGGCGTTCGTCTCCGAAGTGGTAATGACGTTCTTTTTCGTCGTTGTTATCCTCGGGGTTACGAGCAAATGGGCACCGAAGGGCTTCGCCCCGCTTGCGATCGGGCTTTGCCTGACCTTGATACACTTGATCTCGATCCCGGTCACGAACACCTCGGTCAACCCGGCACGAAGCACCGGCCCGGCCTTGATCGTTGCCTTTCAGGGCGGAAGCTGGGCAGTTTCGCAGCTCTGGATGTTTTGGGTCGCACCGATCCTTGGTGCCGCGATCGCCGGATTCTTTTATCTCTGGCTCTCGGGTGAGGACGGAGGCCCGGCCGCTAAACAGGCAAGTGCAGATTCCGACGGAGACGCAGGAACTCATCATTCAGATGATGACAACGGCGATGCGGGCTCCGATGGCGGAGACGGCGGCGGCGATTAGGCCAGAGCGTTTCGGTCAGTAGTTCTTTGGTTTCTTTGACAATTTAGGATAGTGCGGAAAGGTGCAGGAGTGGCTGAACTGGCAGCATTGGAAATGCTGTGAGCTCGAAAGGGTTCCGTGGGTTCGAATCCCACCCTTTCCGCCAGAAGTAAAGGCGAAAGGCGAAAGGATAAAGGAGAAAGTAATCCTCATTATTCAGCCTTTCGCCTCTTTTGTTTTTGTATGGCTGAAAATCTAAGATCAGGACAAAAGATTTCGCAGTAAGAGTTATAAAACTCTACGGAAGTCTGCCCACAACGGTCGATGCGCAAGTGATCGGCAAACAGATCTTGCGCTCGGGAACGTCTGTCGGAGCTCATTACAGAGAAGCTCAGCACGCAAAATCGGATGCCGATTTCATAAGCAAGATCGAAGGTGCTCTTCAGGATCTCGAAGAAACGACATACTGGCTGGAGCTGCTCGAGGAAATAGAGGTCTTTGAAAAGATGAAGATCGCTCCCCTGCAATCGGAAACAAAGGAGCTAACCGCAATCTTCGTTTCAATAGCCAAGAAAGTTAAATCTAGGCGGTAATTTTCGAACACCTCGCCTTTATCCTTTCGCCTTTATCCTTTATCCTTTTATTTGGCTCCAGGCTCCGCACAAGGGCTGTGGTGTGAACTCCGCTAGGCGAGGAATCGAGCAACGGTAGCATTTTCACCCTGTGTTGCGGTTAAGTCTGGGGCCATCAATTTTAGGAAAGCCGGAGCGGTTGCGTTCCGGCTTTTTCAATTTTTTCGGCCATCAAGGTTTTTATGGATAGGTGACCTTCAGGTAATCAACCACGACCTTCATTGTGTGATTCAGGTGAAAGCCGATGCCACCAGAAAAGTCTTCGAACGCTGCTGTGCCAACCATTTGATCGTTGATATAGATCTCCAAAAGGCCGCCTCTCTTCTTCACGGCGAGCTTATTAGAATTCGAATGGGTTTTAATGAATGGCGACGGCCTGTAAGAGATCACTTCGCTCCATGCACCGTTGATCAATTTCCGATAGGCGTAGTTCCCGTTTGCAGTGACGCCGAAATAATAAAAATTATTCGCGTCCCTTCTGCCCCACATGAAGCCGTAGAAATTTCCCTCGTCGCCGCTGATGAACTTAATCTGGCTCTCGATCGTAAAGTCCCGGTATGTCGCTATCGCCGCCATTTTTGAGATATTAAAGTTCGTGCCGACCTTCCGGTGCTCAAAGAAAAGCTTTCCGTTGGCGATCTCAGCCGACCCGTCGGGATTTCGAAATTCCCACCCGCCGACCTTTTTTTCGAACTGCTCATCGAAACCGGTCGAGTCGGATGACGGCACGAGTTCAAATTCGCTTGTCCTCGTGACCGTATCTCCGCCCAGCGCCCAATATTTCCAAAGGCCTACAGCTTTGACCTTTACCCGTGTCGGGCTAACTACTTCAAGCTCGACCTCGTAATCCGTCGTGATATTTCCGACGTTCTTTTTGTCCATCAGGACAGTCGCATATCGAAAAGTGACCTTCGGGCCGTCCACTTTCAATTCTCTGTGAAATACATCAGGTTCCGTTCTACCTTGCTTCCAAAGGATGCTCGAAGGCACTTCGATCGAGTTTGGTCCCTTAGGGCGAAAATATTTGTGGAATCCGGGACTCTCCTTTGCGGACCAGGTCGATAGCTGTCCGAGAATGGCGACGGCCTTTGCCGCCGTGATCACGTTCTCCGCCTTGTAAGCGATCTTGTTGATCATGCTCCTGACCGCATCGGCATCGGGCGCATTCGGTGCGAGTTCGAGATAGCGTTGCAAACTGGCGATCGCATCGGCAAATTTCTCGGCGGCTTCCTGCACCTTGCCGAGATTGAAAAAGGCGTCGGGCCAGTCAGGAGCGAGGATCGTCGCCTGTTTGAATTCATTGATGGCGATCTGAAGGTCCTCAGGCGCTTTTGCCAATTCGACCGCTGCCATCCCTCTATCGAAGTGCCGGCGGGCCTCATCGGACTGCCCGAGTGCAGGAATAGAAAACATCAGCACGGCCGTGATTAAGAACAACATTGCAAGATTCCTGCCCATTTCACACCTCACTTTTTCGGGATCGGCGGGAGCTTATTCGCCTCCCATTCCTGCAGGTTCTTTTCGTATTGCAGCATCGAGTGGCAATCGAGGTTCGGTAGCTTCGAACATTCGAACTGAACAACCTGTAAACCGTTTGCTCTAAGGTCTTCCGGCACTGCTTCTGAGGTGCCGGCCCCCAAGACCGCTCCCATGACCTTGGCAACTGCGACCGGGTCGGTCATTCGGTTGTCAACCCATGCACCGACCCGTGTTCCGACCGTTCCCCGCTCCGGCGATGCAAATACCCAGGACGCAGCCGGCACAGGGTCGCCTTTATTTATAAATACCGTTACCTTTACGTTGTTCTTCACCGAATACGCGTACCACATCTCGGCAGCTTCAGGGTTTATCTGCGGGCCGAAAAGCCGGACCTCTTTTGTCTTCGTGTCGCCGCTTCGTAAGGCCGCAAGGCAGAGCATTGCTCCGTTGCTGTGGCAATCCAGAACGTCAAAATTCTTGCCCTTGATCTCCTTGAACATCTCCTGGTTCTGCCTAGTGAATTCACCGAAAGTGGCACTGTCAAAAACGACCCTTGTCACGAGGTCTTCAAGTGGAGTGCTGTATCGGGCAGCCGACATTGCAAAGGAATAAAGATCGGGCGTGAACGGGATGGGTTCATTCACACACTTTTCGGGCTCCTCTTGCTGCTTGCAGCGCTCGAGATGGTCGAGATAGGCCTGCCTGCGCATCTTCGTTAGGCAAGCCTCGTCGCAATCCGCTTTAGGCCGTTTGAAGCCGTATGTCCAGGTCGTGCCGCCTACTAGTCCTCTGCCGTCCGTCGGCGGCCGGCTCGTATCGATCACCTTGCCGCCGCTGTTCATTGGCTCAAACCTGTTCATTTGCAGTGCGTAGAGAAAATCGGACGCCTTGATCGGCGCATCCGCAACGCAGTTTCCCGCCCTCAGTGTTGTGCCCGCCGGACAATCCGTTTGCGTCGCCGTTCCGGGTTTAAGCCCAAGGTTACCGGTATTGCTTGTAATGACCGTACTGCTCGTACGGCCGCCTTTCAGCGTCGCAAGCAGTTCACGCTTCTTTGCCTCGAACTCCAATTGCCGTTGCCGCCGCTCGGCCTCGGCTCGTGCCGCTGCGATCGCATCGGAATTTACAGTGCTTCCGCCGCCGGCAGGCCCGGTCGGCTGCGGTGCGTTTGGGTTGCTTGGCTGGGTCCTTGGAACACACCGCGGCTGGCTGTTCGGACTTGGGCACGTACATGTGTGCGTCGCCAGATAGTTCTGCAGCTCTCTGTCACCTGTCGCCAATTTCCACGCCCGGATCGTTCCTTCGCAATCTATCGTTTGTGCCGCGGCCGACACTCCCGCAACGAGCATGAACGCCGTCATTAAGAATCCGGTAAAAGCTCCCCAAAAATGCCGCCTCATTGTCATCCCCTTATCACTGGCTCCGTCAACGATTACCTTCGGGCTATTTTCCGCGAATGCATGCGAAAATTCCCGCGAACTAGTTGACTTAAATGCCTCTCAAGAGCCCGCTATCGCTAACCGCAAACCTCATACCATATTGGATTTGCCGACGACTGAGATGTCCGCCACTGGGCCCGATTGAGGGCTTTTTCGACTATGGGATCCGGGCACAAGAAACGCGGGCCGATTTACTAATCCACCGTTCCGAATTACAATCTAGTTCTCACGATGTCTTATCAGGTTATCGCCCGAAAATGGAGGCCGCGAAACTTCGAGGAAGTTACCGGCCAGGAGCACATCACTCGTACGCTCAGCAATGCGATCGAGCACGACCGGCTCCATCATGCCTATTTGTTTTCGGGCGCACGCGGAGTTGGCAAGACCACATCGGCCCGCATCTTTGCCAAGGCATTGAACTGCCGGCGGACGGACCGACCGACCGCGACGCCTTGCTCGTCAGAGACGGGCGATATCTGCGACTCCTGCCTTGAGATCTCCGAAAGCCGCTCGATCGACGTGCTTGAGATCGACGCCGCCTCGCACACCGGCATCGACGATATCCGCGACACGATCCTCGAGAACATCAACGTAAACCCGGCACGCGACCGCTTCAAGATCTTCATCATCGACGAGGTGCATCAGCTTTCGCGGTTCGCTTTCAACGCACTTCTCAAAACGCTTGAGGAACCGCCGCCGAACGTCGTGTTCATAATGGCGACGACCGAGCACCACAAGGTGCCGGAGACGATAACTTCGCGGTGCCAGGAGTTCATTTTCCGCACCATTCCGCAGCAGAAGATCTTCGAGCGGCTTCGGCTGATCGCCGACGCGGAGAAGATCGATATCGCCGACGAGGCACTTCGCGAGATCGCTCGCTCGGGCGAAGGCTCGATGCGCGATGCCCAGTCGAATTTTGACCAGGTGATCAGCTTTTCCGGAGCAAAGATCGGCCGCGAGGACGTGGTCTCCGCTCTCGGCATCGCCGGTTCCGATAACCTCTCCGCCGTCATCAATGCCGTCGCAGACAACGACGCCGCCGCGATCCTTCGCGTAGTCGATGACCTCGTCTCCGCCGGCCACGACCTCCGGAATTTTTGCCGCGACCTGATGGGATTTGTCCGCGATCTTTCGGTTCTTAAGGTCTCCGGCTCGGAAGAGTTCATCGATGGCTCGGCCTTTCCTGCCAACCAGATGAAGCAGATGGCCGACCGGTTCGAGGCTTCGGACCTATTTCGCATTTTCCATTCGCTCGCCGATACCGAAGTGCGACTGAAGGATGCCCTTCAAAGCCGCTATGTGCTCGAACTCGGGCTCGTCCGCCTCGCCGAAATGAATCGCGTCGCCCCGGTCGAGCAAATACTCGCTCGGCTTGCCGATCTGGAATCCTCGCTCGGTTCCGTTGAACCGCGGGCCGCGATTGCTGCTCCATCTCGGCCCGAGCCGGCCGCCCCGGAAAAAAAAACTTTGAAAACCGAGCCGGCTAGCGTCTCCGCACCACCGCCGCCCGAGGAACCGCCCTTTTATCCCGAAGAGCCGCCGTTTGAGCCGCCGCCGTACATCGACGATCTGCCGGCCGAACCGGCTCGGGCCCGGACGGAATTCGCCGTTCCTGAAGATCTGCCGTCCAAGATCCGCCCGCGGAAGCCTGAGGAACTTGAGCACTTTGAAGTCCCCGCTCTCGATTCGGCGTTCGAAGAAACGCTGCTCCGTTCGGGCGAAAGTGCGGTCTTCTTTCGTGTCAGCTCCGAATTGAAAACGCAGTTCCTCCCTGCCGCCGCGGCCGCAGCCCAAGCCGTTGCAGCCGGATCGTACCGAAACTACGAACGCGACCGTGAGCGCGTGATTCCGGACTTTGCCCGCCCGCCCGAAGAGCCGGACGAAGACCTAACGATGCCGGAACTGCCGCCCGAAAATGCCACCACCGAAGAGCTGCTCGACTACGCCAAACGCAGGCCCGACGTTCGAAAGGTGATGCGGCTATTTCGTGCGGAGCTCGTCGATATCCGCCGCGCGGGTGATTGAACCGCTATAAAAGGCTTTGCCGATCCGGCGTTTTCTGCGACAATCAGCGGAAAGGAATGACTCTGAAAAGCCACGTCCCGCTTGCCGCTTTTTTTCTGCTCATTTTCCACCTTGCGGTGGCTTTGCCGGCCGTTGGACAGGACGGCGAATTCTCGATCAATCGCTCGCCGCTTCCCGCTCCGACCGGTTTTGTCAACGACTTCGCCGGAGTTATAAACCCGGAAGACAAGAATAAGATAGAAACCCGTCTCCGCGAGTTTCGGCAAGCGACAGGAGTTGAGATCGCCGTTGCGGTCGTCCGCACAACCGGCGAACGCGACATCTTCGATTACTCGCTCGCGGTTGCCCGCGGCTGGGGCATTGGGCTCGATCAGGACGACAATCCTGCTGCCCTGCTTTTTATCGCGGTCGATGACCGCAAATATTTTACCCACGTAAGCAAGGACCTCGAGGACGAACTCCCTGATGGGCTCGTCGGCGACCTTCAGCGGCGATATCTGGTGCCCGAATTTCGCAAGGGCAATTACGGAAAAGGCATCGCCGACACGGTCGAAATGTACATTCGCACCTATGAGGCCCGGGGCAGCGGCTCGGTGCTCGGCCCAACGCAGCCCACCCAAGAAAACGGCTCGAACGTTCCGCTTTTCAGCATCTTTTGTTGCCTTGCCATCATGCTGTTCCTGATCCTTGTAGCCTGGTCAAACCGCAACAAAGGCGGCAAATCAAAAGACGATAATGACCGCTGGGGCGGCGGCGGATTCGGTGGCGGCGGCGGTGCATTGCCGTGGATCATCCTCGGTGGCTCGGGCAGCGGGTCTTCAGACAGTTCATCCTCTTGGGACTGGGGCAGCTCGGGCGGTTCCGATTGGGGCGGATTCGGCGGCGGCGGCGATTTCGGCGGCGGCGGCGCAGGCGGCGATTGGTAACGGAAACATTTATGCAGAATCAATTTTCAGCATTTATTGACGACCTGAAGGCGACTCACGGAAGCAACCTCGCCTCGGTCATCCTTTACGGCTCGGCGGCCGCGGGCGATTTCATCCCGGCACGATCGGATTACAATACCCTGATCGCCCTGCACGAGATAACGCCGAAAGACCTCCGCAATGCCCACGCCTGCGTCCGCGAATGGCACAAGCTCGGGCATCCGGTGCCGGTCTATTTCACGGTCTCCGAACTCAAGAACGCTGCAGACGTTTTCCCGGTCGAGTTTCACCAGATGGAGGTCGCCCATAAGGTGCTCTACGGAACCGATGTCCTCGCCGGCCTCGAGATCCGCGACGATTTCCTCCGCCATCAGATCGAATACGAACTCCGCAGCAAGCTCTTGCTCCTGCGGCGGCAATATATTCCCGCCTCGGCCTCGCCCGAGGGGCTCAAGCGGCTGATGGGCGAAAGCCTGACCAGCTTTTCGGCACTTTTCCGGGCCATATTGTTAATGCTCGGCGAAAGCCCGCCGAACAAAAAACGCGGCATCGTTGACCGCGCCGTCGTACGCCTCGGGCTCGACCCCGAGGTCTTTGAAATGTTGTTCAGAATAAGGGAAAATGACCGAACACTTGAGATGGATGACCGGGCAGCCGACGATCTCTTCGGTCGCTACCTTTTGCAGGTCGAAAAGACCATTAACTCGATAGATAGTATCGGAAAAAGCTAACGGCGATTGCCGGGGAAGGAGAACAGAATATGAAACGAGCGATCTTATTGACAATAGCGGTGTTTTCGGCAGCTTTCCTTAGCGGCTGCAGCTACAACGAACTGACGGCAAAACAGCAGAACGTCAAAGGCAAATGGGCGAACGTTGAAAGCTCGATGCAGCGACGGGCCGACCTTATCCCCAACCTGGTCGAAACGGCCAAGATGGCGGGCGTTCAGGAGCAGGAAGTATTTGGCCAGATCGCCGAAGCACGCTCGCGGCTTCTAAATGCTCAACAGCAGCCCGGCCAGGGCGTCGAGGGCGACAAGAGCCCCGAACAGCGGCAGGCCGTCATCGAGGCCAACAACAGCTTTGGCGGGACGATCGGACGCCTCCTGATGCTTCAGGAGCAATATCCGCAGCTTCGCTCGAGCGAGGCCTTTATGAAGGTACAGGATGAACTAGCTGGCACCGAGAACCGGATCAACACCGCGAGGCTTGATTTCAATCAGGCCGTGACGGATTACAACACGACCCGGAATTCGTTCCCGGCTGTGATAACCGCAAGCCTTTTCGGGTTTAAAGAGGAACCGTTCTTCCAGGCTGATCCGGATGCGAGGCAAGCACCGACGGTAGGGGATGCGAATAGGCTTCGGCGGCAGCAGGCACCGGCCGCGAACAACTAAGCCGTTTCAAAATCCTCGGGAACTGCACATTGAACAATGATCGCAAGGCCTGTCGTTCGGCTCGAACTGGCAGGCCTTATTTTCACCGATTCCCTCGAATATCATGTCCGCGATCGCCTCTGCGATCGAAAATTGATCCAAACTCGAATGGCCCGAGCGGATGTCCGACTCCGGGAATCGCGACTCATCTTTTCGTGGTAATTCAGGAAGCATCATGTCGGGTCGTCTTCGCGATCGAAGCGGTTAGCTTTATCAACTCAATACAATTCTCGCTTATCGATCGATATTCATTTTCCTCAAGGAAGCCGCCCTCAAACAATAACAGCAGCCAAAGTTCAGTATCGGACGCCCTCTGCATTGCCAAAAACATCTCTGACGAAAACCCTTGCCGGTCCGCTGCTACGGTCGCAGCTTTTACGTGTTTTGCGATAAATGTTCCCGAGATCAGTAACTGACGGCTAAGAACGAACTCCTTCTTTTCCTCATTCAAATACTTCGAGAGCCGAACAACCCGCAATGCAAACTTGATAGCCTTATCCAAGGTAATGCTCTTGCTCATATGCACACGTACTACAACTAAAAACTACCAACTTAAACCTGATAACTGTTAGAAAAATCCGCAGCTCTTTCTCCAACTAAAAACTACCAACTTAAACCTGACAACTGTTAGAAAACTATACGTGTAAAAAACTCTGTTCTAACAGTTTTTAGTTTCAAGTTGAAAGTTAGTAGTTTATGAATTATTTGTTCAGATCGACCCGATCGACCACGCCAACGATCGCTGAATCGATCGCGGCTCCGGGCTTGCCGGTCGAGGCGGTCGAGGCTGACCAGCCTTCCTGGGCGATGATGACGATGTCGCCCTCGCCGGAATCGACCGAATCGAGAGCAAGGCAGGTGTAGTCCATGTCTTCGCCTTCGGGCGTGATCTGCCGGCAAAGCATTATCCGCGAACCCTCGTAACGCTGGTTCTTGTGTGTCGCCACAACGTTGCCGATAACCCTTGCAAGCAGCATTTTCTTCCAATTGATCGATTGGCCAATTGACAATTGCCAATTGGAAAATCAATGGCTAGCTCCTATTCAGAACATGCGAGTCTGAATCGATTATCCCGACTATCGTACAATCCGTCGGTGTCTCATCGCGTTTGAATGGGAACGAAGCCTCTTTCCCGCGGCACCAGAAGACAAGCTCGCCCTCGCCTGCCCCGACGGCGTCAAGAGCGACCATCGGCTTGCCTTTTTCCTTTAGGTCGGCGTCTAGCGTTTGGACTAGCAGGAACTTCCGACCCTCAAGTGCCTCGTTCTTGACGGTAGAAACAACTGTCCCAATTACGCGGGCGATCTGCATCGTGTCTTAGTTCTCTTGCTGGCCGAGTTTACCTAACTCTTCAGTAACTATCTCATCGACGATCTTCAGGAACTGCGGCTCAAGGTGTTTCGAAGCGGCCGCGAGAGCCTCACGAAGCACTGTCGGCATTGAATCGATCGATTTTTGCCCCGTTGGAGTCTTATAAAAGGCGATCAGGTCACGTATTTCCGAGATCGTGAAAGCCCTTTCGTAGATCGGAACGATTTGTTCACGGATAAAGGACTTATAATCGACCTCGCGGGAGATTCGAACCCGAAACTCCTTAGAAACATTCGTCATCATCACCCTTGTCCGTTCTTCCAGCTTGGTTCGTTCGGTCGCCGAAAGCCCGGTCATCCCGTCGCTCATCCGTTTTATTATTTCCGGTGTCGACGCCTCGAATGATTCAAGATAGGCGTTTGTGCTGTCCTTCATTTGTTCCTCGGTCTTCAGCAATGCGACCAACTCAAGGATCAGCCCGGTCTTTTCGTCGGAGCTTTCGGACTGGGCCGCTGCTGTGAGCCCAAATAAAAAAAGCACCGAAAACATCGCTGCCGGCAGGTATGGAAGTTTGAACACAACTACTCTCCTTTGACGAAATCGATCGTATCGATAACGCCGATTATCGCCGAATCGACCGGGCAGTCCTTGTTCCCTTCGGCCATACGGGCGGAGGAACCGCCGACGACGATGACCTTTTCATGAAACCCTGCCCCGACCGTATCGACAGCAACAACATAGCCGCTCTGGTCAGTCCCGTCGAGATTGATGGGTTTGACGATGAGCAGCTTCTTTCCACGGAGCCGTTCGTCCTTTTGGGTCGAAACGACCGTCCCTAAGATGCGTCCGATTATCATAAGTGAGCAGTGAGCGGTCAGCGGTCAGCAGTGAGCAGAAACCGAGCGAAACTGCTCGCCGCTCACTGCTCCCTGCTTACTTCAAAACGACCGGCAAGGCTTCATCCACGCTCGAGTGCGGACGCGGGATCACGTGGACGCTGATGAGTTCGCCGACCCGCCGAGCGGCCGCGGCCCCCGCGTCGGTCGCCGCCTTTACCGCCGCAACGTCACCGCGGACGATGGCCGTCACGAATCCGGCCCCGATCTTTTCATACCCGACCAACTGCACGTTCGCCGCCTTTACCATGGCGTCCGCTGCTTCGATCGTCGCTACGAGACCTTTGGTCTCGACCATTCCCAATGCTTCCTGCATCTAGTTAATTTCTCCTGATTTCCGAAGGATCAGTTACTGAACTGAAACGTAAGTTTACCCTAAATTCGCCGCCTGGCTCAAAAGCTCGATAAGTTCTTCTCTTGAAAGCGAGATCTTCTGCCCGTTCGCCTTATTCGCGGCAGGGTAGTTTACATCCAGCTCGCATGTGATATTCGCTTCGTGCAGATACCCGCATGCCTGGCAGCGGGCGTTCTCTTTTAGGTAACCCGCCTTTTCTCTGATATTTATGAGCTTTTCGATGGCATCTTTCGGCAGATCGTTGGCACCGCCGAGCGCTTTCGCGAGTATCGCGATGCGGGCCGTGTGTTCGAGTGTTTCGAGCCGATCGAACGCCTGCCAGAGGTCGTCGCCGTAAGCGACCGCACCGTGATTTGCCATCAATAGCGCATTGTGATGGGTGACGAACGGCTT
This sequence comes from uncultured Chloracidobacterium sp., assembly GCA_964526245.1. Classification (GTDB taxonomy): domain Bacteria; phylum Acidobacteriota; class Blastocatellia; order Pyrinomonadales; family Pyrinomonadaceae; genus OLB17. The sequence continues at coordinate 17,421 of CAZGLZ010000038.1, read as the reverse complement.
CATCGCCTCGGTCAATTCGTTCGTTGAAGGCGTTCCGTAGCTCGTTAGCGGCACACAGCCGAGCGTCAGGATAACCTCGCTCAAGATCGGCTTATCGATAGCAAGGCCCGCCACGGCAAAGGCAGTTCCGTGCGGCGGATGGGCGTGGCAAACTGCCTTGACGTCCGGCCGCATCTTGTAGATGAGCAGGTGCATCGCCAGCTCCGACGAAGCCCGCTTGTCCGAGAGCGGCTTGCCGTCCATGTCCGTCAGGGCAAGGCAATCTTCGGTCATCCGGCCCTTGCATGTCATCGTCGGCGTTGCGAGCACCGTGTTTTCGTCGAGCCGGATGCTGACGTTGCCGTCTGATGAGACGACATAGCTCCGGTCATAGAGCAGCTTGCCGATCTCGACGATCAATTTTCTGGCCGATGATTCGTCCATAAAAATAAGAATCCACAGATTAACACAACAGCATCGCTGGGTTAACCTGTGGACCCGAAATTCTTGCCGGAACTACCGGACGCGCTCAAAGGTGACGCGGCCATCCGAAACCGGAGGTGCCGGAGGTGCAGGCGGCATCTCGGTGCGTTCCCACGCATTGCCGCTCTGCCTCTCTACCGTCATCCGCAGTTCCTCGTTCTCCATCGAGAGCCGAATGTTCTCGCGGCGAAGTTCGCGCATCTCCCGTTTGAAGCGTTTGCAGTCATGCCGGCTCTTAAAATTGCTCTTAAAAGACTCGGCCGGTGAAGAAAGCGGAACGAAAATGCTTGCGATCAGCACACCCACCGTGACGGCAAAAACGAAAGGAACGACGCGTTTGATAACGGAAAGAAATTGCATACTACACCTCAACTACCTCAGGAATGAATACGTCGGTTCGCCGGGAACGGTTTCACCTTGCAGGCAAAACGCGGGGGAAAGGCCCGGTGGCCGCTGCCTGTTTTCATTCTAAAGGTTTTATGCCCCGATGTGAAGGTTTATATTCCGGGTTCGGCACAAAATCGCGATTTTTTTTCTACGAACCGGCCGCTTTTGCGAACAGCACCGCAATCCCTTACTATTTTCCGACAGGCAATTCGCTCGTTTTCGTCTCGCAAGCAAGCTATGATCGCATTTCTCTCGGGAAAGATCCTCGAAAAGCACCCGGCATCGGTCGTCATCGACGTCGGCGGCGTCGGATACGATGTCGCGATCCCGCTTTCGACCTTTTACGAGCTCGGCGAGCCCGGCAGCGATGTGCAGCTCCGCATCTACACGCTTGTCCGCGAGGACGCGATCCAGCTTTACGGTTTCCGGACCGAGCGCGAACGCGAGCTCTTCCTGAAATTGATCGCCGTTCAGGGCTTCGGGGCGAAAAGCGGCATCTCGATGCTCTCCGGAATGAGCGCCGATGAGATCATCTCCGCCATCCGTGCCGGAAAGATCGAGCGGCTCACCTCGATCCCCGGCGTCGGCCGCAAGACCGCCGAGCGGCTTATCGTCGAACTCCGCGACAAGGTCGGCGAGATCGCCCATGCGGCCGCGGCCGGTTCGGGGACGCAGCCTTCCGCCGGTCTTGAGGGCGACGCGGTCGTCGATGACGCGCTCTCCGCCCTCGTCAACCTTGGCTATCAAAAGAACGCCGCCGAAAAGGCACTCCAGCAGGCTCTTCAGGACGGAACCGAGCTAAACGTGCAGAAATTGCTCCGTGCCGCCCTGCAACGACTCGCCAAGTGACCCGCGGTTCGATGATCCACAAAACCCTCACCAGTTTGCGTGAAGACCTTGGCGGGCTGGACCGGCGAGCGGTCGTCGCCTTGGTTTACGCGGCGTTTGGGCTCTCGTGCATTTATTACTTCAAGCATCAGCCGAGCGTCGCGGCGTTCCTTGAAGGCACCGGGTTTGCGAGTTTTGGCCGATGGATCGCCTATTCGCCGGACAACAACCTGCCCGGGCTCGGTTGGTGGGTTTTTGTCGTGACGGTGTTTTATTTTGTCATTCCGGCTGCGATCATCAAGCTGCACTGGCGGGCGGACCTGCGTGATTACGGCCTGCGGTTGGGCATCGAGCCCAGCTTCTGGAAGCTCCTGGCCATTTCATCAGCGATCATGCTGCCGCTGGTTTATCTGATGTCGCTGACCGAAGGATTCGCGGCGAAGTATCCATTTTTGCAGATCTACAATGGCGAGCCGTACATCGGGCAAACGCTTCTCGTCTGGCAACTGATATACTTTCTCCAGTTTTTCGGGCTCGAGTTCTTCTTTCGCGGCTTTCTGGTGCACAGCCTCAAACCGTCGCTCGGGCTCTATTCGATCTTTGTGATGACCGTGCCGTATTGCATGATCCATTTCAGCAAACCGATGCCCGAAACGCTTTCGGCCATCGCCGCAGGCATCTTTCTCGGCTGGCTAAGCTACAAAAATGGCAGCATCTGGCTGGGGCTCGTCCTCCATTGCATGGTCGCATTTTCAATGGACATCTTCGCCCTGCATGCGAAGGGGCTACTGTTTTAGAGTGATTTTTTAACGCTAAGCCGCAAGGTTGCAAGGACGCAAAGTTTCTTGGTGAATTCCTCGCTGATCCTAATTCCGTCGCGCATCAGCCGAACGCCCTTTGCGTCTTCGCGACTTTGCGTTAAAAATTAGTTACGTGACAACAGCCGCAATGATCGATATCCGCGATGAGACGCTCTCGGCCGACGAAAGTAAATTAGAGGCGAGCCTGCGGCCTGCCCAGCTTGCCGAGTACATCGGCCAGAAAAAGGTCAAGGATAACCTTCGCGTCTTTATGAAAGCCGCGCTCAAGCGGCGCGAGGCGCTCGATCATATCCTACTCACCGGCCCGCCGGGCGTCGGCAAGACCACGCTGTCGAACATCGTCGCCAATGAAATGGGCTCGGCACTTAAATCCACCGCCGGGCCGATCATCGAAAAGGCCGGCGACCTCGCCGCGATCCTGACCAACCTTGAAGAAGGCGACGTGCTTTTCATCGACGAGATACATCGGCTCAATCCCGCGATCGAAGAAATTCTATATCCCGCGATGGAGGATTACAGCCTCGATATCATGATCGGCCAGGGTACCGCCGCCCGCTCGATCAAGCTCGAACTGCCGAAATTCACGCTCGTTGGCGCAACCACACGGCCCGGAATGATCACCGCACCGCTTCGCGGCCGCTTCGGCATCATCTTTCATCTCGATTTTTACGGCATCGCCGAACTTCAGCAGATCGTCGAACGCTCGGCCCGTATTCTCAACGTCGGCATCGACGCGACAGGCTCGAACGAGATCGCCCGCCGTTCGCGTGGAACCCCGCGTATCGCCAACCGCCTGCTTCGCCGTGTTCGTGACTATGCCGAGGTTGACCATGACGGCAATATCACCGAGCACGTTGCCGCCGACGCGCTCAACCGAATGGAGGTCGATACCTTCGGCCTTGATGAGATGGACCGCAAGCTGCTTTTGACCATCATTGAGAAGTTCGATGGCGGCCCGGTCGGCCTCGGCACCATTTGCGCTTCGCTTCACGAGGAGAAAGATTCGGTCGAAGAGATCATCGAGCCCTATCTGCTTCAGATCGGCTTCCTCAACCGAACGCCCCGCGGCCGAATGGCAACCCGCCTCGCTTACGAGCATTTCGGCATCGAACCCACGGGAAAGCCGGCCGATCCGCCAACGCTTTTCGGCTAGTCCGGACAACGCCCGGGCCGGAGCCGCATCATACCCAAACGCCGATTCTTTGCGAATGGCGTTCCTTTCCCCCATAATTTCACTATGCGAAAGACAATTATTGCGGCGGTTTTTCTTGCTGCGGCCGGTGTGTCGGCGGCGCTTGGGCAAAATCGGTTCGAGGGATACAACGTAGTCGTCGATGTTCCAACCTCGCAGCGGGCTCCGGCATGTGCGGTCCGCTACGTACCGGCGAACACGATCATTACGATCACCGATCTCGACCGGGCGACCCCAATGGACATCAAGCCGTGTGCCGGTTCCGGGATGTCGATCGTCCAGAGTTCGGCCGGAAGCGTCACATTTCGTGCAAATGCGGCGACCAACAAATGGTGCTTCACCGGGGCTGACAAACGGTACCGCATCACATTAACGGGCGACCAGTTCGCGGGCACCGTCAGCTACGACTGGATTGCCGAACCCGATCCGCGAGAAGCGGGCTTCTTCAACATTCGTGACTTTGGTGCCCTCGGCGACGGCCGGACCGATGACACCAATGCCTTCCGGAGTGCGATGGCCTTCATCGCGTCGCGCAATGGTGGGACCGTGAGAGTTCCCGATGGCGAATATATCGTCACCGGCCCGATCGCTTTGCCTTCGGGCATCACACTTGAAGGCTCGACCGGACTTCACTCGATGGCCTCGACCAGCGACATCCCGCGGCAAAATCCGGTTCGTATAACGCTCGACGGAGCGAACCGCTCGCTCTTCCGGATCGGCGAATGTGTTGAGAACGTCACGCTTCGGAACCTCGAGTTCTATGCCCGCTCAAACAACAATACCAACGGGCTTGAGGCCATCGGGGCGTTCAATTCCTCGCAAGGTTTCGTTGCAGACCACGTCATCTTCCACGGCTTCAACCGCGGGATAAATGCTTACGGGCTGCCGCAGACGAACCTCAACTGGCAGTTCGATTACGTCAAGATCATCAACAGCCGGTTCATTTACAACCGCGACACGGGCATCTTCGTCAATTCGCGAAACACCGACTGGAAGATCGAGGGCTGCTTGTTCCTCAATCCGCGAAGGCAGGCCGGCCAGGCCGCCAACTCGATGCACTTCGAACGCGTCGGAATGGTCATTGTCCAGGACACCTTCGGCGGCGGATTTACCAACGCCCTCGGCGGGACGTTCATCAATATCCTCGACAGCGGCAGCCTGACCATCATCGGCTCGCAGACCGAGGCGATGACCAACTCGCTTGTGTACAACGACGTCCAGAACCCGCTCGCCGGCGATTATTCATACCCGATCACGATCGTTAACTCGATCTTCGAGCACCCGATGATCTTCAAGGCACGGCGGACGCTGGTTTCGACCGGCAACCTTTACGGTGCGAGGACGTTTCAGGCAGACGACCGCGTGCGGGTCTATTCGACCGGCGACCGCTTTTGCTTCGATGGCTATATTCTCGGCTGCACCGGCGGGACGCCGAACAACTTTGACAAAGCGACCGTTATCTTTATGACCGGCCAGCCGGGCGAAGGCCAACTCCGCGGCCACCCGACATATTTTGGAACGGACGTCCGTTTCGGTGCTCCTGTCCAGATGCCGAGCCTTCAGCAAAACGCACTGCCAGCCGCGGCCGAGAACGGGACAATGGTCTATTGCCAAAACTGCCGCCGCAACACGACGCCCTGCCAGGCAGGCGGCTCGGGGGCGCCCGCTATGCGCGTCGCCGGCCAATGGAGTTGTTTGTAGTGCGAACTGAAGTAAGTCTCGTACGGGGATATCCGCGAGAAAGCCCTTGTCTGTGTGCTCCGATCTTCTTCTGTGGTTTCTGTGTTCCTTCCCTAATCGGACAAACGAAGGACCACAGAATTCACAGAAATAAGACACAGAAAAGATTCTAAGAACTGCTTTTTCCTAGGCGTGCTGGAGCACTTTTTCGTATTCCCCGCTCTCTGTCCATTTCAGTATTTCTGAAACGCGCCAGATCGGAAACGGATGCGAGAGCCCGGCATTGATGATGTCCGCCCAGAACTTATCCAGCTTGCTGTGGTCGTAGTTCTTTTGGAACTCGCGGGCCTGTTCGAGGAAAAGCTCGTAATTGATCTTCGAGGCAAACGTGCCGCCGGCGAGCTTCATCATCGTCCGCCCAATGACGTGCGGGTCCTGTACAACAAGCTGCGCCGCCCGGTCACATGAAAGCTCGGCCCGCCGCATCCAGGCAAGCAAGGCTCCCCGCATCGAAGCCGTCAGAAGCTCCTTCAAAATTCCCGCGATCGGCAGCGAAGCGAGAGGTATCGTCGCGATAGCGAGGATAAGCTGAGCCGCGGTCAGATAAAGCACGTGCTCGGCATGGATATGCCCGACCTCGTGGGCGATGACGGCAAGCGTTTCTTCCTCATTCAGCCGCTCGATGAGCGAGGAGTGCAGCACGATGATCGGCTTTTCAACACCGCCGGTGAAGGCGTTTACGATCGGGTTCTGCTGGATGTAAAGGTCCGGTGCGGCAACACCGAGCGTTGCACAGGCGACCTGGAGCTTTGCGTAAAGATCGGGGCACTGCTTTGGCGTAACCTTAACTGCACTCGCCATGAACGTCACGCGGATCGCAGATTCGCCCGTTACCTCAAGCAGCTTTTTGACCGCCGTGTCGATGCCGGGTATCGCCCGAAGGGCCGCAAGTGCCTTGCTGTCTGCCGGGTGAATGTAGTCGTGCTTGCCGAGGTTCGCCCACTTCTTGTGCGGCTCGTTCGAGAGCGGAAGTTTACACTTGCCGCAGTTCGCTTCATTGTTTCGGTAACCTTGCTTTACGGCGTTCTTCTGCCCGCAGTAGCGGCAACGCACGGAAAAGCTCTTTATGATCGCCGCCGGTTCGTCCGAATCCCCTTTCTTTTTTGCCATAATTAGAAGTTTAGAGTAGTTACTCTGCTCTATTCAAACCGTTCGCCTGCCTGATTTACGAATCGCAGCGGATTAAGTTTAAACTTACTGAACATAAGCCTGTGTAATGGCCGGCAATTTTACTGAACATGGAGGCAAGGAATGCAGCGAAGAATGATCTATACAACTACCGATTCAATACCCGGACGCGAGGTCGCAGAGATCCTCGGCGTCGTCACGGGAAACGTCGTACAGACCAAACACGTAGGTAAAGACATAATGGCCGGGTTAAAGTCGTTGGTCGGGGGCGAGATCGGCGGTTATTCCGAGATGCTTACTGAAGCACGGCAAACCGCGATCAGCCGAATGGTCAAAGCGGCCCTTGAACTCGATGCCGACGCCATAATCTGCCTTCGATTTACTACGAGTTCGATAATGACCAACGCTTCCGAGGTTCTTGCCTACGGCACCGCCGTCAAGCTGAAGGGCTGACGAGGCGGGCTATCGTTTCGACATGATGAGTCTGCGGAAAAAGGTCGATAGCGGTGATCTTTTCGATGCGGTAACCGCTTTCGACAAAACGCTTCAGGTCGCGGGCAAGTACCGAAGGTTCACACGAAACATAAGAAACAACTCGCGGGTTCAGGGCGATCAGGTTCATTATCGTGTCCGCTTCCGTCCCGGCCCGCGGCGGGTCGAGCAGGACAAGATCGACCCCGGCGAGGTCGCTCTCCGCCAAAAACCTTCGCACCGGTTCCGCAACGAACTCGACGTTACCAAGCCCCGCCGTCTCTGCGTTCCGGTTGGCAAATTCGACCGCGAACCGGCTTTCTTCAACCCCGATCACCCGCTCGAACCTTCTGGCCAGCGGCAAAGTGAAAAGCCCGACGCCGGAATACAGATCGAGCGCTAATGAGCCCGATTCATCCCCGATCGCCGTCGCGAGGAGCCGCTCGATCTGAAACCGGTTTCCCTGAAAAAACGTCCGTGCGGAAAATGCGAACCGCTCGCCCGCGGCCTCTAGCCGTATCTGCTTCGTCGGCTCAACCAGTTCACGCGAGAATGTCGAAACCTCGCCACCCAAGCCGCAGGCTGAGTCTATCTGGATCTTTGTTTGGTTGGGGTCAACCCGGTGAAGGCCGTCGCGGAGCCGCGACATCTCCTGCTGCAGTTCGGGGACAAGCACGGGACAAGCACGGACGTCGATCAGGTCACGCGAATTGCGTTTGAAATAACCGATCATTCGCCGGCCGGCATCGGCATGCCATTGGGCCCGAAGCCGGTAGCCGAACGGCTCCGGACAGCCGATCATTTCGATGTCAGGTACGGGGTCGAGCTTTGCGATCCGGCGGAGGCAATCGGCGATGATCGCCCGCTTTGCCTCGAGTTGGGCCGCGTAATTCATTTGCTGCAGATCGCAGCCGCCGCAAGTGCCAAAATATTCACACGGCGGCTCGATGCGATCGGATGAAGCCTCAAGCACTTCCTCGATCTCGGCAAAGACCGCACTTCCCTTCACACGCGAGACGGCCACGCGTACAAGGTCGCCCGCCGCCGCCAACGACACAAATATCGGCGTTCGTCCGGCAAAACCGAGGCCAAAGCCGCGGGGAACGATCTTCTCAATGCGAACTTCCAACCGCTCGCCCACGCTAAGTTCTTTGCTCAAGCTACGTTCTCTACTTCAATTTCTATGCCGCCGACAATTCCGGCAAGGATGTTATATATTACGGCCCCGAGAGCACCGCCGATAAATGCTATCACCGTGTACATTATCGGGATCGCGATCATTACCACTATTCCCATCACGATCCCGCCGCCGCCTAGAGCAAGCGCACCCTCGCTGCTTTGGCCCGAGGCACCCGCCGCCCCGATCAGTGAGAAAATGATAATAAAGAGCCCGTAGGGTATCGCGATCAAAAGGCTAATGATGAACGCCATCACCGCATACATCCTCGCAACGGACAGAACCCCGAGTTTCTTGATCTTGAGTTTGTTCATTTTTTGCTCCGGAAACAGAAATTGGGATGCCTGCTTGTTTAGCACAGTTTCCGGGCATTTGAAAATGAAGGCTAGTTTCGGGGCTTGATGCCGAACTCGGTTTCGGACATGATCTTCCGAAAAGTAACGAGGTCCGCGGGCTTCGAATAGCTCAAGGTAAAAAGCAAGGCAACGCCGCGGCGGACCGTAACGTACATCCGCTTTTTCCCCGCATTATTCTCGGTATCGAGAAAAGCGAATTGATTGCGTCCAAGCTGCTCGGCCTGCGTCTCCGAATATTTAAGGTCCGGCGGCAACTTCGCCGCAGCAAACTGGCTCCGCATCAGGTCAACGTAATCGACCGCGTCCTTGACCTGCGGCACCGTGCTCAGATCTTCCGCGGCCACGCGGACAATGGCATTATCCGCCGAGCCCGGCATCGCCCGATAGGCTGTTACGAGCACGCGGACCCGCTCTAGTGCACGTTCCAGTTGGATCTGGTCGATACGCCCGATGCTCTCCGGTGCCTTCAGGCCGATGTCGATGCCCTGCGACTTTAGATAGTCCTCGAAATCATCTCCCGGAATAAGCCATTCGTCCGGGAAAGTGATCCGGAAACCAAGCTCGGGGTTAGTGTACGTGCGGCCGGCAACCCCGTCGGGTACGGATTCCGGATTCTCGGCCGGCGGAACCTCCTTGATCGGAACTCCGGGCGGGATCGGGCGATCCTGCCCGAACGCTAACGATGAGAATACGAATAAAAAGAGCGCCGTGAAACAAGATCGTCCGGTCATAGATAAAACAAACCGAGGCGTGGAATGCCGGCCTCTTCGCGAAGCCGTTTGAGCAGCATCAGCCGGAAGGTGTTCTCGTAAGCTTCCTTTGCCATTTCCTTCTTGTAGGAACTGAGCTGCGCTTTTACCTCGCCTTCGACCTTCTTTAGATGCACGTTATCCCGATCCGATAGCATCGCGTTATCGAGAAATTCCTCGATGTCGTTGAGAGCTTTATCGACCGTCTCGAAGTCGGCCGTAACTTCGCCGGCGAGAATTCGAAGCCTTGCCGCCGCCCGTTCGCACGCCTCGCGGAGGCCTTCTGCCTTTACATTTTCGAGCGTCGAGGCGGCTCGTTCGATATGTTCGCGGATCGCCTCGATAGTAAACCCGGGCCGTGCCTCTTCGTCTCCTGCTTCCACGGAACGGCCCGCCTGCGAGGCAAGCCATTCCTGAAACCGGGCCTCGACCTCCTCGCGGCAAAACATCAGCGACTTGATCGCTCGCGGCCGCGGATTCGCTTCGAAATTATCGAAAACCGTCTCGATGCCGCGGATCGCCACATGCAGCGGCACGCCCATTTTCTGCCATCCCTCGATCAATGCCCAATCGATCGGCGAAAGCAGCAGGTGCTTGCCGCGGCGGCGGATAAACGCATCCTCGATCTCCGTGAAATAGTTGAAATAATTCACGTTACGTCCCTAGCCCGGGCGGCTGCGGCCGCTTCCGGGCATCCATTTCTCTCGAAGAAACTATGGTAATCTATTTCCAATATGGCAGACGAACGGCGTGAGCGATTCCTGACCTCATCAGGCATAGAACTCCCGAACGACTTTAACCCCGAAAATGTCTCGGCACTTGACCCGGCCGCGGACCTCGGCGCTCCGGGCGAATTTCCATATACCCGCGGCGTTCGCCGAAATATGTACCGCGGCCGCTTTTGGACGATGCGGCAATATGCCGGATTTGCGACGGCCCGGGAATCGAACGAGCGATATAAATACCTGCTCTCGCAGGGCACTACCGGCCTCAGCGTCGCGTTCGACCTGCCGACCCAGATCGGGCTCGATTCGGACGACCCGCTCGCTCTCGGCGAGGTCGGCAAGGTAGGCGTCGCGATCGACAGCATCGAAGATATGCTGACGCTTTTCGACGGTATTCCGCTCGACCGCGTTTCGACCTCGATGACGATAAACGCAACGGCCTCGACACTTCTCTGTCTTTATCTCGCCGTTGCCCGCCGCCAAGGCGTCGGCTTTGACAAGGTCAACGGGACCATCCAGAACGACATCCTCAAGGAATATATCGCCCGCGGCACTTACATCTATCCGCCGAAGCCGTCGCTCAGGCTGATCACGGACACGTTTGCGTTTTGCGCGGCGGAAGTTCCGAACTGGAACACGATCTCGATCTCCGGTTACCACATCCGCGAGGCGGGTTCGACCGCCGCTCAGGAACTCGCGTTCACGCTCGCCGATGCCATCTGTTACGTTCAGGCGGCGATCGACGTCGGACTCGATGTCGACGACTTCGGCCCGCGGCTTTCGTTCTTTTTCAACGCCCATAGTGACCTCTTGGAAGAGGTCGCGAAGTTCCGTGCGGCCCGCCGGCTTTGGGCCCGGATCATGCGCGACCGCTTCGGGGCAAAGGCCGCAAAATCGCAGATGCTTCGCTTTCACACGCAAACGGCCGGCTCAACCCTCACTGCTCAGCAGCCCGAGGTCAACGTCGTCCGGACGACCATTCAGGCACTCGCCGCCGTGCTTGGCGGAACGCAAAGCCTCCACACCAACTCGATGGACGAGGCCCTTTCGCTCCCGACCGAACAGGCCGCCAGGGTCGCTCTCCGCACCCAACAAGTGATCGCCCATGAATCCGGCGTCGCAAACACGGTCGATCCGCTCGCCGGAAGCTACGCCATCGAGGAACTCACGACCCGCCTCGAACAGCTAGCCGAGGACTACATCAAGAAGATCGACGACATGGGCGGTATGCTCCGGGCCATCGAGACCGGCTACGTTCAGCGTGAGATTCAGGAAGCGGCCTACGAATATCAGAAAGCCGTTGAGAGCGAGGATGCGATCGTCGTTGGCGTCAATCGGTTCCGCATCGAAGAGGACGAGCACATCCCGACGCTCTCGGTAGATCCGGCGATCGAACGCGATCAGGTGGAGCGGCTTCGGGCGTTGCGTTCGCGGCGCGATGCGAAAACCGCCGAATCTTCATTGCAGAAACTCAAAGAGGCCGCTGCAGGCACGGAAAACCTGCTTCCACGTATCCTTGACTGCGTCGAGGCCTCGGTAACGGTCGGCGAGATCGGCCACGCTTTACGCGGAGTTTGGGGCGAATATCAGGAAGCCGTGACCATATAAAAAACCGCTGACAAGAGCCCTCCGGCTGTGCTAATCTTAAAGGGTGCCCAATTTTGGGTACCCTTCGTTCTTTTGCCTCACAAATTGCTCCCGTCCCGTCGAAACAATGGAAAAGCTTAACCAGTATCTCAGTGTACTAATGTCGAGTTCGAGCGAGGAACTTAGGCTCGAACCCAACAAGAACCCGGTCGTTTTCTCGGCGAACGGTACGGCCGAAGTCGCCGCCGAGTCGCTCTCCGGTTCGGAGATAACAAGCCTCGTCTTTCCGCTCATACCACCCGACGTCAGGATGCAGCTCCCGTCCTCGAGTGAGATCGAGTTCACCCATCCGCACAATCTCGGCAATTTTCAGTTCCATATCCGCAAATCACCCGCGGGGTTTGTCGTATCCGTAAAGCCGATCTTTTCGCGGCAGTCGCGTGTGCACGCGGCCGCCAGCCCGATCGAACCGCTTCGCTTCGAGGAACGCCCGGAGGAACCGGACCTCACGGCCCTTCCCGCCGTCGAGGCTGTTGTCAACGAATTCGCGGCCGAGCCGCTTCCGCCGATCTATGAGGAGCCTTCCGGGTTTGTCCCGCCGCCTCGCGAATACGTTCCCGAACCCGAGGTCATCGAACCGGCCGTCGCGGTCGAGGCCGCTCCGCTGGTTGACCGTCGCCAGGCCGATCGCAGAAAGGTAAATCTTGTGATGGTGGACCGGATGGAAGCTCTTTTCCGGCAAATGGCCGAGGTCGGCGCGTCCGACCTGCACCTGTCGGCGGACGTTGTGCCGATGGTGCGAAAGGACGGCAAGATCCAGCAGCTTGAATGCGCCGAAGGTGTACTCACGCCCGACCTTATCGCTGAGCTTTTAACGTCGATAATGCCGGAGAAGAACCGCGAAGAATTTGCCCGCCGGAGCGATACCGACTTTGCCTACGAGATCCTCGGGCTTGCCCGATTCCGCTGCAACGTCTTCCGCGACCGCAAGGGCATGGGCGGCGTTTTCCGCATTATCCCGTCAAAGATATTGACGGCAGAGGACCTTGGGCTTTCAAAGGCGATAATGGATCTCTGCAATCTTTCGAAAGGCCTTGTCGTTGTCACCGGCCCGACCGGATCAGGCAAATCGACGACGCTCTGCGCGATGATCGACGCGATCAATAAGAACCGCGACGACCATATCCTGACCATCGAAGACCCGATCGAATTCGTCCACGAGAACCAGAAGTGCCTCATCAATCAGCGTGAAGTGCACAACCACACCGAATCGTTCAAGGATGCTCTTCGTGCCGCACTCCGCGAAGACCCGGACATCGTCCTCGTCGGCGAAATGCGTGACCTTGAAACGATCTCGATCGCCATCGAGACGGCCGAGACGGGCCACCTCGTTTTCGGAACCTTGCACACGACAACCGCCGCGTCGACGGTCGACCGCATCATCGACCAGTTCCCTGCCGACCGGCAGCAGCAGATCCGCGTAATGCTCTCGGAATCGCTCAAGGGCGTGATCGCCCAAACGCTCTTGCCAAAGAAAGGCGGCGGACGCGTCGCGGCTCTCGAGGTTCTTATCGTTACACCGGCGATCAGCAACCTCATCCGCGAAGGCAAGACGTTCCAGATACCTTCGGCGATGCAAACCGGAAAAACGCACGGCATGGTCGTGCTCAACGACGCCCTCTTCGCGTTGGTGCAAAAAGGCATCGTCGAGCCGCGTGACGCCTACATCAAGGCCGTCGATAAGGTCGGCTTTGAGACGATGCTGACCCGCGGCGGTTTCAAGCTCTAATTTAGATCACTCTTTTGTCGCAGAAGTTATCGGAAGCAGCGGCCTCGCGTTGAAAGTAAATTCGCGGTCGCGGCTGCGGAGCAGAAGATTGCGTCCATCGGTAACAGAGACGTTGTTGGCCGAAAGCGTCGTTCCGGTGGCCCGCTGAAATTCGGAGATCGCCCGGTTGAGGTCGGTCTGTGCCTGAAGTTCGCGGCCCTGCGAGGCGATCAGCTCGTTCTGCCGCTCAAGCACGCGATAGAAAGTGGTCGTCCCGGACTGGAACTGCCGCTGCTCGCTTTCGTAGAGCTGTTCGGCTGCGGAGCGATTGACCGATGCCGAAGCAAGCCTCGCCTCCGCCGAGCGAAGTGCCTGAAGCGCATTTCGCACCTCGGCCTCGATCGCCTGCTCGGTCTGGGCCCGCACGTTTCCGAGACGTCGTTCCTCGACCAGTGTCCGGCCGAGATCGGCCTTGGCAGCCGTGTTTCCCCAAGGGAGCGTGATCGTCACTCCGACCCGGAAGGTCGGGTAGTCCTGTGCCAGCAGATTTCCGAGCGACGTAAGGTAACCGCCGACCAGATTGGGCGGAACGCGGCTCAGCCCCGTTGCTGGGTCGATCGCTCTCGCGGTCTCCGCACCGGAAAGGCCCTGCGAGGAATAGGAACCGACCAGATCGATCTGCGGCTTTGTCTGATCTTCAAAAAAGGCCTTGTCGATCCGGTTGATCTCCGCACTCGTTTCAAGCTGGGCGATCTCCGGCCGGTTCTTGAGCGCCTCTGTTATCGCAACATCAAGCCCGATCCGCGGAGCCTCAAAGCTAACCGGCGAAACCGGCGTCAGTGCCTGTGCCCAGACCGAGGAATTTCTATCCGGAGCGATCAGCGTCTTGAGGATGTTCTCGTTTCGCGTCACTTCTTCCTGTGCCGCGTAAACGATCTGCTCAAGCGACGTCACCTGAGCCGTCGCCGCGACGATCTCGATCGGTGCGAGCACGCCGCGTGAAACGAGTCGCTCATTACTCTCAAGCTGTGACCTCGCTTGCTTTACGGCATCTATTTGCACCTGCAAGTTTCTTAGGGCGAACGCAAGGTTCCAGTAGGCCTGCTCGACCCTTGAGATGACCTCGATCGCCTGTGCCCGAAACTGCGAATCGCTGAGGCTCAGGTTCTTTTTCGCGATCTCGATCTGCCGGCGGTTGTTGTCGGTCGAGCGGTTGCGAAGCAGCGGCTGCGTGTACTGAAAGGTAAGAAGCGTCGGATAATTCGGGTTCAAGAATGCGTTCGTGTTGCTCGTTGTCGAACGGGTCGAATCGAACCTTGCCACGTACGAACCGCCGAACTTTCGCGTAAAGCCCTGCACGCCGCCCGAGCCGAAGAATCTTGTGTTCGTCACCGAGCCGTTGACCGCTCCGCCGATCAGCGATGCGACCGGCGTCGTCGTCCGCTCGTAAAACCCTTCTGAAAAGATCTCCGGGTCGTAAACACCTTCTGCCCTCTTTAAATTGAACTCGGCTATCTCAACGTCGTTTCGCGAGATAGCGATAGCGTTATTGTTTTCCAGAGCGAGCCTGATGGCGTTATCAAGCGTCAGCGGAACCTGGTTGCCGACATCGACCCCGACCCGGCTCGTCGTCGGAAGCGGCCGCGGCGGCGCCTTGAAATCAGGCGCAACAGGCGGCGGTTCGGTGGGCAGATCGGCCGGCGGCGTCCGCTCGATCGGGATCGGAGTTGGCGAAGGAAGCGGCGGAGCATCCTGAGCCGCCGCGGTCAAAGCCGAAAGCAGAGATGCAACGAGGACCGCCGCGGCCCAAACGGCCGTGCGCAGAATTAGCCCTGTAGAAGACGCTGTTAAATTCATCGGACTAGGCCCTTCTGCCGCCCTCCACAAGATCTTCGTCACCGATACCGGATGGCTTTGCACCATCTTCCTTTTTGCTGAACTTGCTCGAAAACGCCGCCGAGAAAGGCCAGGTTATTGCATCCCGTATCTTTCCAAGCCCTTCGCCGATCGAGCGGAAGAACTTCGTCTCGCCGGCATCGTCAAAGAGCGAGTAGAACACCGGCACCGCGAGGAGCGTCAGCAGCAGACAGAGCGACTGGCCGCCGAGCACGAGAATTCCGATCGAGCGGTTCGTCGCCGCTCCGGCTCCGGTGCCGAGCGTCAGCGGGATCATTCCGGCAACGAGTGCCAGCGTCGTCATCAGGATCGGCCGCAACCGGTCGCGGTTGGCCTGAATGATCGCATCGTAGCGGTTCATTCCCTTTGCCCGAAGCGAGTTCGTATGGTCGATCTGCAGGATCGCGTTCTTTTTCACAATGCCGAACAGCAGCAAGATGCCGAGTGCCGAAAAGATGTTCAGCGTTTGCCCGGCAAGCGCCGTCGAAAGCAATGCGAAAGGCACGGCCAACGGCAGCGTGAGCAGGATCGTGATCGGGTGAATGAACGACTCGAACTGTGCCGCGAGCACCAGGTACATGAAGACGAACGACAGCAGGAACGCGAGCATGAACGATTCATACGCCTTCTGCAGTTCCTTCGATTGCCCGGTCACGCCCGTAACGTACTCCGCCGGCAGGTTAAGTTCCTTCACATACTGCTCAAGCTTTGCGAGTGCGTCAGATTCCGAAGCATTCGGCGGAAGGCTCGCTCCGACCGTTACCTGCCGCAGGCGGTTAAGCCGGCTGATGGTCGATGGGGCCAGCCCCTCCTCCAGCTTGACCACGCGGTCAAGCCCGACGGTGCCGCCGGTTGTCGAAGCAACCGTAAAGAGATTGAAGTTGCTTCGATCACGCCGGAACCTCTCATCGGCCCTGACCACCACATCGTACTGATTCGAACCCTCGCTGTAAGATGAAACGATCTGCCCCGCGGCCATGATGTTCAACGCCTGGGCCACATCGCCGGCTCGCACGCCAAGGTCGGCCGCCTTCGTTCGGTCGATCGCAACGCGGATCTCCGGCGTCCCGACCTCGACCGAGGAATCCGGATCGCGGAACACCGGATCGGCCTTCATTTTCTCGACCAGGATGTTGGCGTACTCATTCAGCCGGGTCATATCCGGGCCCGCGATGAAATAACCGACGCCGCTGCCTCCGCGGCCAAGCCCAATGCTGCCCGCGATTGAGGACGAAGCCGAAACGCTGACCTGGTAATCCTTGTTCGAGTATTTTCGGGCGATCGCTCGCGTCCGGTTGATCATCTCCGCCTGCGAAAGCTCGCGCTCTTTTACGGGAGCAAGCGACACATTGATAAATCCGACATTCGGCCCACGCCCACGACCGAAACCGGCAAGAACGAGCGTTGACTTCACGCCCGGCAGCTCGGCACGGACGTCTCTTGCGATGCGATCCAAAATGCTTTGCGTTGCGGATAGCGATGTTCCCTGCGGCCCTCGAAGATTGATCTGATAAAGCGATTCATCCTCATCCGGAAGGAATGCCATACCGACATAATTGTAAAGCGGCACTATCGATGCGACCGTCAGAACGCAGATCAGGACAACAGCCCACCGATGCCGCATCGAGAGCTTGAGCATGAAGGTGTATGCTCCGTCGATCTTTTGCCAGAACTTGCCCGACTTTGAATCACTGCCATGCGAATGCCCGCCGCTCTTTTCGCCGACTTCGCCGCCCTCGCCAGGCTCCGGCCGTTTGATCCAGCGGGCCGCCAGCATCGGCGTAAGCGTAAAAGAAACGATGAGCGAGATCGCGATCGCCGCCGCCGACGTCAACCCAAACGAGGACATGAACCGGCCGACGATACCGGTCATGAACCCGACCGGAATGAAAACCGCAAGGAGCGAGAGCGTCGTCGCAAGCACAGCGAGGCCGATATCCTTGGTACCCTCGATCGCCGCCTGGAACGGCGTCATTCCCTTCTCTTCGACAAAGCGGTAGATGTTCTCAAGAACGATGATCGCGTCGTCGATCACGATGCCGACCATTAGCGTCAGAGCAAGCATCGTCATCTGGTTGAGCGAATAACCAAATGCGGCGATCGCAGCGAACGCACCGATGATCGAGACCGGAAT
>CAZGLZ010000037.1:0-31738 GCA_964526245.1 uncultured Chloracidobacterium sp. | reverse complement strand
TGCTCGATGAGGTCGGCCTTGCGAACCGCGGCCACCATTACCCGACGGAACTCTCGGGCGGCGAACAGCAGCGGGTCGCGATCGCCAGGGCATTTGCCAACCGGCCAAAGATCCTCCTTGCCGACGAACCGACGGGTAACCTCGATTCGAAGAACGGAAGACACATCTTCGAACTTATGACCGCGCTCCACCAGGGCAATAATGTGACCCTAGTTTTGGTAACGCACGACCAGGAACTCGCGGCAAAGGCCGAACGGCAGATCATTCTGAAAGATGGCAAGGTCATCGCTGATAACTCCGGACAATGAATTTCATCCTTAACCTCACTGCTCGCGAGATCCGCTCTTCCTGGCGGCGGCTTGTTTTCTTTTTTCTGTGCATCGCACTCGGTGTCGGCTCGGTCGTCGCTCTGCGTTCGCTGATCCAGAATCTTACTGCAGCCGTTGGCACTGACGCTCGGGCCCTTCTGACCGCCGACCTTGAGATCGGATCGAACAGTGACTTCTCGCCGACGGATCTTCAGAAGATCCAAGCGGCCGTAGATGCTTCAGGTATCGCGGATGGCCGCGATGAAGCCATCACGACATCATCGATGGCACGGCCCACCGACCCTGCCAATGAACGCGTCCGCCTTATAGAACTGAAAGGTGTCGAACCGCCGTTCCCGCTTGTCGGTGAGTTCATTCTTGATGACGGAAAGCCTTTCGACCACCGCCTGCTCGAAAATAACGGAGCTCTCGTTGCTCGTATACTGCTTGAAGAACTCGGCGTTAAGGTTGGCGATAAGCTCAAGATCGCCGAGGGCGAGTTCGAGATCCGCGGGAGCTTCGACAACGAACCCGGCGGCTCGAGCGGGTTCCGCCTTGGTGCGCGCGTATTCGTCCAAAAAAGCGCGTTTGACAACGCGGGCATCACCCGAAATTCGAGCCGCGTTCGCCGCCGAATCCTCTACCGTACGACCGACAACCCGACCGAACTCGTTCGTCGCCTTCGGGAAGAGCTTCGCGGCAGCACCATCACGGTCCAATCCTATCGCGAAACCCAGGAACGGCTCGGTGAACAATTTACACGCACGGAGAACTATCTCGCCCTGACCGGCCTGCTTATTTTGGTCCTTGGTGGCGTTGGTGTCTGGAACGTTTCACGTGCCTTCGTCGAACAAAAGCGCAAAACGGTCGCCGTGCTAAAGTGTCTCGGTGCCAGCGGCGGCCGGATCCTTTCGGTCTATCTACTGCAGATCCTCACGCTCGGCTTGATCGGCAGTCTCTTCGGGATTCTGCTCGCTCAGCTTGGCATGTTCGGCGTCCGCTCCGGATTCTCTGAACAACTGCCGGAGAATATGAGCTATGCCGTAACGCTCTCGACCGGCTTTCAGGGAGCGGTTCTCGGTGTCCTTGTTTCGCTGCTTTTCTCCGGGCTGCCGCTGATGCAGATCCGCAATATTAAGCCCCGGCTGTTGCTGCGCGATGAGAACAATGCCAGCATCCGCAGGCTTGACTGGAAAAAATGGCTGATCGGCGCGTTGATCCTCGCCTCCTTGCTTGGACTTGCGGTCTGGCAAGCGGGCTCACTGCTCGTCGGGGCGTTCTTCCTTGGCGGATTGGCGGTCACGTCGCTAGTGCTTTACTTGGCTGCGGTCGTGCTGACAAAGCTCGTTCGTGCACTTCGCCCTTCGCGTTCGTTCTCGCTCCGGCAGGCGATCAATTCGCTTCACCGGCCAGGGAATCAGACCCGTATAATTCTGCTCGCCGTCGGGCTTGGCGCGTTCGTAGTGTTTACGGTTCAATCGCTCCAGAGCAACCTCATCCGCGAGTTCGATTTCAGCCGGAACCAAAGGCTCCCGACGCTCTTTTTCATCGACGTGCAAAAGAGCCAGATCAACGGTCTCGTTGATACGATCAGAGCCCGGACCGGCGAGGAGCCCGAGACAACTCCGACCGTCCGTGCCCGCATTGCTTACGTGAACGGCAAGCCGATCGATTATAGCCAAACCGAGACCCGCCAGATGCAGGGACAGATCGGACGCGAATTTGCCGTTACCTACCGGCCTGGGCTCGATATCAATGAAAAGGTCGTCGCCGGCAAGTGGTGGCGGCCCGAAGCGGCCGATGTGCCGGAGGTCTCGATCCAGGATCGGATGGCGAATACGCTAAAAGTAGTTCCGGGCGATTCGATGACCTTCGATATCTCAGGCCGGCTCGTCACGGTCCGCGTCGCAAATATTCGGCAGATCGACCTCCGAAACACCCGAACGGCATTCGTCTTCGTTTTCAAGCCGGGCGTGCTTGAGGACGCACCGCAGAGCTACGCCGCGACCATTCTCAGCCGGATCGGGGCGACCGACCGCCAGCGTCTGCAGCGTGACGTCGTAACAGCCTATCCGAACGTTCAGGTCTTCGACGTCGCCGATATTGTCGCGACCGTAACCAAACTCGTCGAGAATTTCGTATTGGCGATCACATTCGTCGGCGGCTTCGTCATCCTGAGCGGAATACTGATCCTCATCGGTTCGGTCGCCCTGACCAAGTCTCACCGGATCTACGAGAACGCAGTACTGAAAACGCTCGGTGCCGAACGGCACTCGCTTGGCGCGATTCTGATGCTCGAATACGGACTGCTCGGACTGCTCGCCGGAGTCATCGGTTCGGTCTTTGCCGTCGCGCTTTCCTTTGCGGTAAGTTACTTTCTTCTTGATATCGAATGGGAGTTTGACGGGGTTCGGACGCTAGCCGGCATCGGCATCACAACACTTATCGTCACGCTCGTCGGTACGGCCGCGAGCTTTGATGTGATCTTCAAAAAGCCGCTATCGATCCTGCGATCGCAATAGCCCTAAATCGACGCTTCGAACGGATGATCGACGAGAACGGCCCGCATGCTAACTTGGCGGAACAGAGTTTCCAGATACGCCGAGAACCGGTGTAGGAGCGGGACGAGTTCGTTGCCGTCGATCGAGGCATTGATCTCCTCGCAGAACCGTTCAAAGGCTTCGCGGTCCTTGTAGTAAAGATACTCGATCGGTTCGTTGAGAAAGGTCGAAAGAATTGTCTGCAGGCTTTCCACGTTCGCGGGCGTCGGCTTCTCCTCCGCATTGCGGACCGCTGTGACGACCTGGTGCAGATGATTGCGGAGCATGAGTGACTCTGCAAGCTTGTGCTGAAATTCCGGAAAGACATCGCCGACAGTGACCTCCGGTTCGACAAGCCGGACAAAGCCGGTCAGTATCTCCTGAAACCCATCGTTGAGAAGAGCGAATGCCGTCTCGACCCGTGCGTAAACCACCAAAGCGGAACGCAGGGTAACTATTCCCGCCAGCTCCTGATTGTATGCCTTCTTCAACTCGAGCGAGGCCATGTATGAGGCTCCGTCAAGCATTCCGAAAAGCTCTGCCTCTTCGTCCTTCCAACGCGACAGCGTATCGCCGATCCGGCGGTTCATCGTCCGCACCTGATCGTGAATACCGCAGAAGATCGCCATCGCTGGCTTGAGCGGATCGTCGTTCTTCAGCATCTGCGAGATCGCCCCGAGACTCAGCAAAATACGGCCGAGCCGGCTCATCGACCAACGTATCGTTGAACGGTCTGAAAGCGAGAACGATGGGTCATCTGCCAGCCCGCGAAGTTTCTCCGGCAGGTTCTGAACGCCCGCTTCCGCCGCGGCATCTTCGAGCAACTCGAGTGCCTCCAGCCCGACAAGCTTTTCACGGAGGAGCTTTCGCCAACTCCGCCACTCGAAGTAGCTCAGGCTGTCTCCCTTGAGCAAAGCAGTGTTAAGGACCGAATGATCCTGGACGAAGGACGATAATTCCGAGAATACCCGACGCTCGATCCTGACGCCGTAAAATTCCTCCTGATCCGAATTCGCGATCTCGGCAAGCAGCCCGGAGAGCCGAATAAAGACCTCCATCGTTACGTGAAACTCTCCCTTGCGGTCGCGAGTAACGGCAACCGGTTTGTTCGAATCGCCGAGAACGCGGTCGTAACTCGAAAGGAAGCTCGAAAGCCCTTGGACCCAAACCCAAAGCTCCGCCACGGCATCCTCGACCGGCCGCGGTTCGGGCAGGTATGCGGACACAAGTGCGTCGCCGGTATAGACGGTCTCGGCAAAAGGAGTTGTCGGTTCCTCTTTCGTCGTCTGCAAGAAATTTCTCCTAAGGTTTGGGAGCGGGCTTATTCAGGAAGGAAGGAACGCCCTTTTCTTTTATACATCGTATTAGGGTAAGCTTGCAACGAAAATCGTCCGATCGACGTTCATCCGCCGCCTTTATGCCTCAGATCGACCGCATACTGATCGCCACACGGAACCCCGGAAAGGTCCGCGAGATCGATGCGATGCTCGGCCGTCAAGGCATCGCCGCCATAACGCTCGCAGACCTGCCGACGATTCCTGATGTGGACGAAACGGGAACCACCTTCTTGGAAAACGCCGCGAAAAAGGCCGGCGAATATGCAACCGCTGCGGGTATGTATTCGCTTGCAGATGATTCGGGCCTTGAGGTGTCGGCACTAGGCGGACGGCCTGGAGTTCATTCAGCGAGATACGCGGGTGAATTCGCCGGTTACGAAACCAAGATCCGCACCCTGCTTGCCGAACTCGCCGAGGCCGGGTCGAGTGATCGCTCGGCACGCTTCGTTTGCTCAATGGCCTTTGCCGATCCGGCCGGCAAGATCATCTGGACCGCGGATGGAATCTGCGAGGGCGAGCTCGCTGCATCACCTGTCGGTACGAACGGGTTCGGCTACGATCCGATCTTCATACCGGCCGGATTCGTCAACACCTTTGGCGAACTCGATGACGCCGTAAAGCGATCGATCAGCCATCGGGCGAGAGCGACAGACGCATTTATGCGATTTTTCCTCGATTTTATCGGGGTTTGACTTGACCGAACCATATTCCGCCTGTAAAATCCGCTACTTGAACTCGCTTTGCGGCGGATCAAACGGGGCGTAGCACAGCCTGGTAGTGCGCACGGTTTGGGACCGTGAGGCCGCAAGTTCGAATCTTGCCGCCCCGACCAAAATCGTTGCTTGATTTTCGAACTCTTGCCCGCCACCATAAGCTCGACCGCAGGCAGCGTTGAATTGCAAGAAAGATCTAACATTTCTAATATTGACACCTTGGAGGTTACTTAAACACTATGGCTCGAATGACACAGACGGAGATCATCAACAACTTGGCTGAATCGTCGGGAATGAAAAAGGCCGACGTTAAGGGCATGTTCGATTCGCTGGCGGCCCTCGCCGCTTCGGAGGTTAAGAAGAACGGAGAGTTTACCGTTCCCGGTTTTGGCAAGCTCGTCAAGGCGACCCGCAAGGCTCGCGAAGGCCGCAACCCCGCGACCGGCGAGACCATCAAGATCCCGGCCAAGACCACCGTCAAGTTCCGTCTCGGCAAAGCGATGAAAGATGCCGTAAGCTAAGCATTTGCTTAAGTTATGCATAAGGCCGCCGGATCGCTTCGGCGGCTTTTCCTTTTGAAAAAAAGTCTCTTTTCGGCGAAAAAAAGTAGTGACATGCCGGTAACTTTCTGTTAATATCTTCCTACAGAGGTGAGCAATAACGGGTTTCTTTTCCCGTGCGACTTGCTGTTTTTGGTTGTAACGAGCCCGCAGCCTTAAAGGGAATTCTAGGTTTCCCTCGGGCGTTTTGTTTTTAGCTCACAGCTTTAGTAGTAATGAAAGTTCTAAAATTCGAAAAGAAAGGAGAATTGGAAGTGGCAGCAGCTAAACCCATGACCTTGCAGGAACGCATCCTGCAGATCGATCATATTCAGGCTCGCCGTTTCGCTAAGTTACAAGGTGAAGCGGTCGATATCGCCTCGGAAGGTATCATCAGGCACCTTCGGGCATGTGCAAAGATGGATGTGAACCCGGACGCTTCGGCGGTTCGCGAGATAATTGACGACGCTCTGAACGGCAGGCGCGTTTTCGCGGAAACCTCGAACGACCTTCTAGCCGCTTAGTTTTTAAGTAGTACTAATTTAGCAATACATATTTGACCGCCCTTTTTTCCGGGCGGTCTTTTTATTGTCCCGCTCGCAGCGTTGCACGGTAGATGGTATAGCCGGCAACGCGATCGGCCTCCGATAGGTCGTACCACTTCGTCACATTTGCCAGGTCGTTACCGTCATCGTCGGCTATTACGACATACGAGATCTTTGGCTCGCTCGCCGTTCGGGCGTCGAACCGCTCGATGTATTCGCGATAGAGCCGGACCTCCTCCGCTACTTCGCCTTCGGTGATCGGCTTGTACTCTGAGTTGAGCCGATCTGTATGCCGGCCCCAGCCAAACAAGGCAATGATCGAGACGAAATCGCGGCGAAGCAGATCGTCAAGCCCTTCGGCATCGACGCCGTTGTAATACAAATACTGGTAATATCTTTCTTTGCTTTCCTGCCATGAGAGGCCGGCAAAAACGTGCTGATGCCTTGCCCAGAGCACATTCTGCGGAGCCACCGTCGGCAGGTCGTCGGCGAGAATGCCGTCAAAGGCAAGGACCGTTTCCCGGTGTTTGTCCGGCGATGCATTTGCAAATTCTTCCAGCCGTTTGGCTACCGCAAGCCCCTTGTCGCGATGTTCATTCGCCCAGTCGAGCACGCGGACCGTGTAATGGCACTCGACAAAACCCCAGGCAATTGCCGCGACGGCAAGGCCCACCCAGGCGGCTTTGAGCCGTATAGTTTCATCGTTCTTCGCACGCCGGATAAAGAGCCCGATCGCCGCCAGCAATGCCAGGACGGCCACGTAATTTCCGATGAAGACCTGGTAGTGGATCGGCTGCAACGCACGGCCGGTCACGATCTGTTGATTGAAGACAATGAACGGAACGAGCGTAAGTGCGAAAACGAAAAGCACGTCGCGGTCGCCGAGGCGAAACTTGCCCGCGGCCATTCCCGCGATCAAGATCAGCAAAACACCGAAGGCGATGTACTCCGGAAAACGGAAAAGGTCCGGCAGGCGCGTATGCACGAGCAACTGGACGTGGTCCATCGTCGTCGCCCGCTGAGAGAGAAGATAGGCATACGGCACGAGCACCAGACCACAGCCGCCCGCAAGTACCAGAGCTTCTCTGATCTGCGAACGCCAGCCTTCCGGCCGCTCCGCGAGCCATGCCGCGGCCATCGCCGCGAGAAACGCCGCCGCCGTTGTCCAAACGTAAAAGTAACTGAAAACTGTGTAGCCAAACGCGAGCACCGCAAGGGCGGTCAGGATCAAGTTCCTATTTCCACCGGCACGCCGGTCATCCAGTGTCTCTTCCTTTGCCCCTTCGACGAACACCTTCCAAAGCAAAGCTAGCATCGCAAAAAAAGCCGGAAATGCCATCGCCGGAATGTACCGCCGGAACCCGGGAAAATAAGGGTAGGAGAAGCCGTCGAAAAGGACCTCAAGGATCGCCCCTTCACCCGCCGCCAGAGAGCCAAAACAGAACGTCGCGAGGGCTCCCGCCATTGCGAACCATGAACTTCCCGTCATCCGCCCGAGCAGCCAGAACACCGCCAACGCAGATAAGAACCCGGCGACCGCTCCCGAGAGGATTATCGCCCACGGTGCACCAAAGCCGAATATCCGTGCCGGTATCGCAAGTGTATAAGGAGCTGCAAACTGAATTGAGAAAAGCGATTCGGGCTGCGGTGTTTCTGCCGTGTGGTCGCGGCCGGTGTAGGGGTCGTTCTTCCGCGGCCTGCCGTCGATCAGTGCCCGAACGTAGGCTGCGTACGCAACCTCATCAATGTCGTTATAGGCATAATGGCCGTTCCATTCGCCGCCGCGGGCATACCACATCTTTGCCTGCGGATACAGGCAGAAAACTGCCAGGAAGATAGCGGCAACGATGCCAAAGCTCCATCTGAGTCTCATATCGGCTTGTGAGGACAAGTAATCGATATTTTCTATTTTCGCCGAAAGGTTGTCGAACGTGGGAAATACGAAATGTCGGGCATCAGGCCGCGGCCGCTGAGGGCTCGGGCCGCCGGAAGTATTTGGTCATCGTCAGCCGTGTGCCGTCATCGACGTCCTCGAGCCGCACCTCGTCCATTAGGACGCGGATCAATTTGAGTCCCCAGCCTCGTCGCCCATTTGCGGGTTCGGCCGCCGGAACTGCACGGTCGGCGAGCCGCAGCCCGCGATTTGAGACCGTTATCGTGATGCGGTCCGGAGCGACGACGAACTTCTGATGGATCCGCCGGTCCGGGCTGAGGCTGTGCTCGGCTGCGTTGATGCAGGCCTCGATGAGCGCCGTCTTGATCTGGTTGATATGTGCTGCCGGAATGTCATGCCGGCGGGCGATGTCTTCAAGCGTGTGTGCGGCTACGATCTCCGAATCCTCGTCGATCGGGATGACGATCTCGTAGCTGTCCGCTTGCGGAACGACCGCTTCGCCGTCTCCTCCTTCAAGGACGCTGCGAAGTAATTCGGCCTGCAGCCGGCTCGAGGAATAGCACCCGCGTTCGTTCATCACCGAGAGGGCCTCGTCATCAAAGCCTTCGGGGGCGATCAGCCAGAGCCTATACCGCTCGAAACCGCAATTGATCGCGGCCGCCTCGAGCCTATCGCACCAGAACTCTGCCTTGGCACGCTCAGCTTCGAGCTTCGAATCGATCTCCGCGGCGATCCAAGCGATCGGTTCCGAGCCTCGCTCCGCCGCCTGAAAGCCAACCGCGACCGCCGCTCTTTCAGATTCTGAGATCGTTCCGATCGCCTTGTAGAACGCCTCGGCCTGTGCGGAGAAAACTATCTTTGGCAAAGAGATCAGCCGCTCGTCCTCGCGGAGCAACTCCTTAAGTTCCTCACGCGGAATTCCCTTGTAGTTCTCTTTGAAGCGGCCGTAATCGAACAACGCCGCCGGGACCTCGCGGCCGCCGAACTCGGCCATCAGGCCGCGAACGCCGACCGCGGCGGTCCGGCGGTACTCGCTTGCCATCTCCATAGGCGCACTGGCAAGGAACTCCGCCAGTGTCTCGGCATAAACAAGGGCACGCGGTTCGCCCCGCCCTTCAAGCCGGTATCGCGAAACGAGGAAGTCGCGAAACATCTTGTTCTCCTTCGCGGCTTCGAGCCTGCCCGATGTGAAGCGCACGGCTTCTTCGGTGTTCAACGTCTCCGCAGCCGCGACCGCCGCATCATCCGTTAGATCAAGCCTCGACCGAAACACATCGAGAGGAATAAATGACCCCTCGCGTGCCGAGTCGTGAAGCAGCCGAACAGCCTCCCGCTCGGTAACGGTGACCGGGAAAACCCGCTCGAGAATTTCGCCGAATATCTCGCGGACCACACCGCCAAACACTGAATCGACATACGCCGAGCCGAGGCCGTTGAAATCCTCAAGCGAGACACGGTCCCGCTGTGCGGAATCGATAATGCCGTGGATCGCCCCAAGATCTCCGCCGGTGTGGATCGCCAAGAGATCCGCGGCGGCCTCGCCGATCGGAACGCCGTTCGACTTTGCCGCGGTGGCGATCGATTCCCTCAACCCATCGCGGCCGAGTTCCGGCAGCAATTCCCGCTGGACATCGGCTATCGCGAAGCCGCTTCTCCTTCGTGCCGCAAACAGGAACGGAAACTTCTCGCCGCGGGCAAGCGTTTCAAAAGCCCGCATAATGCCTGCATATCGTGCATCGCCGCTTACTCGCTCCGCGTTGTCGACCATCACGAACGAAGTGATACCTGCCGCCGCGGCTGCCAGCGGAATGCTGAAACAACGCCGGATGAAGGTTTCCCTTTCGTGGTCGAGCGGCACCGCCGACAATAGCCGCACCGAGGCATCGAAGAACGCCGCATCGCCGGCATTCGCGATGGCGCTTATCTCGTTCGCGAACGGCGGAAGGGCGATGATGCCCGCGTCACGCCGGGTGAATGCCAGCGTCTGGATCAGGAATTCGCTCAAAAAGCTGCGGGCGATGTCGATCGGCTCGCCGCTTCGCGGAAAAGCAAAATAAACAGGAGCCGGCCCGACGGCAAAATAGAACTGCCGATCGAAAAACTGTTGAAACAACTCGGTCGCTCCGGAACGCGGCTTGTGAAGAAGAACCTTACCGCGGAAGCCCTTGCCGCGTGCATCGTCGGCAAGCTCCGCAAGCGCAGCTTCGCGGCCGACAAAACCTGCCGGTCGCCTGCTTGCCAAAACTCTCGTACTTCGCTCCTCCGTCATCTAGTGAACATTCTCTCTGAACGAACGGCCAAGGTCCGCATAGTTCCGCACTCGGTTCCGGCCCAGTTCTTTTGCATCGTAAAGTGCCATATCCGCGGCGGTTATCCAGTCCCGCGGCTCCGAAAATTCTGACGAGAACTCGGCAAAGCCAATGCTGATCGTCACCTGCCGCCGCGGAAACTCGGTCCGCTCGACTCGCTGGCGAAGCCGTTCGGCGATCGAAGCCGCCTCGTCCGCGCCTGTCTGCGGGAGCAGGATCGCGAATTCTTCTCCGCCGTACCGAGCCGCTACGTCGGCCGCTCGAAGAGTGTCCTTCATCGCCTTTGCGACCAGTACAAGTGCTACGTCACCCGCCGGATGGCCGAACGTGTCGTTATACGATTTGAAATTATCGACATCGATCATCAGCAGGCTCATCTGCGTCCGGTAGCGGTTCGCCCGGCTCATTTCTTCGATGAGTCGCTCCTCGATGTACCCGCGGTTCATCAGCCCTGTCAGCGAATCGGTGATCGACCGCTTCTCAAGCTCAACCGCACGTATCTCTAGCTGCCGCCGATCGATCGCGACCGCCAGTTGAGGAGCCAGGGCGTGAAGTATCTCGACGTCATCGGCCGTGAACGAGCCGCCATCGGCCCGGTCAGCGACATTCAGCACCGCGAGCCTTTTCTCGCCGATGGCGATCGGAAACGAGATGAACGACCCCGTCCGGTAGTTCCATGATTCCGGCGAACGCGCGATGCCAAGGTCGGCGAGGTTCTCCGCAACGATCGGCTTGCCAGATTCGAGCGCCGTCCTGGCGATGCGGCCGCCGATATTCCGGTCTGCCGAGAGGTCAACTCCCGTCCCGATCATCGAACGAGCCCGCAGTTCGCCGCTCGAATCGGCCGGCGTCAAGATCGAGACGCGTTCGGCGCCAAGCACCTCGGCGGCGCTTTCGGCCACCGACCGCCAGAACTCGTTCGAATCAGCATGCCGCAAACCTTCGTTGAAACGCCGCAGGCCGGCCGCCACCGCTTCGCTCCGCATCACCTCATCGCGGAGCCGGAGTATCTCCATCTGCGGCGCGGCGGCACGTGCCAGCCGTGCGATTATTTCGGGCAGCTTCTCGGCCATTTCGGTGCCGGTTCGGACGCGAACGCCGAGCGCGGCCCTGACCTCGCTGCCGACCATTACGGGAAAGACCCGCAGCCCGCGTTCGCCCGCTTCGGCCCGCTTTTCACGCAGGTCGATCGGTTCGCCCGCGAGGGCACGCTCGGCCAGTTCCTCGTTCGGGAGGTCAAGCCGAACACGAATCGTCTTGCCTTTGAATTCTCCGGTCGCCGCGACGCTCTTGTAGCCATCGCCATTGCGTTCAAGCCAGACCAGCGACGCAATACCGAACCGCGACCCGATGAACTCGACGACCGAGATAGCTGCCTGCTTGTAGCGAAGTTCCATCATCCGCCCGAGCAGCGAACGAAACTCCGCAACGGCCGCTGCTTCCGCGGTTATTGAGCCCTTTCTTTCCTGCGGCATCACCTCCGCCGCGTCTATCGTCCGGCGGTTGAACTCTTCGATCAGCTTCGTTATCGCATTCTCATCCGGCGGCTCGACCGTCTCTGCCGTCGGCGCCGCCGCGGGACGAGCCTCAACAGCATTTTCTTTCGGTACAGGCGGTTCGAGTTCGAGGATCGGCGCTTCCGGCTTTGGTGCAAAACGCTCGAGTTCGGCTGCTGCTTTTTCGATCGGCTCGTCCGAACCGCTGATGAGCACATTGGCGAAAAGTTCCGCGGGCGGGAGCGTCCGCCACTCGCCGCCGAGCGCCCGTTCGGTCGCTTCGCGATATTTGGTTACTGATGTGAATGTCCTTCCGACGATCGCAACGAACGGCCGGCCGCGGTCATCGACCCGCATTGCCCGGCAGCGCAACCCGGCGTGGCAGGTGAAATCAACCTGGCCGCTGGCCGCCTCAGCCCGACCGAATGCGGTGCCGCAATCGGCCGCACATCGGTGGCCGAAAGCCGCCGAGCCGTAGAGTGTTTTGCAGATGGAATTATCGTTCGCAGCGGCGGTGACGTCGCCGTTTTCATTCAAAACGGCAATGGCCACGCCGTTTTCATCGGCAAGGCGCTCGAGGAACTTGAACTTTGGGGGTCGCTTATCGCTCATTCAGCCAATTTCGGCCGCATTTTCGGTCAATTTGCCCGAAAATCATTGTCCGGGCACGGTTTAAGGGCATTCGTTTCGATGCAAGATAGTCTCAATCGGCGCCGATTTTCACTAAATTTCTCGCATCGGTTGTGGACGAAAGCTTGATTATTGCATAGATGTTTACCGCCGCGAAAAGCGGTTCCGTTTCCCGGCACGACCGGACTCTCCACCTGTAACACATCCATACACGACCGTTCCCTATCCATTCACTTTCCACGCCCGCGGCACCGTAAAAACACCGCAAACCAGGGTTTTCTGCCACGGCACGCAGCTTGTAACTACTATAAGCGACAGCATTTTTTTGGTCGTTCGATTTCGAATGACGTTTAACTACCCAAGGAGGGATTAGGTAATCATGATGAATAACTTTGGAAACACTACTGCGGCAAAACCGATGACGACAGCTGATCAACCACAGGCGATGAGCAACGACGACGTGATCTCGCGGCTCAACGGCCTTATCGAGACCTGCCGCGACGGGCAGGAAGGCTTTAAGCAGGCAGCCGAGGGCGTTGACCGCGATGACCTGAAGACGCTCTTCTACGAATTTTCTCAGGAGCGGGCGAGCTTTGTCGGCGAACTTCAGGACGTTGTCCGCGGGCTCGGCGGTGACCCGGAGAATACCGGTTCGATAACGGGTGCAATGCACCGCGGCTGGATCAACATTAAATCGGCCGTTACCGGCAAGGACGAGGCCGCGATCCTAAATGAATGCGAACGCGGCGAAGACGTCGCCAAGGAGCAATACAGCTCGGCACTCGAGCAACCGCTTCCCGAGGTGATCAGGCAGGTGGTTCAGAACCAGTACACGAAGGTCCTGCACGCACACGACCGCGTCAAAGCGCTCCGCGACGTGGCCAACGCCAAAAAGGCAGCAAGCTAGTTAGTCCGCACAAGGGGGAGAAGCACCCAGGGGGAAAATGGCCCGCCGGAACCTGCATCCGGCCGGGCCTTTTTAATTGATACTTCGAGACTTCGAAACTATCGCCGACTTCTACACGCCGATGGCTCCGAGGCCGGCGGCGACGTTTGCCTTTATGTCCGGGTTCTCGGGGTTGATGCGAATACACGCGGCCCGGTGGGCGGGCTTGATCTCAACAAGCTGCGGGACGATCTGCTTACACTCAGCAATGGCGTACGGGCAGCGGGTGTGGAAATGGCAGCCCGCCGGCGGATTGATCGGCGAGGGCACATCGCCCTCAAGGATTATCCGCTCGCGTTTTGCCTCGATCTCCGGGTCGGGAACGGGCACGGCCGAGATGAGCGCCTGCGTATAGGGCATAAGCGGGCCTGCGTAGATATCCTTGCCCGGAGCCAGCTCGACGATCTTGCCGAGATACATCACGGCAACGCGGTCCGAAAGGTGGCGGACGGCCCTGAGGTCGTGCGAGATGAAAAGATAGGTCAGCCCCTTGTCGGCCTGGAGCTTCTCCATCAGGTTCATTATCTGTGCTTGAATGGAGACATCGAGCGCCGAGATCGGCTCATCGGCAACGATGAACTCGGGAGCCACTGCCAACGCCCGGGCGATGCCGATTCGCTGCCGCTGACCGCCCGAAAACTCGTGCGGATACCGCTTGATGAACCGCCGGCTGAGGCCGACCGTCTCCATCAGGTCGCCGACCAGCTTGTCCACCTTTTCACCATTTGCGAGGCCAAAGGTCTTGATCGGTTCGCCGATGATCTGCCCGACGTTCATTCGCGGATTGAGCGAGGCGTACGGGTCCTGAAAGATCATCTGCAGATGCTTTCGTTGCTCGCGCATCTCGCTCTGCGGCAGATGGGCGAGGTCACGGCCGTTGTAAAAGACCTTTCCGCCGGTCGGCTCGGTCAGCCGGAGGATCGCCTTGCCGAGCGTCGATTTTCCGCAGCCCGATTCGCCGACCAGCCCGAGCGTTTCGCCCCGTTCGATATCGAGCGAGACACCATCGACCGCTTTGACGACCTTTTCCTGGCTGAAAAGCCCGCCGCCGAGCTTGTAGTGGACCCGAAGGTCATCGAGCTGAATGAGATTGTTATTTTCCACTGTCACAATATTTACGACTTGATCACATCGGCTGACCGCTATCTATCAGGCCAATTCCCTTTCCGCCTGCGATTCGGCATAGACCTGATCGGCAAAATGGCAGAGCGAGTGGTGGTCCTCGTTTATCTTTACAAAGGGCGGATACTCACGCCGGCAAATATCGGCCGCACGGTCGCACCGCTCGGCAAAAGGACAACCCGGCGGCAGGTGAGCGACGTCCGGCGGCAGGCCCGGTATCTGGTAAAGCTCCTTGCCCTGTTCGTGGGCAGGGTCGGGCACGCTCCGCAAAAGCCCCTTGGTGTACGGATTTGCCGGTGTCGCAAAAAGCTCGCGGGTCGGCGCCTGTTCAAAGACCTTGCCGGCATACATCACGATGATCTTGTCCGTCATCCCGGCGACGACGCCGAGGTCGTGGGTGATCAGGATAACGCTGGTGCCCATCCGCGATTTCAGATCCTTTATCAGCTCAAGTATCTGCGCCTGAATGGTCACGTCGAGCGCCGTCGTCGGCTCATCGGCGATGAGCAACTCGGGGTCGCAGGCGAGTGCCATCGCGATCATAACCCGCTGCCGCATGCCGCCCGAGAACTCATGCGGATAGCCATCGACGCGATTGGCCGCGTCCGGTATGCCGACCGTCTCCAGCATCTTGATCGCGTGCTTGTAGGCCTGCTCTTTCGTATGGCCAAGGTGAAGCTGCGTCACCTCCATAAGCTGCGTTGAGATACGCAGGAACGGATTGAGCGAGGTCATCGGGTCCTGAAAGATCATTGCGATCCGCTTTCCGCGGATGCGGCGAACCTCATCGATCGGCAGCGACCGAACGTCGATGCCGTCGAAAATGATGTCCCCCGCGACTATCTTGCCCGGCGGTTCCGGGATAAGCCGCATCACCGAAAGATTCGTCACGGATTTGCCCGAACCCGATTCGCCGACTATCCCGAGCGTCTCGCCTTTTTTGAGCTCAAAAGTAATGCCGTCAACCGCCTTAACCACACCATCTTCGGTCTGAAAATAAGTGCGAAGGTCATTGACGGAGAGAATTGTGCCGTTATTCGTCATTAAATTGTTCTTGCCACAGAGCACACCGAGGTTCCTGAGGATCGGACCATGCTTTCTCGGTGCCCTCGGTGGCGAAAAATCCTAAAACTTCCGCGTCTGCGGGTCGAGTGCATCGCGGAGCCCGTCGCCGAGAAAGTTAAGCGAGAAGAGCGTCAGGGCCATCGTCACACCCGGGAAAATAAGCTGCCAGGGAAAGATCTGGATGTTCTTGATGCCGTCCGCCGCAAGGCTTCCCCAACTCGCGTACGGAGCCTGCACACCGAGCCCGAGAAACGAAAGGAACGCCTCGGTCAGCATCACGCTCGGAACCGTCAGCGTCGCATAAACGATCACCGGGCCGAGGGTGTTCGGTACCAGATGCCGGAAGATGATCGCCGGGGTCGAAACGCCGGTCGCCTTTGCCGCAAGCACGAACTCCTGGTTCTTGAGCGAAAGTATTTGCCCGCGGACGACCCGCGCCATCGTCAGCCACGAAACGAGTCCGAGAGCAAAGAAAAGCAAGAAGATCTGGCTTAAGCCCTGATTGCCGGCACCGCCAAAAAACGATGACATCGCATTGATGAAATCCGGCGTGTTCGGCCCGCCAAAGACCGAAACAAGCACGATAACGATGAGGATATAAGGAATCGCGTAGATTATATCGACGATCCGCATCATCAGGTTATCGACCCGCCCGCCGATATAGCCGGCGACCGCTCCCCACGAAACTCCGACCAGAAGTGAGACGAGGGTCGAGATGATTCCGACCATCAGCGAGATTCGGCCGCCCTGCAGCACGCGAGCGAGCAGGTCGCGGCCTTTGTCATCCGTGCCCATCGGGTGCTGCAGCGAGGGCGGAAAGCTCTGCACCCTTGCACCGCCGTCGATGTCCGAAGGGATGTAGTCCGGCGTAAAACCGGTCGTCAGCCGGATGATCGGCGGGCCGATGATGACCGCAACGACCATAACGCCGAGGACGATCATCCCAAAAACGGCAAGCTTGTTCTTCAGCAGACGCTTCCACGCATCTCTCCAGAGCGAGGAACCGGCGACCAGTTCGCCCGATGAACGCTCAAGAACACCCGATTCGTCGAGCCGGAGCTTTGGCTCCTCGCCGGAAGTATCGACCAATGAAGTTGCCCCGCAGAAGGAGCAAACAACAAGCCTTTGCGACGTTGAGCCGATGCTCAATGGTGCCGAACATTTTGGACAGCTAAGTTCCTTGATCATAGAAGAGCCTATTCGTACCTGATCCTCGGGTCGAGGAAACCGTATGAAATATCGACCGCCAGGTTAAAGATCATTATCAGGATCGACAAAAATGCGACGATGCCTAGTGTCAAAGGCTCATCGCGATTGAATACCGATTGAATAAAGATGTTGCCGAGTCCGGGAATCGCGAAGACCTTTTCAACCACAACCGTTCCGGCAAGCAAATGGGCAAGTGCCGGGCCGGTGAACGAGACCACTGGGACAATACCGCCGCGAAGCCCGTGCTTGAGCAGAACGGTCTTTTCGTCGAGCCCCTTTGCCCTCGCCGTGCGGATATAATCCGACCGCATGACCTCGAGCATTCCTGCACGCGTCAGTCGGGCGATATACGCCGCATAGATCGCCGCAAGCGTTATGACCGGAAGTATCAAGTGAGAGATGCCGCCCCAGCGCGCCGGCGGGAGCCAGTAAAGCCACAAGGCAAAGACGATCACGAGAATCGGCCCGAGCACGAAGTTCGGCACCGAAAGCCCGAGCATCGCCGTCGCCATCGAGCCGTAGTCAAACGCAGAGTTTTGTCGCAAGGCCGCGATTATTCCCGCCGAAAGGCCAAAAAAAAGAGCAAGGAGATAGGCAAGAACGCCGACCGTTGCCGAGTAAGGCAAATGGCGGAAGATGATCTCGTTGACCGATTGCCCCTGATACTTGAGCGAATCGCCGAAATCACCGCGGACGACATTGCCCATCATTATCAGATACTGCTGATAAATGGGCTTGTCCAGGCCATACTTGCGCTTGATGTTCTCTTCGATCGCCGGCGGCAATGCCCGTTCGTCCGAATAGAAATTACCCGGAGCCAGCCGGATCAATCCCCATGTAACAGAGACGACGAGCAACGCCATCGGGATGATTATAAGAAGCCTTCGGAGAATGAATCCGATCATATTTTTAATACCCAAACTTCCGAGCCGCCTTGTAGCCCTCTTCGCGCTCGACCAATGATGCCTGCGTCGCGATCAGCCTGTTAATGTGACCGGTCACCCATTCGTCCTTGACGTTGAAGATCGTCTCGACATCACGGTCCCATTTTGCCGGATCCTGCTCGATGTAAACGAACTTCCATGCGTGCAGCGTTCCCGGGTTCGGGTAAAGCCCTTTCACGTACGGTTTACGCAGGAAGTTCGTCTTCTGCGTCTGCCACGGCAGCACGGGCTGTTCTTGCATCACCATGAATTCGGCCTCGGCCATTTTCTCGAAGCGTTTCTTCGGGTCGGGCTCGCGGTTCGCGTCATCGATCAGCTTGTCGTAGGCCGGCTTCGTCCATCCCGTTGAGCTGTCATTGTTTGGCCCATAGAAAAGCTTGAGGAACGACATCGGATCCATATAGTCCCCGATCCAGCCCGCTCGGCCAAGCCCGTTGTATTCGAGCTGTTTCCTCGTGTTAAGAAACGTTTTCCATTCCTGGTTCTTGAGCTGAAGCGTGATCCCGAGATTCTGCTTGAACTGCGCCTGAATGAACTCGGCGATCGATTTGTTGTTGTCGCTCGTGTTGTAAAGGATCTCGACCTGATCGACCGGGAAATTCGGGCACGACCACCCGCTGCCGTTCTGCGTAACCGGAAAACCTGCCTCGGCAAGTAGCTTCCGCGCCTTCTCGGGATCGAACTTTCGGGCCTTCCATTCATCGAGGCTGCTGCCGATCTTCTTCAGTTCGCGTTCATAGACCTGGCTCCTGATCGCCTCGTATTCCGGGAAAAGCCCTTCGGGCGTGAAGTCGATCAACGGCTGGGTCGTTTTTCGGAAGGCCGCCATTGCGTCGCGGTCAACCGCGAGTGCGAACGCCTTCCGCACGCGGAGGTCATTCATCGGCGGCTTGGTCACATTGACGGTGTAGTATTCGATCGCGACCTCCGGATGATTCATATATTCATCGTCGAATTTCTTGATCGAATCTACCCAAGCGGCCGGCACGGTGTGGTTATAGATCGCATCGACCTCGCCCGTCTTGTAAAGGTTCAGCATCGTCGTCTGTTCTTCAAGCGGGTAAAAGGCGATCCCATCAAGACGGACCATTTCCGCGTCCCAGTAGTTCGGGTCTTTTTCCACAACGACCCGGTCATATGGATGGTGCTCTTTCAGCTTGAACGGGCCGCTGGTGACGATATTCTCCGGCTTGGTCCAGTCTTTACCAAACTTCTCTATCGTCCCGCGGTGAACAACGCGGAAGAACTGATGCGGAAGCAGGCCTAAAAGAAAAGGAGCCGGCTGCATCAATTTTATGCGAAACGTGTAGTCGTCGATCGCTTCGACCCCAAGGTCCTCTGCCCTTACCGGCACAAGCTCGGCACCTTCGACCAGCGACTTGAGCTTCGGGTTCTTTTCGAGTGCGGCGTTCCTCGATTTTTCATCGCTTGGAACGGTCAATCTCAAGGGGCCGTCAATGAACTTCCGATAATCGCTAAGGTTCGCGTCGGCCGAGGGCTGCGCCTCAGGGCCCAGTTCTTGCTTCTCGCCGTCCAGGTCTGATTTGAGCAGGAACCGCCCGCTCTTGTCCTTAACGAAGGACCGCATCGAGTTGTACTCTTCGGCGTATTTGATGTAGTGGGCGAGGTAGGCATTCTTAGCCGCGAGTTCGGGGTCAAGAGCCCGCCGGAACGAATAAACAAAGTCCTGGGCCTTGATCGGTTCACCGTTCGAGAACCTCGCATTCTTGCGGAGCTTAAATATATATTCGGTGTTCTCTTGCCCGACTTCCCAGCTTTCAGCTATTCCCGGTATGGGCTGCATCGTTCGCGGGTCGTACTCGATCAGCCCGTCGTAAAGCGACATCAGCAGCCGAGCTTCCGGCTGTCCGGTCGGAACCGCCGGGTCGAGCGATTCGGGCTCTGAACCCGTTATGTACCGCAGAACATTATCCCGAGGTGCCGCCGTCTTACCGTAAAATCCTTCGGACGCGACCCCGCCGCAGCCCGCAAGCAGCGACGAAAGTACTACCAGAGCAAACACCGGATGCATCTTACCTGATCGGATCAAAAACATATCAATTCACCGTTTAGGCCGCCTTTCAAAAGTTCAAGGCATGGAAGCTGTAAGAACGAGGAGAGCAAGAAAACTGCCCTTAAGTTATCACGATAGGGCACTTACGGGCAATCCTTATTTGTCGGTTCTGTCGGGTGCGATCGCACCGGCGGGCGAGTAGCTCTGCTCGATCGAAACTCGCTGCAGCAACTGGACATCAAAGCTGTTCGGAGCGAACCCGCCTACGTAAGGCCGAACCAAGGAATAGGACGTTGGAAAATAGAGCGGTATCGCCGTCAATTCGTAAAGCGCGTCCTCTTCAGTCGATATGACGGCTGGAGCCGGCGTCGGCGTTGCCTGTGTCGCAGTATTGCTGCCGCCATTTGCCACATTCGGTGTCGGTGACGGCGAAGGCTCCGGCACGAGCGGAGAGCGGAACTTGGGGCCAAAGATCGCCCCGAGATTGTAATGAGAGTCAGGAGTTTGCAGGACCATCCCGCGGCGGATCAGATCAAACTCGCCCGACGCCCGAGCCCGTTCGACTTCGGCGGCCTCGAGCACAATTATCTCCGTTTCGATGTTAAGTGATTCTTTCCACATCGCCCCGATGCTGCGGGCGATGCGCTGCTGTGTGTCGTTGCGGTTAACGAT
Source organism: uncultured Chloracidobacterium sp. (assembly GCA_964526245.1). Lineage (GTDB taxonomy): Bacteria > Acidobacteriota > Blastocatellia > Pyrinomonadales > Pyrinomonadaceae > OLB17. Next base: position 11,455 of record CAZGLZ010000037.1, on the reverse strand, counting down.
CAACCTGACGGTGGGAAAGCCCAGTCCGTTCTCGAACCCCGCATTCCGCATCAGTTCGCGAGCGCGCATCTTGTCCTGCAAAAGGTTCGAGGCCGCCGCAGACCCGAACGGAAAAATACTGAACGCGGGAGTCGTCGAACCCTCAAGCTCACCCTCGGCAAGCCGCTCCCGCTCGATGGCGATCGCAAGCGCTTCGCGGACGCGCCGGTCGTTGAATGGCCGCCTCGAGGCGTTCACCTCGTAAAAATTCAATGCCGCAAACTGCGTCCGCCGGAAGTCGTCGTAAGGAAGCAAAAGCTTCAGCAGCACCGGAGAGAACTCGGCATTGGTGATCACATCGATCTGCCCCGCTCGGTAAGCATCTAGCGCCGACTCGATCGTCTCGGCGGCGATCATATCTACGCGTGCAAGCCGAACGCTTTCGCGTCCCCAATAGGTTTCCGACCGCGTCAGCCGGATCATTTTCGGCGATGCCTCGCTGATGACGAATGGGCCGTTAGTAACCGTAGATGGAGTGAGAGGTCCTTCGCCAAGGCCGGCAGCAACCGGCGGTATTGGTCGAAATATCGTGTGAGCGACGAGCTTCGGGAACTCGGGATCGGGCCGCTTCAGCGTTACGACCAAAGTTCGGGTATCCCGGGCGACCGCCCCGAAAGCTGGTGCAGTTTCTGTTTCCGTGGGCAAAGGTTCAGCGACAGGCTCAGCTCGAAATGCGACGGCCGTGATGCTCGATTGGACACCGGGCTGAAATCCGAGCTTACTCAACGCACCGGCATTGCCATTCGTCTGGCCTGGTAAAGCAGCAACCCCGGTCTTGCTCTCGACGCCGGCGATCGTCTCAAGCAGTCCTCGGTGCGGCGCCCGAGGCACGAGGTCAGCCGCGCGCTTCCACGAGCGCACAAAATCATCAGCCGTCACCTCGGCGCCGTTCGACCATTTCAGCCCTTCGCGAAGCCTGAATATCCAGACGGTTGAATCCCCGTTCGCCCCCCAGCTTTCGGCAGCGGCCGGTATAGCTTCAAGCGTTTCCGGGTCAATGTCCGTCAACCCTTCGAAGATCGCACGTGCGATATCGGCCTCCGGTGCGGCGGCGGCTCGGGCGGGATCAATGGTCTTTGGCGAACGGCCGTTGCTCCAACGAAGGTAGCCGGCAGGCGGCGGAGGTGTGTCGGCGAAATAAGAGCTTGCATTGCCGGGTCCCAGTTCGGAACACGCGGTCAGGGTCAGAGCGGCACACGCCAAGGCGAGAAGGCTAAACCCCCTTAAGCTCGGCAAACACCTTTTTGACCTGTTCTCGGGTCTCATCAAATCCTGCGGAGGTATCGATCAAATGGTCGGCAAAGCGCTTCTTCTCTTCCTGCGGCATCTGCGCCCTGATCCTAGCTTTGGCATCTTCTTTTGAAAGCCCGTCGCGTTTCATCAGCCGCTGAAGCTGGATCTCCGGTTCGCACCAAACGACGATCAGTTTATCGAATCGCTTGTACCCGCCTGATTCGATCATCAACGCTGCATCGATTATCGCTATCCCGTCCGGGTCGCGAGCCTCGACGCCGCGTATCCACTCATCTTGAGCTTCGATAACCAGCGGATGAACGATCGCGTTCAGGCGTTCGCGCTTGTCCTTGTCAGCAAAGACTATCGCTCCGAGTTTTTTTCGGTCGAGTTCGCCCGAGGCCTGAAGTACGCCGTTGCCGAATGCTTCAACGATCCGGCTCAGACCTTTGGTGCCGGGCTTTACTACCTCGCGGGCGGTCTGGTCCGCGTCAAGGACGTGGCAGCCAAGTTCGCGAAAGACCTCGCAAACATGGCTTTTTCCGACCGCGATCGAACCTGTTAGCCCGACTCTGAGCATCGCTCATTTCCCGTGCCGCTTCGCGAGCTTATCAACGTTGTAAACAGCGATCTCGCCGAGCGTCAGGTCAAGCTCGTCCGCACATGCCGATATATACCAGAGCACGTCGCCGAGTTCGTCCTTGAGCTTCGCCCGCGTCTCCTCTGTGAGTAGGCCGCCGTGGTCACGCTGGATCTTTTTGACGATGTTCGCGACCTCACCTGCTTCGCCGGCTAACCCGAGCGTCGGGTATTCAAGGTTTTCAAGCCGCCGCGGATAGAGGGCCGTCTTGCTGGCGGCCGATTGATATTCTTCGAAGGTCATAAGTCAAATCTAATTGATGCCTCGCCTCAGTTTTGCAGCCTTGAGCGTATTCTGCATCAGCATCGCGACCGTCAGCAATCCGACGCCGCCCGGAACCGGTGTAAACGCTCCGGCTCGCTCCATCGCCTCTTTCGGGTTCACATCGCCCACCAGCGTAAAGCCTCGCTTCTCGATCGCCGCAAGCCGCTTCGGCATGTCATCTTCGGAAAAAAGCTCGGCCGCCATTGCAGCGTCAGAAACATTGTTGATGCCGACGTCAATTACCGTCGCACCTTCGGCAATGTGCTCGCCCCGGACAAACCCTGCACGGCCGATCGCGGCAACGAGTATATCGGCCTGCGAGGTTACTTTTGCAAGTTCACGGGTCCGCGAATGACAGATAGTGACGGTCGCGTTCTCTTGAAGCAATAGCATCGCCATCGGCTTTCCGACGATGTTGCTCCGGCCAAGCACGACCGTATTCTTCCCTGCGATCTCAATGCCGGACCGCTTCAAGATCTCGATCACTCCCGCCGGCGTACATGGCACTAATGCATCCTGCCCCTGCGAGAGCCGTCCGACGTTCATCGGATGAAAACCGTCGACGTCTTTTACGGGATCGATCGCCTCAAGGATCTCTCGTTCATTAACGTGGCCGGGCAACGGCAGTTGGACGAGGATTCCGTCGATATCGTCACGCGAATTTAGCTCGTTCACGATCGCGAGTATCTCGTCACCACTCGTTTCTGTCGGAAGGTGAATATGCTCCGAGTGCATGCCGAGTTCCTCGGTCGTCTTAACCTTGCTGCCGACGTAAACGGCCGATGCAGGGTCTTCGCCAACGCGGACCACCGCAAGCCCCGGACGAAACCGAAGGGCGGCGACCTCGGCCGCAACCTCGGCCTTGATCTCCTCGGCGATCGGCTTTCCGCTAAGCAATCGAGCTGTCATAAACCTCTGGATTCTACCGCATCAGACCCGGAATGTCAGTTCGGTCTAATATCTGGCTTTGTCGAAAAATATTGCGGTTTTTAGGAATATCAGCGAATTGGGTATTTTTTTCGGGCAAGTTTACCCGATTTTTCGCAAAAACGCCGCCGAAGGCCGTCAAAACATTTATACGGGACATTTTCGGGCAGGCCGCAAAGTAGATCGAATGAAGATCGCAGGAAAAAAATTCATCATCACGGCAATGACGCTGGCCATCGCGGCCCTCGCGTTTTCAGCCGTTGCCGCCGTTCCAGAAGACCCAACAGTCTACCGGCCCGCTGGTTCGACTTGGTTCAAGCAGGGTGCGGACGATAATGGGACTTTCTCAGCCGTCAAGTGGGGAATGGAAGGCGATGTGCCGCTCGCAGCCGATTTCGACGGGGACGGCATCAAGGACAATGCAGTTTGGCGTCCGTCCACGGGAGTTTGGTACATCCTGCGAAGCACCGATGGGAATGTGGATCATTTCACTTGGGGAATGACGACCCAGCACCCGACCGGTGGACTTGCCGACGTGCCCGTTCCGGCAGATTTTGACGGCGACGGGCGTGCTGATATCGCGGTTTTCCGTCCCGATACCGGTATCTGGTACGTGCTGACCTCATCGCGTGGATACGACCACCGCAGCACGGTCTATTTCCAGTGGGGACAACTCGGCGACGTCCCGGTCGAAGCGGACTACGATGGCGATGGGCGAACGGACTTCGCGGTCTTCCGGCCCCTCGGCAATCGATGGTTCATTTCACAAAGCTCGACCGGCCAGCCGCGTGTCGCAACCTTCGGCACTTCGGGCCCTGACCAACTTATTCCCGCCGACTACAACGGCGACGGACGTGCAGAACTTGCCATTTTCCGCGAAGGCGAATGGCACATTTTTGACCTCGCGAACGGCCAGGTCGAATCGACGATCTTTGGCCCGGCAAGCGGAACGCCGGCACCTGCCGATTACGACGGCGACGGTGAGCTAGACCTCGCGGTTTTCGACCGCGGCAATTGGTACATATTCCGGTCAACGACCGGCGAACTTTCTACGCTCCAGTTTGGAAGCGAAGGCGATTTGCCCCTCAGCGGTCATAAGGCGAAACAAAGCATCGTTGCAGTGCCCTGACCGGTTTTTCCCCCGAATGTCGCATTAGCGAGTTTGAGAAGTTCTTCGGAACTTCTCTTTTTTTTGTCGAAACGGTAAGGTTGCGGTGTGCGTTTGCTTGCCTCGGTGATCACCATTCTCACGCTTTTGGTCCGAGTAGTTTCGGCTCAAACACCGGCGCCTCCAATTCCCTTTTCAAATGCATTCTTGCGTGATGACCTCGAGGTCGTGCTCTCCGAATTGAGGCTTGCCGAGACGTCTGACCCCGAGGCCTTTGCCGCCGATGACCTTGATTACCTGGCGGCAAAGATCTCGCTCGCGTCCGGTGATCATGCCGCAGCAGCCGCCTATTTTCTCAAAACCTCAACACGCCCGACCGAACTCGCTTCGCTCGCAAACTTTCATCTCGCGGGCATCGCCCGGGTCTCGGGTGGATTATTGCCCGAGCGGCTCTTGCTTGAGGAACTTATGCTTTACTTCCCAAACAACTTCGCCGCCGAAGCGGCTGGCCGCCGCGTGACCGAGAACCTTTCTGAATCCGCCGACTATCGGTCAACTATTCGCAGGATCGAGTCGCGGATGCTCAAAACAAAGCCGTCCGGAACGATGATCGACACCGCGCGGGCCGATCGGCTATTGCTCGCCCGTGCTCTCGATGCCATCGGTGAAGAAGCACGTTCGCGGAAGATCATTGATGAACTGATCCGTACCGATGACCCGGCTGAGCCGGATGATGTTTCGCTGGAGGCAGTTCGAATCCTCGATGCGTCAAGAGGAGAAACGGTGTCCGAGCTTCTTCCGGCCGATCACATGGCCCGTGGACGTATCTATCAATTCAATCGCGACTTCGCCGCTGCACGCGGGCACTTTCTCGAGATCGTAAATCGCCACTCCGGGTTCGAGGCCGCCGCAGAGGCTACCTATCTCATCGGCCGCGGATTCGCACAGGAACGAAACTTTTCGGATGCAATCGTTTGGTTCGAACGCGTTGCCGAGCAATTTACTGACGATCCGATAACAAAGGATGCTTTGCTTCAGCTCGGCTCCGCCTACGCTCGGGTCGGGAAGCCGCGCGAATCGGCGGCCCGCTATTCCCGGTACGTTGATTCCTATCCCGGCGATGAGCGGCTTGACCGAGCATACCTGAACCCGATCGACGTCTCGCGCGACCTGCGGACCGAGGTCGAAGCTCTCAGAAAAGCCGCAACTGCCGCAGAGAAATTTCGCGGACAGACGGCCGAGGCCCAGGCCATCTTTGCCGAGGCGAGGATCCATATCGCTCTTGCGGATTGGCCGAAGGCACTCGACGCTCTGGAACGCCTATCCCCGCTAAAAGACCTCGGTGGCTCTCGGGTGCCCGGCGGAGCAACGCGCGAGGAAGTGCAGTTTCTTCGCGGCCTTGTACTTGAGCAATTGGGTCGTTTTCCGGACGCGATCGACGCGTTTCTTGCCGTCCCCGACGGCCGCAATTCTTATTACGGATGGCGTGCGACCGAAAGGCTTCAGGAGCTTGGCGATTCGACAGTAGCGGCCGAGGCTATCTCGGTTGCCGCGGCCCGGCTCCGTACTGAGGCGGCCGCCGGCGACAGCGAACGGCAGCGAAAGGCACTTCAGTCTCTTCTTCGAATCATTACCAATGAAGGCGAACGTAACAGCGTGCTCGCCCGGCTGCGTGAGATCTATTCGCGGACTCCGGGTTACTCGCAGCTTCCCTCGCCTGATGCCTTCATTCCCGGCCGTGCTTTTGAAGAAAGCGACGAGGACCCTCGCATCGCCGCGGCCAAGCGGCTCTACGACTTCGGGATTAACGATGAGGCGGCCTTCTTTCTCTCCGAAGGCAATGCAAACGAAAACGACGCACCTTCGCTTACCGAGCTCTTCGCGAAGAGCGACCTTGCGTATGTCGGCGTCCGTGCGGCCGAACCGCTCTGGAGGCCGCTTCCCGGTGATTTCTATCCCGAACTTCTCATCGGCAAAGAAGCTGGGTACGTTTATCCCATACCCTTTCGCCGGCGGTTGATCGCCGAGGCCGGCGAGCGAAACATCGACGCGCGGCTTCTGCTTTCGATTATGCGGCAGGAATCGCGTTTTCGCCCTGACGTGAAGTCCTCGGCGGCCGCCCGCGGATTGATGCAGTTCATCCCATCGACCTCTAGGGATATAGCTCGCGAACTCGCCCTCACCAACTTCGCGGACGAACGTCTCTTTGATGCCGGCACGGCGATACTCTTCGGGTCGCAATATGTCTCCAGCCTTTTCCGTCAATTCCCGAACCAGCCCGAAGCCGTCGCAGCAAGCTACAACGGCGGCGAGGATAACATGCAGCGGTGGCTGACCCGCTCGAAGGCTCAATCGCCGGATCGCTACGTCTCCGAGATCGCCTTTGCCCAGACAAAGGACTACGTCTTGAAGGTAATGGCAAACTACCGGATGTATCAGCTACTCTACGACGAACAGCTTCGGCCATGGAACCGATAGACCGATCTTTGCCGCTTGATTCGGCTCTGTCTAAATCAGAGAATTGACAGCAGGCAGTCATTTTATGTACAAGGTACTTTTTCTCATCCTCGCGGCTCTTTTCGCATTCGGTTGTCAGGCCGAAGAGCCGCAGAAAACTTCCGAGACGGCAAAACGCTATCCGCTTACAGGCAAGGTCATCTCCGTCGATAGGTCGGTTAAAACGGCTCGCATCGAACACGAGGAGATCGTCGGTTTTATGGAAAAAATGACGATGGACTTCCCTATCCGCGAAGACTGGGTATGGGACGACCTGGTTCCGGGAGCTATCGTTTACGGCGAACTCGTAGTTGACAGCACCGCGAAGAACCCATATTGGCTTGAAAAGATCAGCATCAGTGCGGCCCCGAATCCGGATATGCCGCAGCCCGAGATCAAAGAGCCCGAACAGATCGGCAAAGAGGTCCCGAACTTTACCCTAACCGATCAGGACGGAAAGCGGTTCAGCCTTCGCGATTACAAGGGTAAGGTTCTTGCGGTCACGTTCATCTACCGCGAGTGCCCGCTGCCGGAGTTCTGCATCAAGATGTCGCGCAACTTCAGCGATGCGGCGTTGAAGCTTAACGCAGATGCCGAGAATAAAGACAAGATCCGGCTGTTGAGCATCTCATTCGACCCGGCTCGTGATACTCCGGCAAAGCTCCGCGAATACGGGATCGGCTATTTGGGCAACCCCGAAAAGCCGGACTTCACCGTCTGGCAACTGGCGGTCGGGCCTGACGCCGAAGTTCGAAAGATCGCGGATTTCTTTGGCTTGAAATATGAGGTCGACGAGCAGGACAAGGCCCAGTTCAACCACTCGCTCGTGACTGCCGTCATTGACCGCGAGGGCAAGGTGGCAAAGATGCTGCCGAGCAATCGCTGGTCAGCCGACGACCTGCTGCGTGAGGTCAAGGCCGTCGCGAATAAATAGGCTCGCCGTTAACGTAGGTTGCCAGAGTATCTCGGCCGCTGGTTGAGAACACAAGAGTCGCCTCAACGTCGCCTATCGGATTCTGTGCGGCAGCGTCGAGCGCAATGACGGCGAGATCCGCCTTTTTTCCCGCTTCGAGGCTGCCGATCTTATCATTCAATCCAAGTGCTTCGGCACCGCCGAGCGTCGCAACGCGGAGCATCTCGCGAGGCCCGATGAACCGCTCGCTTCCCGGCCTGTTTCGTGCCGCAAGCGACGCGAACCGTGCCTCTTCCAGGATATCGCAGAGGTTATTGCTTGCGACCGAATCGCTCCCAAGCCCGACGGCAATTCCGGCATCGAGGAAACTTTCAAAAGGCGCAAAGCCATGGCCAAATTTCGCATTCGACTTCGGACAATGTGCGATACGTGCGCCGTTCGCGGCGATTCGTCCGATGTCACTCTCCGTCACCGCGACGCAGTGAGCAAGCAGCGGCCGGGCAGAGAGAACGCCGAGCCGCTCCAGATATTCGATCGTCGTACAGTGCGGACTTGCCCACTCGACACCGAACCGCTCGTAGACCTCAGTAAAGAACCCGGTGCCGCGTGTCATCAGCTCCGTTTCATTTGTCGACTCGGCCGCATGGATGGTGATCGGCACTCGGTTGATGATCGAAAATTGGGCGATCATCTCGAAAAGCATCGAACCAACGGTATAAGGCGCATGCGGCGAGAGACCCGCCGAGACAAGGTCGGTCGCCTCGCCCTGAAGCTTTTCGAACTTCGCGATCAGGGTCTTGTAGTCATCTTCCGCCGTTCGGTTGTCGGGCGAGAACTCCGTTTCCTGAAACAAAATGCCGCGAAGCCCGGCCCGCTTCATCGCCCGAAGCCCCGCCTTCCCGCTCCGGCCGATATCGCCGAAACAGGTCACGCCCGCCTCTCGCCCCTCGACTGCGCCAAGAAACGCCGCTTCCTCGATCTCCTCATCGGACATCGCCGCCCGCAGTTCGTTGAGCTTTAGCAGCCATGAACGAAAGTCGTGCTCGGCCGCGTCGAGCCGCCCGCGCATCGCCGTGATCTCAAGATGCGAGTGGCAATTGACGAAACCTGGCAAGATCGCGGCGTTTCCGAACTCAGTGACCTCAACATCCGCGTAACGCGCGCGCATCTCATTCGCCAAGCCGACGGCGACGATGTCTTCGCCATCGATCGCGACCGCCCCGCCGGAGATCGGCTCTCCGGTAATTGGCAAAACGTGGTCTGCGGTTAGGATCTTCATTTTGGCCGATTTGTGGTTGTCGCGCGGTACCGCCCGAGGATCGACGAGACGTAAGCCTGAGTTGAGGCGATGCCGATCCGTTCGATGAACTGCGATTCCGGCAGCGTTGCCGCGTCAACGTCCCGCGTCCATTCTTCGACCCGGCTCGGTCCGGCGTTATATGCCGCGAGCGTCATCGCCGTCTCGGCCGGCCGGCCGCGGTAGCGTTCACGAAGCTTTTCGTAGTACCAACAGCCTATCTGAAGGTTACGCTTCGGGTCGCTTAGCAAGCCTTCCACATCTTCGGCCGCCTGCCTCTGAAGCTCCGTCAACCCCGTTTCCTTCGCCCATTCGCGAGCAACGAGCGGCGTCACTTGCATCAGCCCGACCTCGCCCGCATCGCCCTTAGCGCTCGAACGAAAATACGTCTCTTCGTAAATCAGGCTCCAAACGAGCTTTTCATCGATCCGGTAGATCCGGGCCTGCTGTTCGATAAGCGGATCGTATCTATGCTCCCAATACTCGCGAAAAAAGTATGCCCCGACAGCCGCGATCACGGCCGCTATCATAAGAAAGGCAAGCAAGTATCTGAACATCAGGTGATGGGCATCTGCGAACGCGATGCCCAAATTTATCCACGAAAACTTTGTCCGAGCGGTCCGCTCAGCGGCGGACTTTTGCGCGCGAGAGCTTTCGTCCGCCGGAACTCTCCGATTCCGGCTCGGCGAGCGAATACCGCTTTCCACCATCGCCGCGTCGGCCCGAGCGAACCATCTCGGCAAAGAGGTCTGTGTCGTAATCCGCCTCGCGGGCCATCTCTTCGCGGATGGCGATCAAGATCTCAAGAAACTTGGAACGACGGTACATCTCAGCTTACGGACCCAAAACAGACCGGAGTTTCTCCATCGCTCCATCCAGGATCGAATCTTCGCGGGCGATGCAGATGCGGACGTGGGCGTCCCACATGTCGCCGTCGGCAAAGGCCGAACCGGGCGTCATTCCGACACCGGCATCGCGCATCAGCATCTCGTTAAAAGCGATGGCGTCGTCGAACCGCTCGGGGATCCGTGCCCAAATGTAGAACGCCGAACCCGAGTCATAGATCCTGAACCCGAGTTCCTTGAGTCCCGCCGAGAACTTCACCCGCTTTGCGTCAAACTTGTCGCGAAGCCGCGTGTAATATTCATCATCCGCCATAAGAACGCGGGAAAGAGCCGCCTGAAGCGGCGTTGCCGGGCAAACGTAGATGACGTTCGCTGCATTGTTGATCGGGGCGATCAATTCACCTTTGCCAAAGGCGTAACCAAGCCGCCAGCCGGAGATGTTCCATGACTTTGAGAACGAATTGACCGTTATCGTCCGCTCGCGCATATCGGGCAGCGAGGCGATAGGCGCGTGCGGGTTCTCGCCGACAACATAATGCTCGTAAACTTCGTCCGAAACGACGAGCAGATCGAGTTCCTTGGCGACATTCGCAACGGCCTCAAGCTCCGTCTGCGACATAACCTTTCCGCTCGGGTTTGCCGGCGAGCAAACGATGATCATCCGCAGCGGAAACTCGCTCCGGTCGCGAAGTTCCCTGCACCGCCGGAGCAATGCATCCTTTTCAAATGTCAGGTTCTCATCAAGCTCGAACCGCTCGGTCCGGCCGCCAAATTCGTCAATGATCCGCTTGTGATACGGATAATAGGGCTCGAAAACAAGAGCTGAACGCCCGCGAAGATATGACTGCGCAATGCCGATCAGAGCTCCCGTTCCCCCGTTCGTAATCATCAGTTCGAACGGCCGAGCGTCGGTATCGATCTCAATGCCGTTGTACTTCGCGATCTTTTCAGCGACCGCCTCGCGGAGGTTCGCATCGCCTTCGCTTCCGCCGTAGTGGTTTTGGCTGGCCGCAATTATCGCTGCAGCCTCGGCCGCAAGCCGCGGGTCGATCGGCAGCTCCGACTGCCCCTGAACCAGGTTCCCGCTCGGCGGCACAAGCCGGGTTATCGCCCGAATATCCGGCTTCGCCTTCTGTGTTTTCGCTTCTGTCATATTCCCAAGAATATCAGCACAACCGCGACAGAGGAAATCGCTTCAATTGCTGAAGTTTTCCGGATAATAGATGAGCTCAACTATCTGCCCGCCGACGCCTTTTGTGTAGAAGGATGACGTCCCGTCGCGGTGCGGCTTGATCGGCCGGCCTTCTTTTTCCGCTGCAGCTTCGAGTTCCGCCATCGTTTCGACTCGCATCGCAATATGCGGCGGATGCTTTGAGCCCGGCGGCAAAAGCGCTATCCCAAAACCCTTCGTATCGCGCACCATCGCCCAGTCGTCGAACAGCGATTCGACCGAAAAGCCTAGCCGCTTGTATTCCGCGACATCCCTTTCCAGGTCATCGCTCTTTACCGCGATATGATCGACGGCTCCCGTAAATCTGATATCAGCCATTTCCTTCACCTCTTGTCATGATTCTATCAAATACGCTGCCGTTCTTTCCGCGACGTCAGCTAGGTCGGTTATGATAGGCTTTCGCTATCCGGCAAGCCGCTACGGGATGAAACGCATCTCAGCGATGGAAACAGGCTTGCCAGC
>CAZGLZ010000036.1:0-31811 GCA_964526245.1 uncultured Chloracidobacterium sp. | reverse complement strand
CGCGGTCCATTACGAGGTCGATTCCCTCGGCCTGAGTCAGCCGCTTGCTTGTCTCCAATGCTTCAATGTAAGCCTCATCGGTCAGCGGGCCTTTATTCGCCGCCGCCTCAAAAATGCTCTGGCCAAAGTATGGCATCTCGCGCTTCTCATTGTCCTTGTTGAACTGGATAAGGTCGTCGAGTGTTTTGTGGTCGGCATTTCGACCTGCCAGATACTTTTCAAGATCCGCCTTGAACTCGTAAAGCAAGACCTCAAACTCCGCTGCGCCAAATTTGCCGATCGAATCGATCGTCACATCGACCAGCACGGCACCGGCCTTTTTCATCGCGTCCATTGAGGCGTTGAGCATATCGTCAACATCCTTTCGCCGGCCGAAGTAGTTTCGGGCAACGCCGATCCGTGCTCCTTTCAGCGCTCCCGCATCGAGGAATTTCGTATAGTCGATCGGCTCCGCCTCTTCGCGGCCGGCCATCGCTTCATCTGCATCGTCAAGACCGCAGATCGCCGTCAGAACGGCAGCCGCATCGGCGACCGTCCGGGTCATCGGCCCGGCAGTATCCTGCGAATGTGCGATCGGGATGATGCCGCTTCGCGAGACCAGTCCGATGGTCGGTTTCAGTCCCACGATGCCGCAAACCGACGAAGGGCAGACGATCGAACCGTCGGTCTCGGTTCCGATCGCGACCGCCGCGATATTTGCAGAGATCGCCGCCCCCGAGCCCGACGACGAACCGCACGGATTGCGGTCGAGTATGTAAGGGTTACGCGTCTGCCCGCCGCGGCCGCTCCAGCCGCTGATCGAATCGTTGTCGCGGAAGTTGGCCCACTCGCTTAGGTTCGTTTTGCCGAGAATAACGGCACCGGCCTCGCGAAGCCTTGCGGAAATGAATGCATCTTTCTTCGGCGTCGGTGCGTTGAGGAGGGCAAGGCTGCCGGCCGTCGTTTTCATCTTGTCGGCCGTATCGATGTTGTCCTTGAGCACGACCGGAACGCCGTGGAGCGGCCCGCGGACCTTGCCGCTCTTTCGCTCGCGGTCCATCTGGTCGGCGATCTGAAGAGCGTCGGGGTTCAGCTCGATCATCGAATTGACCTGTTTATCAACGGTCGCTGCCCGGCGAAGATACGCCTGAACAAGCTGCCGCGACGTCATCTCGCCGGACCTCATGGCTTCTTGCAGTCCAGTTACGGTCGCTTCCTCGAGCCGCAATCCCTGCGTTGCGGCAAACGCGTTCGAAGCTCCGCCTGCGGCGATTGCCGCTCCAAGGCCTGCACCGATGGCGGTGCCTAAAAATTCACGACGATCGATCCCCATTACTTTTTCTCCTCTGCTGTTTGCGGCTTTGCGATCGGGATATGCTCATTGATCGCAAGTGTTCGTATCTTGTCGGTGATTCTCGCCTTTTCCGCTTCCTCGGTCAATTGACGAAGCGGCATACCCTGCGATTCGTCCGAAAGGTCAAAGGTGCCGTAGTGCATCGGCACCAGCCACTTCGCCCCGATATCGCCAAACGCCTTTACGACATCCGCCGGATTTGTGTGATTAGCTTCCATGAACCATCGCGGCTCATAAGCACCAATGGCGATAAGAAAGTAGTCGATCTCAGGGAAAAGCTCGCCCGTCTCTCGGTAATGCCGGCCGTAGCCGCTGTCGCCCCCGTGGTAGATCGAGGCCGAGCGGCTCTTGATCACATAGCCGCCCCAAAGCCGCCGGTTGGTGTCAAAAAGCCCGCGGCGTGACCAATGCCGCACCGGCAGGAAATATACCTCAACCGCATCATCGCCCAGTTCGAACCGCTGAAACCAACCCGCAACGGCGACCTTGTTCGTCGGCTTTATCCAACCGCGAAGCATCTCTTCGCTCCCCATTCCGGCGATGAACGTCGCCGCCGGAAACTTTTCCGCAATTGCCCGAAGCGTGGTTTCGTCAGTGTGGTCGCGGTGATCGTGCGAAAGGAGAACATAATCGACCCGCCTGATCTTCTCGAGCGGCGAAGGTACCTCGACCCATCGTTCTACCAGCGGCGGCGAGCCGAAGATCGGATCGATCAAGATACCGCGGCCCTCAAGCCGAATGTAGAATGAAGCGTGCCCGAGCCAGAGAATGCCGTCCTCATCGCCCGCGAGAAATGCCGAAGGGTCACGCACCTCGGGGCGAAACGTGTCGCGTTCGCGCTCGGCGGCAAATTCGTTCGAACTCAACTGCCACTTCAGCAACTCACTCGTCTTGGGTAAAAAGACGAACTCGTCGTTCATGAACCGCCCGCGTTGATCGACCGGCGTGCCCGGCCAACCGGGCCGCACCGTTTCAAGCTCCGGGACAGAGACCCGGCCTGTCAAAACGGCCACATCGGAATCGCTCCAAAAAGCCGTCCCGATCAGAACGAGCAGCAGCAAAACAAATATTCCGGCGATGCGAACTACCCACTTTTTCATTACTTAGACTATACGAACCGCCGGGGCATCATTCCAAACCCCGGCCGCGGTGCGGAAACAGGAACCACCTGTGCGATAATCCGAAAAGTGAACGGCCGGCCCGCTGATATCCCTCCGCATAAGCTCATCTCCGTACTCCGCGGATACGATCTGCTTCCCGCGATCGTGTTCTTGCCTACACGGCGAAAGTGCGACGAATCGGCCTCAGAGGTCGCCGCCGACCGCTCTCAGCGTTCCGACCCGGAAAAGTTCGAGAAGCGGAAACTGCTCTTCGATTCGTTTTCTGAAATGCACCCCGAGGTGCTCAAGCACAAGCACGTCAAAATACTCGTCCACCACGGCGTTGCCTCGCACCACGCCGGGCATATTCCGGCATGGAAGCTTCTTGTCGAAAAGATGATGTCGGCCGGATTGCTGAACGCCATCTTTGCCACCTCGACCGTCGCCGCGGGCGTCGATTTCCCTGCCCGGACGGTCGTCGTCAGCAACGCCGATACCCGCGGCAATGAGGGCTGGCGGCCGCTCACGGCAAATGAGCTTCAGCAGATGACCGGCCGTGCGGGCAGACGCGGAAAGGACAATGTCGGCTTCGTCGTCCTCGCACCGGGTCAATTCCAGAATCCGCGAAAGATCGCCGAGCTTCTCAAGTCGCCGCCCGACCCGCTCGAGAGCAAGTTCAAGGCCACCTACACGACGCTGCTCAACCTGCTCGATGCCTTCGGCAGCTTCGGCCCGATCCGCGACATCGCCCAGAAGAGTTACGCATTCCAGAAGACGGGCCACCGCATCGAACGGCTCCGGCAAAAGAATCAGAAGATCGAGGATCGGCTAACTGAGGCCGCTCGGCCGCTCGGACTGAGCTATAACGACGTCCGCGGCTTTGAGCGATTGGTCAGCACACGCGAACGGCTCCAACATCGCCTGCCCGAAACGCGTGCCGAACTGCGAATGGAATGGCTGCGGCAAAATGTCTTGCCCGGCCGCATCGTGACTCAGGGCCGTTCGGGCAAACGCTATTTCATGGTCATTAGTGCGTTTGGCGACTCGGTCTCGGCAATGCGTGATGATGGCTCCGGCCGGACGCTCTCGCTGGCCCGCGTCAACCGTGTTTTTGAGAACACATATCGGCTAAACGAAAACGCTGTCGAGCGGGCATTTATGGAAACGCTCGAAGGCAAAAATCCGCCGCTCGAAGAACCGAAGCCCGCCATCGCCCGCGGTAATCTCGACTCGGCCGAGGTCATCACGGCCAGCCTCGAGCGTTTTACGAAAGACGAAGCGACGGCAGAGTTCCTATGGCTCTCGGTCAAGGAAGCCGCCGAGTTCGAAGAGAACCGCAAGGACATCGAACGGCTCGTCGGCCGCATCTGGTCGCCCTTTGAGAATCGTGCCCGTGTGCTCGACCGCTTCGGCTTCATCGACTTTGCCGCCGAACGCGTCACCGACGACGGCCGTTGGCTTGCCGACCTCCGCATCGACCGCCCGCTGCTGATCGGTGAAGCCCTGCGGAGTGGCGTTTTCGACGAGATCTCGCCCGCGGCATGCGCCGGCTTGGTCGCCTCGATCGCGGCCGACGCCGAACGCAGCTTTGGCGAATTGAACCCCACGATGGAATTGCTCGATGCCGGGAACGCGTTCTTCGATGTTCTTCATCGAGTCGGGGACGTCGAGTGGGAATACGGCATCGAGCCGACCGAAGACATCAATTATTCCGCCGCCGCGGCTGCCGAATTCTGGGCCCGCGGTCGTGCCTGGGACGAACTCGCTGCCCGAACAAAGGCCGAGGAAGGCGACCTCTTTCGCCTGCTTTCCCGGACCGGCGAGGCACTGATGCAGATCGCCGAACTCCGCGAAGCCAATCCCACCGCGGCCAGTATCGCCCGCGAAGCCGCCGACGCCGTCCTCCGCGACCCCATCCGCTAGATCGACGAGGATCTGGTTGATCTGGCTTTGCTGCGTCCGGCCCGAATACTGCTGTTGACATTCCATGCGAAAGTGCTATAAGTGATGCGAATCTAGGAGGATACACCGATGCCTGCTTTGCTACGAGCTGTTGCCGCCCTTGCGGTTTACGCTCTCTTCGCTGCGCCTTCGCTCTTGTTGGCTCAGACAACCACCTTCACTTACCAGGGCTCGCTTTCTCAGTCCGGCCTCCCAGCAAATGGAAACTTCTCGATGGAGTTTTCCCTCTTTGATGATCTCAGCGGCGGGAGCGAGATCGGTTCGACGATCACGGTCAATCCTGTACCTGTATCCAATGGCGGTTTCACCGTTGATCTCGATTTCGGTGCCTCGGCCTTCAGCGGGCCGGCAAGGTATCTTCAGATAACGGTCAACGGTACTCCGCTAACGCCGCGTCGGCTCTTGACTTCAACCTCGTACGCCATCCGCTCATTGGACTCGGCTAGCGTGGCGGGGCCGATCTCCGGCGCGAATTCGGTCGCGCGACTGTTGGTAACGAATACTCAGGCCGGCATATCTAACCCGAGCCCTGCAAACATTCCGCCCGCAGCGGTTCGCGGAAACGCGACATCGCCTTCCGGATCGACGATCGGCGTTATCGGTACTTCGTCATCGCAAAATGGCCTCGGTATTGTTGGGCTCACCAGCGGTACAGGCATCTTGAAAGAAGCCGAAGCGATCGGCGTGCTCGGTCTCGCAACGAGCAATACCGGACGAACTATTGGTGTATCGGGCCAGGCAGTGAGTCCCGATGGCATCGCCATTGACGCTCAGGTCACGCCCGGCGGTAACGGTTATCTATTCCTCGGCAGCAACGGCAGTTCGTCGCCTTTCTTCGTCAAAAGCAATGGCGATATCCATACCGAAGGAAAGATTAGCGCCTCGGGGCTTGCGACCTTTCCCGGCGGGCTGACGGTAAACACGCTTCCGGCAAATTTCAATGGCGGAGCAAGTGTTGTAAACGGACTGTCTGTAGTAGGCGTTACCAGCACACAGAGCATCAGCGTCAATGGCAATGTCACGGTCAGTGGCTCGCTTTCTGTAGCCGGCGGAAAGAACAATATCGTCACCCTTCCGGATGGCAGGAGCGTGCTGCTTTATGCCAACGAATCGCCCGAATACTGGTACGAAGATTTCGGAACGGTCCGGCTCAGGAACGGCCGAGCTCTCGTCAAGATCGACCCGACCTTTGCGGCAACGACCAACACCGGCGTCGGTTACAAGGTCTTCCTGACGCCTAACGGAAACACCCGCGGGCTTTATGTGATCCGCAAGACGGCGACCACGTTCGAGGTCCGCGAAAGCAACGGTGGACGCTCGAACATATCATTCGATTATCGTATCGTCGCAAAACGCCGAGGATATGAGTCAATTCGTTTCGGCCAGTAGCCCGGAACTGCTGGCCAACCGTGCGGCCGGTCGTTTTTCCCTGTTCAAAATGCTAGTCTTTGTGGTTTGGCATTAATGAAGGAAGACATCAGGGAAACACGGCTGGCCAACGGGCTTACGGTCCTAACCGACCGGATGGAGGGCGTCCGCTCGGCGACGCTCGGGTTCTTTTTCCGCGTCGGTTCGCGTAGCGAGCCCGCCGAACTCGGCGGCATCTCGCACTTCATCGAGCATGCCGTCTTTAAGGGAACTTCGAAGCGTTCGGCGATAGAGATCGCTCGCGAGCAGGACCGCCTCGGCGGAAACCTCGATGCCTTCACGACCCACGAAGAGACCGGATTTGCCATCAAGGTCATCGACGATCAACTGCCCGCAGCATTCGGCCTGATCGCCGAGATGCTGACCGACCCGCGTTTTGACGAAGCGGATCTCGAAAGCGAGCAGCGTGTCATCATCGAGGAGATGAAGATGATCGACGATTCGCCCGAGGAGTATCTTGGCGACATCTTCCACCGCGAGTTCTTTCCCGGCCATTCGCTCGGGCTCTCGATCGCCGGAACACCCGAGACCGTCCGCACATTTGGCAGCAACGTAACGCGTGCCTATCACGCGGCCGCGTTCGCCCCGAAGAATCTAGTCATCGCCGCTGCCGGAAACGTCGAACACGACGCCATCGCCGAACTCGCCGGCCGTCTCGACTTCCGCCTGCCCAATGGCTCCGGGCCGGCCCTCGTGCCGCTCGCTTCGCCGCAGATGGCCGCGCCGATCGTCATCGAACACAAGCCGGAACTCGAGCAGGCACATCTGATCATCGCAACGCCGTTCGTCGATGCCCGCGACGAGCGCCGCTATGCCGCAGACCTGCTCGCCAATGCCATCGGCGGCGGCACCTCGAGCCGGCTCTGGCAGAAGGTCCGCGAAGAACGCGGGCTTGCCTATAGCGTCGGTGCCTCGGCATTGCTATTTAGCGACTGCGGGATGTTCATGGTCTCCGCCGCGACCTCGCCCGAGCAGGTCGAGGAGGTCGTCGACATTGTACTTGATGAAATGCGGTGGATCGCCCGCAACGGCGTCTCGGCCGATGAGATACGTTTGATGAAAGACCAGACCCGTGCTTCAATTCTGCTCGGGCTTGAGGACTCCGCCGGGCGTGCCGGCTCGCTTGCCAGCATGGAAATGCTCCACGGCCGCCAGATCCCGGTCGAGGAAACGCTAGAAAAGGTCGAGGCCGTTACCGAAGAAGATGTGAAAGGCCTCGCCGAAGCGTTCTTTAAAACTGAAAGGATCGCCCTCGCTGCCTTGGGCGACCTTTCTGGTGTCGCGATCACTCGCGATCGCTTTTTGCTCGATTAACTCCCGCCTTTCGTACGCGTCACGCTCAGCGAGAATTTTATATTCTCTGCCTGCGATTTCGCGGCGTTCTGGCTGACGATGATCTCGTATTCGCCGTCCTCGGCAAGCACTTCGTCAAAGACGATTCCGCCCGGAGCCCCTTCGGTCGTCCCATTCGGCCTTCGGACTATTCCGACCATTACCGGGCCTTCCTCACCGCTCCACTCGGCGGCTTCGATCTTGACCGTAACCCGCTCGCCTGCGGTTCCGGTGAATACGTACCGTTTTCGGTCGTCGAAGAAGACGAGCGTCCCGGACATCACCGCCGACATCATCCCGCCCTTAAGGTCGATGGCCTCGACCGGCAGCACGGCATCGCGATATTCATTGTCCGCCCCGCCCTGTGCGTCCGTTGCGGCATTCTTGCCGTCCGATCCGAACCGGATCCGCTCAAAGCCCTTGAGCCCGCGGACAATAACGCGTCCGTTGCTCGGGTCTTTGACGGCAACCGCAAACGGAACGCCATCTGCCAATCTCCATTCGACCCTGCCGACCGCATTCAGCTTATTAAGCCCGAAGCTCAGGACCGGCTCTTCCCACTCGCGGGTCGCATCGGCGACGTTGAGCTGATAGATCATCGCGGCATCGAAGTAATGGATCTGATATCCGCCTGGCCCTTTGCAGAACGTTGAGACGTGCCCGCCTTCTTCGCCGCCTTTCTCTTCGCAGCCCTTTGTAAGGTCGGTGTAGACGCTCGTGAACTCCGGTGTTCGCTTGCCCGTTCTAGCCGCTGCGAACCCATCGATGTCGATCGTGAAGATATACGCAGCTGCAGAATACTTGTCGGTTCTCGAAGACCCCTTGGCATAAACGCCGGCCATGTCGTCGTTGCCGAGAATTCGCATCTCGATCCCTGCGGGGTGGTTGGTAAAGGTCACATATTCGCGAGACTCGATCTCACTTCTGATGATCTGTTTAACCTTGCCGTAGATCTTTTCAGCCTCGGCGATCTTCATTCCCGGATGAACTCCCGCGGCCGTCCGGTAGCTTTCATCCCAGACCATTAAGTACTCGACCTTTGCTTTTTCGTCGATCTTCGCATCGCGGTCTTCCTCGCCGGCAAAGATCGTCATCACGGACTCTTCACCGTTCTTTACGGCGATCAGGGCAACGCCCTCGCCGTCGCTCGTTCGCTCAAGCTTCAGCGGTGCGACCGCTTTCCGAACCTCGGCAATGGTCATTCCGATCCGCACATTACCCGCACTACTCTCAGTAATTGTCCCCGTCGCCGACGTGGCCTGTGCAACTGCCGCCAATATACTAACTGCTATCACCAACATCCCGAATACACCCGTTTGCACCGCTTTCATCTCATCCTCCTTTATTGCTCAGAATTTCCGTTAGTTTGTCCGACCGCTCATGCGCTCTTGTTTTACTGAACGGGTCGGGTTGCCCGGACTTGCATTCCTGCCGCAAAAGAGTAAATTTCCGCTGGAGGCGCGAAATGAATACCCGCAAGATATTCCTGAACACGCTCATCGCATCCGTCGTCGTGAGCGCCGTGATCGGCATCGCCGTTATCCTGTTCGGCCAATTTGGCGAGATCGAGGTTCGCGTGCTGATGACCACGCTGACCGTGACCGCGACGAGCATTCTCGGGCTCGCCTGCGGAGCATGCTATGAGGCGGGCCGTGGCCGCAGGCTTCCACTCGCGGGCATCACCCTCTCGGTCATCTCCGCACTCGCACTTTTCCTTATCATCTGGAACGTGCTCGATGACAACGAAACATATATTAAGACAACGATGACCCTTGTAATCGGCGCCATCGTCGCCTCGCACCTCTCGCTGCTCCGGCTCGCCCGGCTCGATGGTAGATTTGCATGGACCTACACCTTCGCCGTAGTTTGCGACGTCCTGCTCGCAGCGATCATTCTCTATTTGATGTGGTTCGAACCCGAAGGCGAGAGCGACCTCGTTTTCCGCACCATGGGCGTTCTCTCGATCCTCATCGCAGCCCTTACGGTCGTAACGCCCGTCTTTCATCGGCTGAGTGCCGGAGACGATAATAGAGCGGAGAAGATCGACGAAGAGATCGCTGCTCTAAAACGGCGAATAGAAGAACTCGAAAAACTCAAGATCGAAACCCTCGATCAGCATTCAGAACCGCCTGCTTAAGCAAGCAGTCGACCCCTCAAACTACAAGCGGATCGATCAGCTTCAGGCCTTGAAATGATCTGTAGTCTCGGTCGGTCGTTACCACCGTTGCTCCATGCTCGATCGCAAGAGCTGCAATATGAGCGTCCGCCAATCGAGCACCGGATATTCCCGTCTCCTCAACCAACTTGCGAAATATCGCGTGATGCCCGCTACTTGGATCGATCATTCTCGAAACCGGGGCAGAAAGTAGCGCGTCTGCAATGTCCATCGCCTCCCGGGCGGTCAACGCCTTTGGCATCATCTTGACCGTAGTCACGATTCGGATCAAGCCCATTATTGTGTGCCACGAGAAACACACCGGAGCGTTGCCGTTCATCGCAGTTTCGAGCCATCGTGCACACGACGAATGCTGGGGAGCATCCAAATTATAAGCGTAAACAAGAACGTTGATATCCGGAAAAAACATATGCCCAGGCTTATTTCTTTCGGCGGTCTTTTCTGATGAACTCTTCGGTATCGAGCCGTGCTACTAACTCACTCGTTTTGTCGTAGTTTAGGTGTTCATAAACACCAAGAGACTTAGCCATAACTCTAAATGGCTTTCGCTTTTTCACAGCACTCGCTTCTTGATAATACCTTCCCGAGCGGATGAGCTCGTTCACGGCTTCCTTAAAGGTCTTGCCGCTACCGGCTTTCATCTCTTCGCGGATCGTTCTAACTACATCGTCGTCCAATGTTATCGTCGTTCTCATAGTTCAATTGTAGTGATTTGATGCATTGATGTCCATATAAACGCATCATGATGCTTCGTAGGCGATCGGGTCTTTGACTCCGGCCTGTTCGAATCCGCGTAGCCGCAATGCACAGGAATCGCACGTGCCGCAGGCGAGCGTTTCATTGCGATAACAGGACCATGTGAGATGAAGCGGTGCTCCGAGCTCGATACCCTTTCTGACGATCTCGGCCTTCGAAAGATAAATGATCGGGGTACGTATCTCGATATGCGTGTCGGGCTTTGTGCCGGTGTTTATTGTCTGCTGAAATGCTTCGTAAAACTCCGGCCGGCAATCCGGATATCCGCTCGAATCCTCGGCAACGGCGCCGATGTAGATGCCCGTCGCCTCCAACACCTCCGCCCAACTTGTAGCGATCGCGAGCATATTCGCATTGCGAAACGGCACGTAACTCGTCGGTATATCTTGCGATTCGAGGTCGGCCTCGGTAACCTCGATACGATCATCCGTCAGCGATGAACCGCCGATCTTCGCCAAATACTCGATCGAAACATCCAGCCGTTTCGCGACGCCAAAATGATCCGCTGTATCATTGAACGCCTGCCGCTCGCGAGCCTCCGTCCGCTGCCCGTACGAAATATGAAGCAACGCGAGTTCGTCGTTCTCGGCCGCCGCGATAGCCGCCGTGACGCACGAATCCATTCCTCCTGAAACTAGAACGATCGAACATCTCATCTATTTATGAACGGCTAACAGCTTATAGCTTAGAGCTAACAGCTTAAAAAAACCGCTTCCGCGTCCCCGCGTCTCCGTGTCCCCGCGTCGCTCTACCTCGCCAAACCTTCCTGCAGGATCTGCGACAGCCGCCAGATCAACTCATTTCCAATGTCGTCCATTATGTATTGCACGACCGGCATGTCATCGACCGTTATCGCCATCGCGATCCGCCCGCGGCGTGTGTAAACGATGCCGACGTCGGAACGCAGCCGGTCGAGCGAGCCGGACTTTGACGCGACCGGCACCGTGTCGAGCGAGTTGCGGCCGATACCGTCCTTGTACTGCTGCCGTCTTAATATCGCGATCATCTCGGCCGAGGCTTCCTTTGAAACGACCTCGCCTTTCTCCAGCATCTCGAGCAGCTTGACCATATCCCGCGGCGATGAACGCCCGATGCCGAAAAGCTTGTTGACCGGCTCGTCCCAGGCCTTTGCGTCGCCGCCGCCACCGATCTTGCGGAGCGAGAGCGTGTCGTTCAGCCCGAGCTTAGCCATGAAATCGTTCACCGAGTTGCTCGAAACCTTATCGAGAATGACGTTCGTCGCTGTGTTGTCCGATTGGACTATCATCAGCGTCATCGCCGTCTTCACGTCGATCTTCGTCCCATCGGTAAATTCGAAAAGAATGCCCGAACCGCCGACCTTGACCGCTTTTGTTATCTCGATCGGATCGGTCCAGGCGATCTTTCCCTCAGCCACCTGCCGATAAACTTCCAGCATTATCGGCAGCTTGATAGTGCTTGCCGTGCGCACCTGTTCATCGGCCCGCATGCCGTATTCCTTGCCCGTATCGAGGTTCTTGGCATAGATCCAGACCTTGCCCTTAAAGTCGCCGATCTCCGCCTTGATCCGCTCATCAAGCGAAGGCCCCGAAGGACTTGCCGGTTGCGGCCTCGCTTGAGCCATCGCCGTAACCGCAACTAAAGCCAACAACACTGCAACGAAAGTGATCTTCTTCATATGAATATCTACCGAAGCGTCTCGAAAAAATTGTCAATTGAAAATTGGATCATTGGAAATTGCAAGAACAAGAGATCGCTGGCATTGGTCACGTCTCGGATTCCTGTTCAATTTACGATTCACGATTTACGACGTCTAAACCCCGTGAACGTCCGGGCCCCAAATATATTTGTGAAGCTGAAGGTTCAGCCGAACCCTGAGCCCGCTCGCCGCGACCGCTTCGGCGATCTCGGCCAAATTCTTGATACCGAAGACCGGCGAGATAAGAATCTCCTTCGCTCGTTTTTCGAGATGATACTCGGCGATCACGCCCTTCGCAAACTCCCAGTCCGCGAGGTCCGCGACCACGAACTTGACCTCGTCGCGATCCGGCCGTAACAGCTCGAGGTTCGGCCAGTGGTTCCGCTCGGCCTCACCGGAGGCGGGACATTTCACGTCCAGAATGATCTTTGCCCGCGGATCGACCTTCTCGGTTGAAACATATCCGCCGGTCTCGATCAGCACTTCGTAGCCGCGGTCGCAAAGCTCCGCGATGAAAGGAAATACATTTTTCTGCGCGAGCGGTTCGCCGCCCGTCACCTCGACCAGCGGACGACCGAATTCCTCAAGCCGCTCGAAGATCTGCTCAAAGCTCATCCGCTCGCCGCCCGTAAATGTGTATTCGCTGTCGCACCAAACGCACCGCATCGGGCAGCCCGTCAGCCGCACGAAAGCGCACGGCCGCCCCGCATGCGACGACTCGCCCTGCACCGAAAGAAATATCTCTGTTATACGAAGCTCAGGCAATTTCGACCATTAGATTAACACAGCCCGCTTTTGTCCTTGACCCTCTCAGGATCGCGTCTAATATAGGTGCAATGAAAAGAATTCTTGGGTTGATAATGGCGGCGGTGGTCCTGGCCGGGCAGGCGGCGGCACAGACGGCCGCCAAGCCTCTGAACTGGTACAAGGGCAATACGCACACGCATACGAGCAATAGCGACGGCGACAGCCCGGCGGACGAGGTCGTCAAATGGTACCGGCGAAACGGTTACCAGTTCGTGGTGATCACCGACCATGAGTACATCACCGAGGTCGCTCCGCTCAATGCCCTTTTTGGCAAACGTGACGCGTTTTTGATCATCTCCGGCCAGGAAGTAACGGACAGCTTTGGCGGAAAGCCATACCACATCAATGGGCTTGGGCTTCGCGAGGTCGTGATGCCGAACCGGCTCTCCGGTGCGGTCGCGACACTACAGAAAAACATCGACGGCGTCCGGGCGAAGGGCGGTGTTCCGCAGCTAAATCACCCGAATTTCGGCTGGGCACTTACGGCAGCCGATATTCGCCAGCTTAAGAACATCAACCTGATGGAGGTCTATAACGGCCACCCGCTCGTCAATAACCTTGGCGGCGGCGGCTCGCCCTCGGTCGAAGCGATCTGGGATGAACTCCTTACCGGCGGGATGATGATCTACGGCATCGCCGATGACGACTCTCATACTTTCACCCGGCCGGGCGACCGCACTGCTGCATTGCCGGGACAGGCTTGGGTCTATGTCCGTGCGGCGGAACTCACGCCCGAAGCCATCCTCGCGGCGCTCGACCGCGGCGATTTTTACGGCTCGACCGGCGTCGAACTCGAGGAGCTATTGATCGACCGAACCGGCATTTCTATTAAGATCAAGCCCGCAAGAGCCAGCCGCTATCGCGTAGAGTTCATCGGCAAAGGTGGCCGCGTGATCGCGGAATCGCTCGAAAATCCCGCCGTTTATAAATTCAAGGGCGACGAAGGCTACGTCCGCGCAAAGATCTACGAATCGAACGGCAAGCTCGCCTGGACCCAACCCGTTCGCGTTCGGTGAGCATCAATCCGGTGTTGAAATCAGTTTCGCGAGATCGGCGTTTGTTAGATCATAGGTCTCATTGCAAAAGCCGCAGTTCATTACGGCCCCGCTTTCTTCCTCGATCATTGCACGGATCTCGGCCTCGCCAAGAGCGGCGATCATTCCCGCGGCCTTTTCAAGCGAACAGGTGCATTGAAAGCTGACCGGCCTTTCATCGAGCACCTCAAAATCGATAACGCCCAAAGCCACGCGGGCAAGGTCCTCCGGGCCGGCACCTTCTTTCACCAACTCGGTCACATGCGGAGCACGGCTGACCGTGTCCTCGATCATCGTCACGATGTGGTCGTTCGCACCGGGCATCATCTGTATCAGCACACCGCCCGAGGCCGCAACGAACGGCTCCGAATTCTGAAGCAGAACGCCAAGCAGGACCGCCGAGGGAATCTGCTCGGATTTCGCCAGATAATAAGCAAAATCCTCGGCTATCTCGCCGGAAACGATCGGCACCGAGCCAACGTAAGGCTCCGGTCGAAAGCCGATCTCGAAACCGGCCTCGCGGATCACAACGAATGTCCCTTCGCCGACGATCCCGCTCACGTCAAACTTGCCGTTGGCCTTTGGTGGCGGCTCGGCGATCGGGTTTTTGACGAAGCCGCGGACCGTCCCGATCCTCGTCGCCTCGGCCGTTATGCCGCCTACCTCACCGCTGCAATCGATCTTTGCCGTCAGCCGGTCAAATTCCTTTATCGTTGAGCCGAGCAAGAGAGTTCCCGTAAGCATTCGCCCGAGTGCGGCGGAAACGGTCGGCGAGGTGCCGTGCCGCCGGATCGCCTCGGCGACGATACCCGTGGTTACCGCTGAGATGACGCGGACCGTTCCATCGGCCGCCGTCGCATGTATCAACTTATCCATTAGTTAGAGTGTCGGAAATGGCCTTTGCCAAAGTCAAACCGGCCGCTGTTTGACGAAATTTTCCGGCAAGGACGGAACTTAAGCCTTTACATTAGGTTACGGCCGCAGGTGTTGCTTTTATTGTACTTACCACAAGATGTAGTGTGAAAAAGTTCTTGACATTACTACATTTCGGGGTTAGGATTTGAAGCACTCGGGACGAGTTCCCCTTTACGGCAAATGACCCGGCCGGCTCCGAAGCCTTTCGATCGAATTTTCCTGCTTCGCCCGCTTCGGATAGAAACTCCGGCCCAAAAGCCTTAAAATCTAAACTACTTTAACAGGAGAAACGGAGAATGAGCACAGCCATTGAGACCGGCGGACGGAGCATTGTCTCTAACGGAAACGGAGCAACGGGAGCGGCACCGGGCATTGAGGCTCGCCCGCTTGGGCTAAACGCCCAGAAGGTCGTAGCCAAGCGATACGCCATCAAGGACGAACACGGCGAAGCCCTAGAGACCTGGGCAGACATCGTCCGCCGCGTGGTCGGCCACGTTTCTCGTGCGGAAAAGGACCCGACGGCTCAGTCGATGTTCTACCGCGATATGTCCGCCGTGATGCTCCGCCGCGAGTTCATCCCGAACACTCCGTGCCTGGTCAATGCCGGTAAGCCCAAGGGCCAGCTCGCCGCATGCTTCGTGCTCAATGTTCCGGATTCGATCGAGGGAATCATGGAACACGCCCAGAACGTCGCCGTTATCCATCAGACCGGCGGCGGCACCGGAATGACCTATGAATTCCTGCGGCCGGCGGGCTCGATGGTAAATTCGACCCGCGGTGTTGCGAGCGGCCCGGTCTCGTTCATGAACATCGTCAACCAGACGACGGAGGTCGTAAAGCAAGGCGGCGTTCGCCGCGGTGCGAACATGGGCATACTCGCCGTCACGCATCCGGACATTCTTCGCTTCATCCACGCCAAGAACGACCAGACGAGCCTGACGAATTTCAACATTTCTGTGACCGTCACCGATCTTTTCATGGACGCTGTCGATAGCAAGGTCTGGTTCCAAACCGAGTTCAACGGCGAGCCCTGGCAGCAATCGGTCTTTGATCCCGTAACGGGTGAGGATTACAAAGTTTACCGCCGGCCGGACGGCTCGACCGTCACCTTTGCCGATAAGGCTGCGTTCGAAGCGGCCGACCTTGAGGGCTGCACCATCGAAGAACCGCCGATGCCGGGAATGGTCTATGCACCGGATATCTGGAACCGCATCATCGCCTCGGCACATAAATACGCCGAACCGGGCATCATCTTTATCGACGAGGTCAATCGCCACAACCACATGATGGCCTCGATGGGGCCGATCTTTGCCTGTAACCCATGCGGCGAGCAGATGCTCCACTTCAATAATTCTTGCAACCTCGGCTCGATCGATGTGGCGAAGTTCTATGACGAAGAGAAAGGCACGGACGACATCGACTCCTCGGTCGAATGGGACCGGCTCGGGCAAGTGACGCGGCTCTCGACGCGGTTTCTCGACAACGTCATCGACGCGGGCTACTTCCCGCTTCCGGCGATCGAGGACGTCGTCAAGCGGACGCGGCCGGTCGGGCTCGGCATCATGGGCTTTGCCGATCTCTGCCTCAAGCTCGGCATCACCTACGGAAGCGATCGCTCGCTCGAGCTTATGGAGCGCGTGATGGGCTTCATCCGCAAAGAGGCATGGAACGCTTCGCTCGCCATCGGTGCCGAAAAGGGTGTTTTCCCCGAACTTGAGGCAAACAAAGAGGCCTATGCAAAGTTTCTCTATGACGAGATCGGCATCGCGAAAGATGTGCCGCTGACGCCGCGAAACTACGAGGTGACGACCATCGCACCGACCGGAACCATCTCGCTCGTCGCCGAAACGTCTTCGGGCATCGAGCCGAATTTCTCCTGGGCTTACGTCCGGCAGGATACGCTCGGCACGCGGACCTATGTCCACACCGCAGCGGCGAGAGCACTCGGCGTTGAGGTCGATCAGACGGATGAGGAATCGATAAAGCAGGCGGCCGAGCACGTCGTCGAACACGAAGCGGAACTCCCACCGCATTTTATTTCGGCGATGGGCATCCGTTCGGATGAACACGTCCGGGTACTCGCCGCAGCTCAGAAGCACACCGATAACTCGATCTCGAAGACCTGCAACGGTGCCCGCGACGACACGCTCGAATCGGTCGATGCTCTTTATCACCTCGCCCGCAAACTTGGCTGCAAGGCCGTCAGCTACTACCGCGACGGCAGCCGCGAAGGGCAGGTGCTGAATGCGATGAGCACCGAGAAAAAAAGTGACCCGGAGAGCGAGGGACGCGGAGACGCGGAGACATCCGTTCAAGTGGATCTCTCGGCGTCGGCACGCGTTGAGCGGCCGCGTGAGCTTCAGGGCTCGACCTGGCGGATCCCGTTCGACAATCAGAACCTTTACGTTACGGTAAACCACGACGGCGAGAAGGTGCTTGAGGTGTTCGCGACCGGGCCGATCAGCGAAGGCGTCGGCCTGCTTGCGTCAAAGATGCTCCGCGGCGGGTTCGAGGTCCGCGAGGTCGCCCGAAGCCTGAACAAGGTGACTGGCACGAACGCCGTTTGGTTCAATGAACGGCTGCTGACCTCGCCCGAACAAGCCGTGGCCGAGTGCCTGATGCTGACCGACCGGCGGCTCAAGAATCTTCCGGCCTCGGAGCGGCAACTGCAGAAACAGCGGGCCGGAGTCGCGGCTGTCGTGCCCGGCACCGAAGGCATGCACCTTGAAACCGATGCCGAGGAGATCTATAGCGAAATGGCGACGCTCATCGGCGAATGCCCCGAGTGCCGCGGCCAGCTCGAACACGCCTCGGGCTGCGACTTCTGCCGCGATTGCGGATATTCAAAATGTAAATGAGATGCTGGAACAGCTGCTTAGTATGACTTTACGCTGAGCTGTTTGGAACGCGGATCTAATGGATCGGGCGGATACGAGCGGATATCTTCTGTTCGATTCCGCCCGGTTCGCTTTTTTTGAGCTCTAAGCCGGATTCGTCCGATCCGCCCAATCCGCCTTATCCGCGTTCAAAAAATCGCCGAGACTAACGCGGTTGCGCTGTCGGAAAACTGCGGCGGCCGCGAAGGGTCGGGTCGGCGGCAAATGCAGCCTCGAAGCGGCGTTCGGCAAGCCCCGCCATTCCGACATTCTGTAGTCGCTGGCCGAGCATGAATTGAAAAAGCGGATCACGCGGTGTCGCCCGGTCGGCCATCTGCGCAAGTTCGCTCGCGAGTTGAGCGTTGCCGCTCGACGCAGCCGCCCCTGCAATAAAATTGCTCGCGATCGGCAGATTCGGCCGCTGCCGGATCGCCTCTTGCCAGGCTGCGACCGCTTCCTCGCGACGCCCGAGCATCCAGAGCGACTCGCCCTTGTCCTCAAGTGCGATCGAAAGGTCCGGCCGCTCGGCGAGTGCCGCCCCGTGGCTCCGAAGCCCTTCTTCGAACCTACCCGAGCGATTCAGGATCGCCCCGCGATAGTAGAGGCTAAGTGCCCGCTGCTGGCCGCTCTGTCGATCGGCAGCCGAAGAAAGCAGCTCCAGAGCTTTGTCTTTATTTCCCGCGAGATATTCCATCCAAGCGAGCTTCGGCATCGCATCGGTGTTCGTGAAGAGGCCGATCTCGGCCGCCCGCTGCAGGTGCCGCCGGCCCTCGGTGATGTTGCCCTGATCGGCGAGTGAAAGCCACGGTTGCGGGTTCGATTGCAGAAGTGCGAGTTCGTCCGGCACGCGGATGTTCTCAAATGCCCGCGTGCCTGCCGATTCGTGATAACGGACCCAGCCGCTGTGGGCATTGAGCCCGATCCATGCAGTG
Source organism: uncultured Chloracidobacterium sp. (assembly GCA_964526245.1). GTDB lineage: Bacteria > Acidobacteriota > Blastocatellia > Pyrinomonadales > Pyrinomonadaceae > OLB17. The sequence goes on along the minus strand of CAZGLZ010000036.1, from coordinate 13,482 downwards.
GCAAAGGCGATGAAAAGATATCCCGCGAGCGTCAGGCTTCCCTTCGAGCGTAGGCTCCAGCGATAGAAAGTCAGGTTCTCGCGGCGGAAAAGATGCAATGTCTTGACCGCCAGAAAAGCCGTAATGATCGCGATGCCGATCGCCATCAGCATCGGCACGAGTTGATAAACGTTCCAGATGGCGAAGTACGCCGCGACGAACGCCGCCGCCGCAAATATCTCCTCGGGCCAGGTCAAAGAATACTTTGCAGACGGCTCCGTATTGACCGCGACCGAGGGCTTGCCGAATCCGAAATAGAGAGCATCGTTCGGGCACACGCTGACGCAGTCCATGCACTTCATACAGCCCGGATCGACGACCATTCCGTATTTCTTGACCTCGGCGTGGACGATCACATTTGACGTACACGTAGCCGTGCAGTGACCGCACTCATTGCAGGCATCAGTAACGCGGATCCGGCCGGGAGCGAACTTGTCCGCTACGGCAAAGAACCCGCCGTAAGGACAGCCGTAGGTGCAGAAGCCTTTGGAGCCGAGAAAATAGACCGTAATGAAACCGCAGATGAAGAGGAACGGTATCGCCACCTCGATCGGCGGAAAGGTCGCCCAAAACTCGGTCGTTATCAGGTGATTGCTGAAGGGCGGAATGAGCGGCTCGCTTTCCGGCTTCGTTATTGCCCGCAGCACCGTCGGCCAAACGAACATATACAGGGCGGCGATCAAAGGAACAAAGATAAGCAGCCGCGAGCGAAATGGCCTCGGCGTCAGCCCGATCTTTTTCAGCATCCACGCACAAAGGTCCTGCAACGCGACCACGTGGCATGCCCAGCCGCAGACGAACCGCCCAAGTATCAGAGTCGCGATGATCGCAAGAGCAAAGAAAATGGCACCGGCGTTTACCGCTCCCTGCTGGAGCGTCCACATCGTCTCCGAAGGCTCGATCGGCGAGACCGTGCTGCCCGTGTAGAGCCACTGGGCAATATGGGCGGCCATTAGGATATGCAGTGCGATCAGCGCACCGGCACGCCAGCGGCCCATCCGCGACTTGGCGATCTCCGGTTTCGCACCGCCCGAAGACGCGATCACGGGCAGTTCGGCACGCTTCTTTCCCTTGTTCTCTTTTCCTTCGCAGCCGGGTTTCATCTTGGAACGGAGCGGGCCATCGGCGTTTAATTCAACGGGAGAAAATGTGCCGCTGTGCCCTTCTCAAATTAAACCACATCGGATGCTGATTCCCTGAGCCGCAAGTAACCAGAAAAGCCCGCCGTTTGCATCCGCGAGTTTCAGCCCTCCGACTTATGACGGACGGTCGAAGCCGCTTCGGCGAAAGCGTCAAAATTGTAAAATTTCGCTTATTGACCCGTGGGCTGATGTGATATAAAGTTTAATGCCGATTCCTTTCAATCTAAGCGCCTCATCCGCTTCGCTGGTCAGGGCTTTGTTAATCCAAGGGTAGAAACGTTAGGAGAAGTTTGATGAAGAAAAAGTTGCTGGGCAGCCGGTTCCGTACCATCTTTACGGTCCTCGGCATTTGCGCCGTATTCGCTGCGATTTTCGGGTTCTCTGAAAATAGCACAGTCGCCGGTCCGGATTCCGAGTCCGGATTGCTTGAAAAGATGATCGTAGCCAACGGCAGCGTCGCTCTTGACGTTGACCTCGGGCTGCTTTCCGGGGCCGAAGGCATCTCCCGCACAGAGAGCCTTGCTTTTGAGGCCGAAAAGGATGCGTTCTTTGCGATGCTCGTTTTCAACAACGAGATCCGCGGAACGATCCCGAGCATGTTGCCGATCCACCCGCAGCAGAAGGCGAACCTGCCGGCAAAGCTGCAGGAATCTTACGAACGCCTTGCCATCGAGAGCCTTCCCGCCGGCGGCCAATATGAGCTGATCCTGCGTGATTCGAAGACCGGTTTCCACTTCTTTAACGTCGATGGGCCGGAATTCGCTTTCGATCCAGAAACGCGCACGATCACCATTAAGGCTGCCCGCGTTCTTGTCTCCGATGACCTTGCCGCCGAACTCGAACGGCCCGATGCAGCTGGAAAGAGCGTCGGTTCGATCAACATCTCGACCAAGATGCGTACCATCGAGACCGCCCGCCTCGTTAACGGCGGCGTCGAGAGCGGCAAGCTTCCGGCCGGCTACGGCATGGAAGACAACGCCGGAACGGTTCCCGGCCCGGACGTCATCGTCGGTGATGTTTACGGCCTCGCACAGTTCGGAAGCGCGAGCAACGGATTCGTCGGTCTCGCCGTCGGAACTAACTCGTGCAACGCCGGAACGGTGGACCTCAACTGGTTCGCACTTCCGAGCAACGACCACCCGGTCATCCCGCAGAATATGTATCGCATGAGCGGCGGTTCGAACGGCGAACTGACCTTCGAGCAGATCGGACAGTCGAGCATGAAGCACGCCTTTACAGCTCTGACGCAGAACCTTTGCGGCTTTGGCTGTAACGGCGTCGGCGGCAGCCGCCTCGGTTCCGGATGTTCGGACCCGTATTCGGCGAGCCTCAATGCCGGCCCGAGCCTTGGTTCGCGTGCCTGGGTGAACCCGTTCACCGGCTTTTATCCGCGTGGCGACTCAGCGACACCGCCGAACAACCACTCCGGACACACTCACCTCGGCCCGGATCACCGCATCCTGACCAAGATCGACGACCTCCGGACGGACATCAACCAGGGTGCTCGCTACTATGCCGAGGCACAGTACGTAACGCCGCACGAATATCAGTGGTGCCTCTCGAACCCGACGCAGTGCAACATGTATAACAACATGTCGTACCGCCGCTATACGGTCGGTGGTTCGGCGGGCTCGTTCACCTTCTCACCGGCCGAAAGTACCGTTCGCGAAAAGCCGGCCGTTCATGCATGGCCTGGTGCGACCGTTACCGAATACAGAGTTGCGGGTGGCGGAGACGGTGCGTTCTTTGTTGCTTACAAGGTAACGCAGACGTCGCCGGGAACATGGCAGTATGAATACGCCATTTTCAACCACAACCTCGATCGCTCGATCGGGGCCTTCAGTGTTCCGACCGGTGCCGGGGTTTCGGTGACGAACGTCGGTTTCCACGCACCGCCGCAGCATCCGGGCTGGACCGGCGATGGAACTGTCGGTAATGCAGGCTTCAGCTCCGCTCCGTGGGCGGTCAACCAAACGCCTGATTCGGTAAGCTGGGCGACAGAAACGCTCGCACAGAACCCGAACGCGAACGCCATCCGCTGGGGTACGATGTATAACTTCCGCTTTACCTCGACCAGTGCTCCGACAACGAAGAACGCCACCATCGGCTTCTTTAAGACGGGCGAACCGATGACGGTTCCGATCCAGGCTCCGGGAAGCTCGGTCGTTGCGAACGTGTCGGTATCAGGCCGCGTGACAGATGCGAACGGCTACGGCATTCCGCTGGCACGAATCACGATCACGGATGGTCAGGGCGCAAGCCGTTCGGTCATGACGACCAGCTTTGGGTACTACACCATCTACAACGTGGTTCCGGGGCAGACCTACACCATCGGTGCTTCGGCAAAACGGTACACCTTCCCTGCTCCGCAGCAGGTGCCGATCACGACCGACGTTGCCAACCTCAACTTCGTCGGAAGCGAATAACCACGCTTTAGCGTGAATGAACGAGGCTGTCCGCAAGGGCAGCCTCTTTTTTTGTCCACGGATGCAAAAGTCCGCACGTAAGGAAGGGCAGTTCATCCATGGGTGAATGGTGAATGGTGAATGATGAACAGCAGACCGAGCGAGCCTCACACAGGCAGAAACCCGACCTGTTGGGAGGGTGCCCCTTCGAATGCGGAATGATTAATGCGTTCTGGGAAATGATATGTGGCTAATACCCGTGTCTGAGGCCCGACCGTCATGAAGGGCTCCAATTCACGGGCCCGCTCACCCAATGCAGAAGGATGAATGCAGAGTCTGGAATCTCAAATCCTCTTGACACGCCTGCTAAAATGACCCAACAGGCCCTGGGCTCGAAGGAAATGTGAAGCTATGACGTTCGAGATCGAGTACTATTTTTCGGACAGTGAGAGGTCGGAGGCTGCATCTGCAACGGATATAGATGAAGCGTCACTTCGCTACTATTTCTTTCCGGGAAGCGTGTATCTTGACTGTAGCGTTGCTCGACTTGAATTTGATTGGGGTTGGATTCCGCTTCTGGATTTTGCGATATGTCTTTCGGGAATCGTAGAGAATCTGAACAAGGCGGCCAAGGGTATTGAGGAGTTCGATTTTACGGAATCGGAGAACACAATTACCTTTACGCGTGATGGAAATTTGGTAAAGGTGGACGCATCGTCTACCGAAGAATCGCTAATGGTTAGTTGGACCGAGTTCCGCGAAGGCGTCACGAGGTTCTACAAAAGTGTATTTGCCGATGCCCTAGTCCGCATGCCGGATTTGGAGAACAACGTCGCTTACTTGAAATACGCCCGTAACGGGTACTGGGACGCGGAGCAGGTCGAGAATGCCGTGGACAAATTGACAGCAACGGATTTCCGATAATGGATACGAGCAACGGAAAACAATTCTTCTTGGTTCTTGGTCTATTGGTTATAGCGGGCTGCTCGACCGCCTCTGAAAATGATGTCGCTGTGGCCTCGGATATCGAGGCGCCCGCTCCAATTCTGCTTGTCGAAGAACGGACGGCCGATATACCGGCCCCCCCAACGGTAGTAGTAAAGAAAAGCGGTTGGATTCAGCTCGACCGGCGGCAGTTCCGCGTCATGCAGTCCCGAGAGCCGCTTGAGTCAGAACCGCGGTTCTACTATTCGAAATATACTCCGAAGAAAACTGTGCGATTCTCGACCATTTGTGACGAGGACGTGCATCCGGCGGAAAAAGCCGCCTGCGTGGGCTATGTGATGGGCCGCGAATGGAGCGTGCGGGAGATAATTGCATTCGACCTTAATGAGAAGGCCTTTTGCTACAAGGTGGTTGCAGCCGATATCAGAAATGGTCAGCGCGGCGGCCTGGTGGTTTTCGTTTTCTCCGATCAAAACGGCGACGGCATTTTAGAATCGCTTCATTTGTCAGACGCGGCCGAAACATTTCCAATCCCGAAATGGGCCGAAGAATGAATCGCTTCCAAAAAGCCAGCTAACTTCATTTCGCGAACCGGGAAAAGGATAGTCTTTGACCACAAATAAGGAAAAACAGGAAAGTGAAACTCTTCTTTCGCCCTTAACCTTTCTCTTTTTTTAGGACACCCTCCCTACAGGTCGGGTTTCTGCCCTTGTCGCGAGCCAACTTATCCGGAGCTAGACGTAAAACCACCAACTTCTGACTTCAGGCTTCTGACTTCTGACTTCTGACCACCGACCCCTGCTTACGGAACCCAGGCCGCCGGGACCGGGTAATCGCCGTCGATGCCGAAGCCGATGATGCCGACACCGCCCGTGCTTCGGTTCACGTACCAGGTGCCGACCGAGGCCCTGAAGACCGCGAAATCGGTCTTGCCGTCGCCGTCATAATCGCCAGGTGCCGGAATGTCGCCGGTCGCCCCAAAGGGAGCGGCGAAGAAGCTCGAATCCTCGCTCCTGAGCACGTACCAGAAGCCTGTGTCTGGCCGCCAGAAGGCGATGTCCGTCTTGCCGTCTCCGGTGAAATCTGCCGCAACCGGCTTATCGGTCGCGAGCCCGAATTGAGCCGCGATCACGCCCGCCGTCGAGCGGCTGATCCACCATTCCGCACCGGTCGCACCGCTCGGCCGGAAGACCGCAAGGTCCGCCGTCCCGTCGCCGTCGTAATCGCCGATCTGCGGAATGTCGCCGTTAACGCCGAATGAGCGGATGTCCGTCCCGCCTGTCGATTTCAGAATGAACCACGTCGCGCTGTCCGCCCGGAAAACGGTCGGGTCGGCCTTGCCGTCGCCGTCAAAATCTCCCGCAACAGGAATATCCGTCGCGGAACCGAACGGGAACGAATAGAAGCTGAAATCGTCGCTGCGGAGAACGAACCACGAACCCGCCGAGGGCCGATAGACCGCGACGTCCGTCTTGCCGTCGCCGGTGTAGTCCGCCGGGACGATCTTGTCCGTCGGGTCGCCGAACTGGAACGCCCGGTTCTGGCTGTCCGAGCTACGCAGATACCACCATTGCCCGAGAGCCGTCCGGTAGATCGAGATGTCCGTTTTCCGGTCGCCGTCAAAATCCACGAATGTAGCAGCGGCCGGTGTTGCCGCCTCGCCAAAGACCGTGAAGGTAAACAGCCGCGAGACGGAAAACCCGTTCGCCGCACCAGCATCGGGAATGTACCAGCGGCCAAAGAATGTTTGGCCAACAAGCGAAGCGTTGTTCGGGATCGCCAGGCTGACCGAACCTCGGCCGGTTCCGGAAAGCGTGACGGTCGAGCGTGCAAACGACCCCGCGGCCGGGATCGACGCACCGACTCCCGGGTCAGCCGAATCTATCACGACCACCGCATTCGCTCCGGCCGCACCGTCCTCGACTGCGACCGTAAAGCTCGGGTTGCCGACCAGCGGCGGTTCGATCGCCATCGCTCGCGGCACAAGCCCGCCGCCGCCCGGCCGTCCCGTTCCGGTGATCTGCGGTACGCGGTTCGACTCGGTATAAAGCTGCGGCCGGTCAAAGGGCGGCAATTCATCGCGAACGCGCGGATCGGTCAGCGGACGTTTCATAAAGGCGACGAGCTGCGCCCGTTCCTGCGGTGTCATACCCATCGGCCGGATCACGCCGCGGTCGATGTTCGGGGCGTCAAAGTCGCCGCCGCGGTTGTAGAAGGCAACTACATCCTCGAGCGTCGCGAACTTGCCGTTGTGCATGAACGGAGCGTGTAGCTCTACGTTGCGCAGGTTCGGCGTTTTGAACTGCCCGTCATTGTCGGGGTTGTTCGTAAATGCACCGCGGCCGCGATCCTCGGCGGGTGGGCGAACACCGATATTGTGGAAAAGATGGTCGGCAAGCAGCGGCCCGTCGTGGCACTGAATACAGGTATTACCGGCAAAGAACTGTGCCCCGGCCGCCTCTTCGTCCGTTAGCCCGCCGCCGCCCGTCGCCCATTTGTCGAACGGTGTTCGGTCGGAAAAAAGCTGCCGTTCATGCGTCGCGATCGCGAGAGCGATCCTTGCCGGTGTTACTTCCGGCGTGCCGAACGCCTCTTCAAAAAGCTCCGGATAGGTCCTTCCATCGATCCAGTTGACCAGCGACTGCGGCACGTTCGAAGCAAGTGCGAGCGGCCTTGAATTGGCGATGCGATCGGCTGCCTGCACCCAGTTGCGGCCTCCGTGTGCCATTTCAACATCCGAAAGCGGCGGTCCCAGAACCTGGCTTTCAAGCGCTCCTCCTTCCTGCAGGATCACCTGATTCGTCAGCGGATCGCGGAAGGTGTCGCTTGCCCGGCCGTCCCAGAAAAGCCCTCCGTTCGCATAGCCGGCGTTAAGATATGATGGCGATTTGCGTCCCGTCACCTGTAAGCGGAAGCCGAAGAACGGAGCTTCGACGTACGTGCCATCGAGGTTGTTCTTCGGAACACCCGGCGAGCCGAATATATCGTCAAGCGACGGCAGCGGTGCTCCCGGAACATCCGGAACTCCGTTCGGGCCCGGATTGCGTGCCATGTTGCTGCCAATCACCGTCCGCGGGTCTGAGCCGCCCGTTGCCGGACGATGGCAAGTGCCGCAGGAAACGGTCTTGGTCGAGGACATCTGCTCGTCCCAGAAAAGTGCCTTGCCGAGCGAAGCCTTGGTCGCTGTTATCGGGTTGCCGGCCGGAACCGGCGGAGGCTCAAGCGGGCTGTAAAAAATGCTCGGCGCGTTCGGTGCCGTCGCTCGTGTTCCCTGGTCGGACGCGCTCAGGTTGCTGACCGTTCCGCCGTTCTCTGCACGCACCCAGTAAAAATACTGCTGTCCCGCGACGGCCGTTGGATCAAAGAAAAGGTTCGACGCCGATGTGCCGACCTCGGTCGCCGAGCCCGGGTTGTCCGCCGTATTGCGGTAAATGCGGTAAAGCGTCGCCCCGCGCATCGTATCCCAGTTGATGCCGACCTTGCTCGTGTAGTCGCCATCCGAGGCCGAAACGCCCGTCGGCGGCTGCAGCGAACCCGAAACGCCCTGCCCGGAAACGGGCGAGATATTGTCGCGTGACGCAAAAAAGAAAACAGCAAGGCAGGCGAACGCAAAAACCGCGAAAAGCTTTATTCGATTCATTAAGAACGGGTCCTCAAGTTTTACAAAATACGGCGAGGCCAAGGCGTGCCGGAACGTACCAACGGAATGCAAGGATTTCCGCCAAAAAGTATAACATCTAAGCCCGCAAGCCTCAATTAATTACTGTTGGCAGCAGATCGGCGAGAATCGACCTGAACCGCATTTCCGCATCAAGGTATCCTGTATGCCGGAACCGGTTCGTCACCACCAACGCCGAAAGTGAAGATACCAATGCCTGCCTGCGTTCGGTTGATATACCAGATACCCGTCGACGGCCGGAAGATCGCAAGATCCGCCTTCCCGTCGCCGTCGTAGTCTCCGGGAACGGGAATGTCGCCTTCGGCACCCCACGGAGCAGCATAGAAGCTCAGGTCCTCACTACGGAGAACGTACCAAACACCTGTTTCCGGGCGGTAGAACGCGGCATCCGTTTTTCCGTCACCGGTAAAGTCCGCAGCCGTTGGCTTATCGGTCGCGAGCCCGAATGGCGTTGCAAAAACTCCGGCGGAACTGCCATCTATCCACCATTCGGCTCCATTCGCGCCGTTGGGCCGGAAAACCGCAAGGTCATCAATGCCGTCGCCGTCGTAATCGCCGATCTGCGGTACATCGCCGGAGGCTCCGAACTGCTTGAATATCGCTCCGCCCGACGACCGTAGGTTGTACCAGGTTCCGTTTGCCGGCCGAAAGATCCCGTGGTCGTGAATACCGTCACCGTCAAAGTCGCCAACGGCCGGAACGTCGCCCGCCTGGCCCCATCCGAAGGCGTAATATGTCAGATCGTCGCTCCTGAGCACGCTCCAAACGCCCGCACTCGGATCCCACGTCGCGATATCCGTCTTGCCGTCACCTGTGAAATCGCCCGGAACGAGTTTCACATCTTCAGAGCCGAACTCGAAGGCACGGTTCTGGTCGTCCGAACTTCGCAAATACCACCATTGCGACGCCGACCGTCGGTAGACCGAGATATCTGTCCGCCGGTCGCCGTCCATATCTACGAAAGCCGCGGCCCGCCTGAGCGGCTGATCGCTGAAAATGCGAAATGTGATCCGTCGGGAGACAGAAAATCCATGCTGCGCGTTCGGGTCGGTCACATACCATCGGCCGTAGAAAACGCGGTTCACGAGCGATTGGTCGTTCGGGATGGGAAAACTGATCGAGCCACGGCCGTTGGCGTTCAGCGTCGTGATCTCGCTGCCGAGCGAACCCGATACCGGCATGCTTAAGGCAATTCCGGGGTCGCGATCATCAAGAACGAGTCTCGCCTGAGCTCCCGGGTTTCCGTCCTCGACCGCCACGGTAAAACTGCCGTTACCGAGGAAAGGCGGCTCAATGGCGATCGCCTTAGGGACCTTTCCGTCAAACCCTTGCCGGCCTTCACCAACGACCGTCGGAACCCGGTTCGACTCCGTATAGAGCTTTGGCCGGTCAAACGGCGGAAGCTCATCACGCACACGAATGTCGGTCATCGGCCGCTTCATAAATGCCACCAGGTTTGCCTTTTCCTGGCTGGTCATTTGCAGGTTTCTGATCAACTGGCGATCGATATTGGGAGCATCATGGTCGCCGCCGCGGTTGTAAAATTCGACGACCTCCTCAAGTGTTTGGAACTGCCCGTTGCGCATGTAAGGCCCGCGAAGTTCAACGTTTCGCAGCGTCGGCGTCTTGAATGCTCCATCGTCAACAGGGTTATTGGTTATAGCCCCTCTACCGCGATCTTCTAGCTGTGGCCGGACGCCGATGTTGTGAAACTCATTGTCGGCAAGAAGCGATCCCGTGTGGCAATCGATACAGCGTTTATTGACGAAGAGCGAAAGGCCGTTCATCTCCTGCGGCGTCAGTTGCTCGATGCTCGCCCCCCATCTGTCAAGAGGCGTTTGATCCGAAAAAAGCTGCCGCTCATGGGTCGCGATCGCCATAGCGATCCGGGCCGGAGTAACCTCTGCAGTTCCAAAAGCTTCTTCGAAAAGCTCGGGATAGCTTCGTCCGCCGATCCAGTTCCGCAGCGAACCCGGAACGTCCTCGGCAAGCATCAACGGCCGGACGGCTGCAATTTTGGCCGCAACCTGAGTCCAGTCCCTTCCGCCGTGTGCCATCTCAATATCTGAGACCGGCGGGCCAAGCACCTGGCTCTCAAGGCTGGCACCCGCGGCGATCAGCACTTCATTCGTTAACGGGTCACGAAACTCGCCGGTTGCACGTCCGTCCCAGAACAAACCGTTCGGCGTGTATCCGGCATTCAAATAGCTCGGGGCACGCCTCTTTGTAACCTGTGGACGATAGGCGAAAAGCGGCGAATCGAAATAGGTTCCATCGGCGTTGTTCTTGGGAACACCCGGCGAACCAAAAACGTCGTCGAAAGTATCGGGAGTGCCATCGGGGCCCGGGTTTCGCGAGGCTAGATCTCCGAAAAGTGTCCTTGGGTCACGGCCGCCCGCTTCCGGGCGGTGACACGTTCCGCAAGCGACCGTATTGGTCGAGGAAAGCTGCTCGTCCCAAAAGAGCGCTTTTCCGAGCGACGCCTTTGCGGCTGTCACCGAGTTGCCGGAGGGCGACGGAGGCGGATCAAGCGGTGGAAACGGGCCGGGAAAGACGTTCCCATTCGCCCGGCGGCCCGAGGCCGGTTCGCTGAATGAACTCGAAGTAACCGAATTCTCGGCACGGACCCAATAAAAATAGGCCTGCCCAGCGACCGCGGTCAGGTCAAAATAGTAGTTACCCGCCGAGGTTCCGACATCGGTCGCCGTATTCGCGTCGTTGGCTGTATTGCGATAGATCCGGTAAAGGGTTGCTCCGCGAACGGTGTCCCAGTAAACTCCGACCTTCGTAGCATATAAATTGACGGTCGAACGGACACCGGTCGGCGCGTCGATCGATCCGCTTGAGTAACGTCCGTTGGCCTGCGAGACCTCGGACCGACCCGAAAAAACCACGACGGCGAACGCGGCAAACGCAAAAAGAACAAAGATCTTCAAAGCTCGGGGGGTTCGCATAAAAAATAGTGCTCCCGCGCGAGGCGGAGGCGTCAAAGTAAAAACAGCCAATTAAGGGCAACTCCCAAGACAATATCACTTGATCAGCGATCGCTCAATCTTTTTTTCCACCTCCAAGGCGAAGAATTGGTTCGCTTTGTGATGGTGGGTTAATATAAGCCGAGATGATGAAACCGCATTTTGCTAGAAAGCTTCTGCTCCCGTTCTTGTTCGTGATAGTGCTGTCGGGGGCGATCTGTGAAGCACCCGCTCAAGCTCCGGTCACGAAAACCGTCTCGTCGGCTCCGGCGAGGTCGGCCGAGCTTGCGGCTCTCGAAAGCTCGATCCAGGCCGTGCTCTCGAGGCCCGAGTATCGTCGCGGGCAGGTCGGTTTCAAGGCCGTTTCGGCAAAGGACGGCCGCGTGATATTCGAGCACAATCCGGAAAAGTACTTCATGCCGGCCTCGAACATGAAGAACTTCACCGTCGCGGCGGCTCTTGAGAAGCTGACGCCGGATTTCCGCTTCGTCACCTCCATTTATTCACGCGAAGCCGCGCGCGACGGCACCATTGCCGGGCCGCTTCGTCTCTACGGCCGCGGCGACGTTTCGCTCTCATACACCACTCACAGCGGCGACTACTTCAAAGGTATCGACCGCGTTGCCGATGCGATCATCGCCGCCGGCGTAAAGAAGATCGAGGGCGATATCATCGGCGACGAAACATACTTTTCGGGCAGCCCGCTTCCGACCGGATGGGAATGGGACGACCTTCAGTTCTATTACGGAGCCGAAGTTTCGGCATTGCCGGTAAATGACAACGTCGTCGCCTTGACCGTCCGGCCCGGGCCCGTCGGTTATTCGTGCAGTGCTCAGATGACGCCGGTCAATCTGGTCGTGCGGGTGGTGAATAGCTGCATAACCGTAGCCGCAGGTTCGCCGCGGACGCTTCGCATCCACAAAAAGCTCGACCAGAACATCATCGAAATAAGCGGCGAGCTTCCGGTCGGCAATGAAGGTTATTCGGGCAGCATCGCCGTCTCGCGGCCTGCTGAGATGTTCGTTTCCCTGCTCAAGCAAAGGCTTCAGGAAAAAGGCGTTGAGGTAACGGGCCGCACCTACGCGATGAACGACAAGGCTCGGATACCGACCGACATCGCGTTCGAACTCGCAAAGGTCGAATCGCCGCCTCTCTCGCAGATAGCCGCGATGACGATGAAGCCGAGCCAGAATATGTACACCGAAACGCTGCTCTGGACGCTTGGCGAGGAGGTCGGGCGCAAGATGCCGCAAGCGAACGGCAATCGCTCCCGGACCAGCAGCGAACTCGGCATCATGGCCGTCCGCGACTTTATGAAGCAGGCCGGTGCGGCCGATGACAGCTTCATGCAATATGACGGCAGCGGACTCTCGCGGCACAACCTCGTCTCGCCGGATTCGGTGATCGCTATCTACGATTACATGGGCAAGCGGAGCAAGTTCTCTCAGGCGTGGCGCGAAAGCCTGACCATCGGCGGCGTGGACGGCACGCTCCGAAACCGCTTCAAAGGAACCCGCGGCGAGGGCAACGTCCGCGGAAAGACCGGCACCATCAATCAGGTCTCTGCACTTTCAGGTTACTTGACGACCACCGGCGGTGAAGAGGTCATCTTCTCCGCACTCGTCAACGGCATTCCCGAAACACGAACCCGCGTGGCGCTGATCGACGAGCTTGTAATGATGCTGGTGAACTTCAACGGCCGCGTGTCCGAGTGATCGTTGCCTGAAAACGAAAAGAGACGCAGGACGTGAGGGCACGCCAGGCGTCTCTTTTGATCTTTACCAACCGACCTTCGGCTTAGTATCCGCCGCCGCCGAAGTTGCCGCGGTTTCCGCGATAGCCGCCTCCGCCGCCGCCTCGGTCCTCACGCGGGCGAGCCTCGCTGACGACCATGTTGCGGCCGTCATACTCGGTGCCGTTGAACTGTGCGATCGCGTTGGTCGCGTCGTCCTCCGTCGCCATCTCGACAAAGCCAAAGCCGCGTGAGCGGCCGGTCTCGCGGTCCATCACGACGTTGGCCGATTCGACCGCACCGGCGGTCGCGAAATGCTCATGAAGGTCATCGCTGGTAACACGAAAAGAAAGGTTTCCGACGTAAAGTTTTCTACTCATTTTCCTCGAAAGATATTTGCGAAGCAGAGAAGGCAGGTAGGCGAGAAGGCCGAGGATCGGGTCTCACAGCAGCGACGCAGCCATGCCGTTAGATTCAAAAGCTTCAATTTCCAAATGACGAACTCTCAAAACCGAACCGAAAGGCGTCGCTTCTAAACTGACCGGACGGGCGCATCTGCCAAGATACA